>NZ_CAWUDP010000001.1:0-310125 GCF_963920835.1 Scytonema sp. PCC 10023
CAGGTTACGATAATACCTTTAGTTTACGTCCTAACCGCCTTGGCGGTTGCTATATCTACTTTGGGCTTCGTTTACTTCCTGCAACAGGACTGGAGAAGTCGGCAACAAGACCAGTCCACAGGCGCGAGCTCCGTCTAACTGACGACTTTTGACAAATTGATTGCAGCGTTCAAGTCTCTGTCTAAACTGAATCCGCACTCGGAACATTCAAACACTCGCTCATCCAAAGTGAGTGTTTCTTTTTTAGTTCCGCAGTTTGAACATGTCTTGCTAGACGGAAACCAACGGTCAACTACGACAAGCTTTGAGCCATACAACTCACATTTGTAGGTCAACTGGCGACGAAACTCAAATAAAGATCGATCCGTATATCAGATGAAAACTGACGAAAGCATCCCTCGCTTCGCCCTCAGGACTGAATTTAATGCACAAAAGAAAGCAGCAAGAATATAGTATAAAGTATTTTATACTTCACGGTATACTCCATTTTTGAGAAGATATTATAGCACTTTTCGTTTAAATAAAGTAATTATTTATCTGTGTCCCATGACTGTCCGATGAGCGGTTCTTATTTCTTGATGTATTCCACTCAACTAAAAATTGCTATATCTTTTCCTTAGGTTTTAAAAAAGAAGTGGCAAAGCCACTTCTAAGTAATTCCCAGGTAGAACCTAAAAACTAGTATAACTTTTCTAAAAACTTTAAATAGTATAGTTATACACTTATTCAGTGTTAGTGATATGTTAGTTTTATTTACCTTGGTAATATTGCTGAGGCTGAATGCGGCGGATCATAGACTTAGTTTATTTTGGTTAAAGAGTCAACTAGACTGGCTGTTGGATGTTATTATTCTATTTTGTTAGGGAATTCTCATTACTCTTGTTCAAAGATATCAATTGTTGAAGGGGGAAGGGAGACAAGGGAGACAAGGGTAAGATATATGAACGCAACTTGGTATCAGAACCACAGAAGTCAGAATTGCTGCATGAATTTACAGATCTGGCTAGAGAGTCGGGGTTTGAAGCCCATTGCCGTTTGCATACACGAAGGTGAATCCCGAAGCACTGTCTCCCCAATTCATTCGTGGGCTGCTTAGGAACCTCTAGCGTTCCAAGACTCGCTTTGTTGTCTACCCTATTGTTTGAAAGTTGGCGCACAAGTCCAACAGCTTATTTCATGACTGTAGTGGCGCTGAAGATGAGCAAAAGTTTATGGTTATTATTCTCATTTTATTAACTTTAATTTGACAAAATTGTAGAAATAAAATTTAGCTTGCTTTGTGCTATATAAGGAAAAGTTTATTGGTTGAAAAAATCAGAAGAATTGTTGGTATTCCTGATAAAAAGTTTCTTGACCTGTAACAGTGAATTAGATTATCTTAGCGGTCAGGAAAATTTGCTAAGGACACGAAGGAAATTGATGAACAGAAAACTTATACTTAATTTGCTGTCTAGTTCCTCTATTTTTGTATCGCTGATGTCTACTTTGGCAGCCATTCATCCCGCACACGCTGCTCCTAGCTAGGGATTGATCCACAAAGACGGTCAAACCTGTATAGTTAGTCCCCACGCTGTTAACAAGTTAGTGTGCATCCGGGATTCACAGAGGAAGCAACAATCTCCTTCTACACCTGCATCAACCGTGACGACAGGGGAGGCTGGGCGGAATATTGCTTCGGTAGAATTTACTGAAGAAGAAAGTGATGCTGCGATCGCCAAGTTTGGCTGCGACTGTCCAGCTTGTATAAACTCTTTACGCCAGCTGCGCAACACTGGAAACTTGGTGTATTAAGCTGTTTCCCTTGCCGCAATAACTGTAACTTTGAAATGAAAATTTAGTATTTAGGACTTAGGACTCAGGACTAAAAACTCCCAATTCCTAACTCCTAACTTATTCCACTACTTCATTAACTGGGAACCTATCAATAAGCTGCATAGCACGATGGGCATTACGCTGCAAGGAGTTTGATAAATGCGGTACGTGAGGAATTTGCGACAGTAAATCTAAGGTTCGACGTAATATTCGCACCACATCACCTTCATCCAAACTGGTATTTTCGCAAAGTTCTACCCACTCCATACCCAGCGCCCACTGTTCTACTAGGGCAATTAACTCAAACTCCAACCATATCGGTAAAGCCACATTATAACGACGTTGCAACTGAAACATCTTGCGGCGAATTCCCCGCAATCGTGACAAACCTTCTAGCACTTCCTCACTCAGATCAAAGCGAACCATGCTATCTGGACGTGGAGTTTCTGTCACCAAAGCCGCGATCGCCGCTGCTAAATGGTGTGGATCTAGGTTATCCAATTCTCCACTGGCAAATGCTAACCCCAACCACAATTCATTTTCTCCCCGAATCGCTGCTGCAATTTGCCCTAGCCGCGTGGGAACTAAGTTATCCAGACATTCAAAGTACTGCAAAATTTCAATTAAATTGAGAAACTCTTCCCAATTGCGCTGCGACTGTTGCTCTACTTGTGCCTGCATCTGTTGAATTTCGGCTTCAAGTTCAGCAACCTGTGTTCTGCGTTTGAAAATATTGCTAGCATTGCCTGATTGATGCAGGGGGTGAGCTTCTAATTGCTCTTGCACAGCAACAACACGACGCAGCTGTTCTGCGACTTCTGGAGCCATATATGCAGCTTCCGTGGGATCGGGAATCTGTTGGGCGATCGCTGCTGTTTCCTCGTTACCAGGAACTGACTGTCCCCGTTTTAAAGGCATCTCTGGTGGTGGTACCAGCTGCTCTGGCAGGTCAATTCGCGGCAGTTCTGCATACAAATCCATGACATCAGCGGCTGTCGTGACATACCAGCGATTATCTCGCCCTAAGCATACCAAGTAACAAGTTTGACCAGGATTTGGCGTTTTCCCCACTAACACCGCTGTTATGGGTGCAGGCATTGTGAAGTTTTTACTTTTGAGACTCAAAAGCGTTCCCGACACTGCAAAGTCTAACATCATGCCCAATTCCTCTTGTCGGGCATCCTGCGCTTGCTCTTGCAGCGTTTTCAACAGCTGGCGTTCGACTCGCAGGCGTTGCCGCAATTTCTCATAAACAGCCAATTCGCCTTCGTCAATGGCGGCGATTTGCGCTTGAAGCTGAGCGAGTTGTGTTTGCAAATGAGCTACATACTCGTACTGCGGTCGTAAGTGCAAGGTTGCCAAGTACTGTCCAAAGCTGCGTTCTATCAGTTCCCTGGCTTGCTCCAAAGTGTGGGTTTGCAGTAAGTTCAACACCATGCCGTAACTTGGTGTAAACTGGCTCACTAGGGGATCTGCTTTCGATGTTGCCAAATACGCCGCTTCTTTCGCTCCTTCAAAGGGGGTTTGCAGCGTCACCACATGACCCCGTTCATCCATCCCCCTACGACCAGCCCTTCCTGCCATTTGCAGAAATTCGGAAGCATTCAACAGACGATGCCCGGTATCGGTACGCTTGGAAAGGGTGGAAATGACCGTTGTCCTGGCTGGCATATTAATTCCAGCTGCCAAGGTTTCGGTGGCAAACACGACTTTAATTAACCCTTGCTGAAAGAGTTCTTCGACCAGCACTTTCCACGCAGGTAAAATTCCAGCATGGTGTGCTGCTATTCCCCGGTACAACGGTGCAATCTGTCCAGAACGTCCTGCTTCAGGGTTGCGGGTTAAAAATTCATCAATTTGCCGACGCAACTGCTGCGCCTCTTCCTTATTCACCAACGGAAAATCACCAACATCCGCCACGGATTTATCACATCCCCGGCGGCTGAAGATGAAGTAAATTGCAGGCAGCATATCCCGTTCTTGTAGCTGGCTCAAAACCTGAAGAATGCTGGGAGTCTCGGCTTTTACATTCGCTTTGCTCTTTTCTTTATCTCCTTTTTTCCTCTTTTTCAACAGACGGTGGTTAATTTGGGTTTTGTCATCATTAAGCAGGGGAAATAACCCTTTGACATTGCCAAAGTGAAACTCCAAAGGCACTGGGCGATGATCCGAGTATATGAGGTCGGTAGGACCGTGAACTTGATTTAACCAGTCGGTCAGTTCATCACTATTGGCAACAGTTGCTGACAGGGCTACAAGTTGAACCTCACGGGGACAATAAATGATCGATTCTTCCCAAACTGTTCCCCGTTGACGGTCGTTCATGTAATGGCACTCATCGAGCACCACCGCCTCAACGTCTACTAAAGAAATCCCGATTTGCCCTATCGGTGTGCCATAGAGCATATTACGGAAAATTTCTGTGGTCATCACCAGAATTGGTGCATCTCGGTTAATGGAGGCATCTCCAGTTAACAGTCCAACATGGTCAAAGCCAAATTTTTCGCGAAAGTCACGTAGTTTCTGATTGGAAAGCGCCTTTAGGGGAGTGGTGTAAAACACTCTCTTTCCTCGCGACAGGGCGCGATATATGGCGTATTCCCCTACTAATGTTTTGCCTGAACCTGTGGGTGCACACACCACTACGGAATTTCCAGCATTCAGCGAAGCGATCGCATCTTTCTGGAACTGATCCAGTTGAAAAGGAAATACAGAACTTGGGTCAAGTTCTGGAGACAGCGCAGGGTAATTCACTCAATTACATTTGCAACCAAAACTGTTTACTATATTAACGACTCTTTTGTCAACTTAGTTATTTGTTATTAGCGATTAGGGATTCGGGATTTGGGATTGGGTAATAATCATTACGCATGAAAAAATTCAGCATTGATGAAACACCTAGTTCCTAGTCGCTAATCTCCAATTTCTCACTTTCCCAATTCTTGTGAGCGGGCTGTTGCTGCTTTGACTGCTTCTATTAAAGCTGAGCGAAACCCTGCTCTTTCTAGTTGAGCAATCCCAGCGATTGTCGTACCGCCTGGACTGGTGACGCGATCTTTAAGTTCTGCTGGGTGTAATTTGGTTTCATGTAAAAGCTTTGCTGTTCCTAGTACAGTTTGCAAAGCCAGTTGATTGGCGATCGCCCGAGGTAACCCTGTGGCGACTCCTCCATCAGCAAGTGCTTCCACAAGCAGTGCTACGTAAGCTGGACCTGATCCTGATAGTCCTGTCACCGCATCCATTAAGCTTTCTGAAACTTCCACCACTTCTCCCACTGCTGAGAAAAGTTGCTTGGCGGTTTCCTGGTGACTTGGTTTGGTATAAGCACCTAGAGATATCGCAGTTATCCCCGCCCCTACGGTTGCTGGAGTGTTAGGCATTGCCCGAATCACTGGTAAGTGTCCAAAAGTCGCTTCCAACTGACTCAAAGTCACACCTGCTAATATAGATATTATGAGTGGCTTTGAATCGCCAGCGATGACATCTGCCAATTCTTGGGCGATCGCACTAAACACCTGAGGTTTCACTGCCAAAAACACGACTTCCGTTGTTGGTGTGAATACCACACGATTATCCGCTGTGATCCCAACCCCGTATTCGTCTTCCAAAAAACTTTGCCGTGAGGTTTGCGGTTCACTAACTAGGACTTCTGATGGTTGGTAAATTTTTCGAGCAATAAGGCGGGATAAGAGCGCTTCTCCCATTACCCCGCCACCAATCAAGCCAAATTTAGTAGTCATTACTCATAAGTCATAACTCAAGAGGAGACAGCGCCCTTTGGAGGGTTTCCCGCTCTCACGGCGACTGGCGTTCAAAATTCAAAAGTCAAGAGTCAATGCCTTTGGACTTTAGACTCTTGACTCTTGACTTATCACTAATTTATATTTATTGTGCCATCCTGTTACCTTCATTTCCCCACGCTGGATTTGGTCCTGTGGAACGTGAGGGACGCACTGTAGGTTGAGGTACTTCATGAAGAACTCCTGACTGAGTGCTAACTTGCACACAGCTTGGTGTAAACAAAAATATGCTTTCGCCGATGCGTTCTTGGTGTCCATCAAGTGCGTAAGTGCCACCCGCTACAAAATCTACGGCACGCTGTGCTTGATCCGGATCCATTATTGTCAAATTTAATACTACTGACTTGCGTTCTCGCAACGCTTGAATTGCTTGGGGCATTTCTTCAAAGGTGCGTGGTTCTAGCACCAATACTTCTGAGATCCCATTTATTGCTCCTGGCATACCAATAACATTACTCATCGGCTTTGATCCCGCTGCACTTACATCTCCCATTGTATTCATGGGTTCACGCCACCGTCGATTTTGAGCAGCAGCTTCTTGCTGTGCCCCTTGGGCATTTTGTTCCTGATACACATTTTGGTAATTTTCTGTATCAGGTTCTTCTTCATAATATTCGTATTCTACTTGCTCATTTAGACCTACGAAGTCTCTCAGTTTAGAAAAAATATTGTTCATGGTTTACCCTCCTAGTCCCAATCACTGTAACCAATATGGCAAAAACTGATTCAATTTATTTTTACTCCTGTAAAGACCAGACAATTCAGCCATTTTTTCGCTGTTTGTACTATCTCCTACAGGTTTTCGTTTGAATAAACGCTCCTGGTAAGACCTGTATATGTTTTCTAGGCAACAATGAGTCAAGATTATATCTTAACCACTTGGCTTGGGGAAGTGCTTTCCCCCAATATTCTGTTTACTTTTACTTTTGTCAATACTATATCCTTTGTGACCGATTGAACCAGTATGTTCTGATTTTTTTTCTACAATATTTTATTAAGGAGTTTAAAAGTTCACAATCTCAGTAACTATTGTGATTTATATAACTTTTGAACTCCTTAATTTCTCTGTTTGCGTCGCTAAAGGAGCAAACGCTCTCCAAACAAGATAGTTCCTAATCTCACCATTGTTGCACCCGCTTGCACTGCCAGTTTGTAGTCCCCTGACATCCCCATCGAAAGGTGTTTCATTTGAATATGAGACCAATTTTGTTCTTGGATCTCTTTTGCGAGTTCATGGGTGCGATTGAAGACATTTAGAATCTCTGAATCATTCAATCCCAAAGGTGGAATTGTCATTAAACCCTGAATTTGTAAATTTTTGCATTCATTTAAGGCGCTTAAGTCAGCTAAGAGTTGTGATATGCTCCAACCCGACTTGTTAGGATCGCTAAGTATTTTGACTTGCAGACAAACCTGAGGACTCACTTGTAACTGTTGCGCCAATTGGTTTAAGCGTTGAGCGAGTTTTAAATTATCTACAGAGTGAATCCACTGGAATTGTTCAATGACTTTTTTGGCTTTATTGCTTTGCAAATGTCCAATAAAGTGCCAAGTCAAATCTGATAAGTCTTGCAATTGAGCCTGTTTGCTAGCTGCTTCTTGGATGCGACTCTCGCCAAAATCCCGAATTCCTGCAGCATAAGCACAGCGCATGACTTCAGGGGATACTTGCTTGGTAACAGCAATTAACCGGACTGAATCTGGTAGGGAGGAACGAAGGGCGATAATACGTTCGTGAATCGAACTGTTCATTGGAAGGTGCGTTGGAAAACACTCTGAAGCTGATCGTACTCCTGAGATTGTCCTGTACGGCGCAAATTACGCAAGCGATTTTCCAGCATCATTCTAGCCTCAGTACGTCCAATAGGCTGGAACTTCATACCTTTAATGTCACTTGCTACTAAAAAGAATAAGCGTTGGGCATACAGTGTTGTGAACAACTCTTGGTTCTCATCTACCATACAAATCCTATAGAGCAAACCCCAAGTTGGATGATTTATGTAAGTTTCCGAGTTGTCTGAGTTCATTTAATATCAAGGGATGAGTATAAATATTTTTGCAGTTGAATAGAAAAATTTTGACGATAATGGACACATTTCGCCAAAATCTTGACTGAAAATCCTAAAAAGCCCCAAACCAAGAGCCATCAGTTAATAGCTCTGAACTACAAACTCAGGATTCAGGACTGATGCACTGTTGACTCATAACCATTGTCAGTGCCTTAAGTTGTGCCTGCGCTTTGTGCAAAGACTCATACCATTCTCTCTCGGGATCGCTATCTGCAACAATACCTGCTCCAACCTGTCCCCAAACGGTGTTAAGTAGGGAGTAGGAAGTGGGGGTTGTAGGACAAGGCGTTGCGCCCGTACGGGTGTGGGGAGTCCTCAGATGGGGAAACACAGGAGAATTCCTTATTGTCTTCCTTGTCCCCAAGTCTACCTTATCCCCCCTGTCTCGTCCTGTAGAGGGAGATAATAGCAGGGTGCGGATCAAGATATTTAAGTCTAAGTTACCCCGCCAATCTAAATAACCGCAGGAACCATAGAACAAACTACGCCGCATCGGTTCTAGTTCTTCAATAATTTCCATGCAGCGGACTTTAGGGCAACCTGTGATCGTGCCACCAGGGAACATGGCGCGAATCAAGTCAACGGCGTTGCAATCAGATTTTAAGCTACCTTTGATGTTGCTGACAAGGTGCATAACGTGGCTGTAACGCTCAATTGTTAGCAATTCGTCAACAGCAACACTTCCCCATTCGCACACTCGCCCTAAATCGTTGCGTTCTAGGTCAACTAGCATAATATGTTCAGCGCGTTCTTTGGTGCTGCCCACTAAATCTTGTGCTAGTTGTTGATCGGCGTTTGGAGTGATCCCACGCGATCGCGTCCCAGCAATCGGTCTTGTCGAGACGTGCGATTTCCCGTCTGGACATCTTTGTAATTGCACCAACCTTTCTGGAGAACAGCTCATAACCTCTCCCCAAGGAGTTTGCCAATAGCTTGCAAAAGGAGAAGGATTTATCTGTTGCAAAGCACCATAAATTTCCCAACCAGAAGCAGCAGTCTGTGCTTCAAACCGTAGTGACAGATTCGCCTGAAAGATGTCTCCAGCCTGAATGTATTTTTTGGCACGCTTTACAAGAGTTTCATACTCCTCTTGAGAAGTCCAGAAATGGGGAGGTGGGGGGGATAAGGGAGATGAGGGGGATGAGGGAGATGAGGGGGATGAGGAAAAGATTTTTTCCTGGTGATCTTGTCGTTGCAGCTTGTTCTCCAACTCATCCAATTGTGCAAAGTTACTGGCGGCTAGCCAGAGAATTTGCTCCCAGTGATCTAAGATGGTAAAACAATCGGGTTCGTACCAAAACGCAACTGGAAACGGGAGAGTATCATATTTGGAACGCGGTAGCTGTTCAATTTCCCATGCAATGTCGTAACCTAGCCAACCCAGCCAACCACCAGTGAAGGGAAGGTGGGGAGGAATTTCTGTGCGTCCCGCGATCGCACTGTCGGAGTGTCCTCTTGTGTGTAACAACTGTTCCAGAAACGGTAAAACTTGTCCAAGTGGTGGTGTCCACATTTGCACAACTCCATCGACGAGCCGAGGAGCGCCTGCACAGATAGAATATCGAGCTAGTTGGGAACGGTCAAATTTTGCGTGGGGACTTTCTAACAGAGTGGCAATTTTAGGCAAAGAGGTAGAAGTATGGCGAAATAAGGCTGCAAAAACATCACAGCCAGTACGATTTTTTAAGGGGAGCGATCGCCAATACCAAGGCTTTGTCATCTAAAATCTTCCGGTAGTGTAGAAACCGTGGCGCGACCACGGAGGGTGTTGACAGTGTTTTCTATGCTAAACAAACATTTGTGGACAAAAACGTGCGCCACGTCCCTTGAAACTTAATATCATAGCGGTTTTTCCTTGAGTCAACACATGACCCTATTTTTTCCCTCTGCCCCTTATGCACAAGCTTCTACAACTCCAAATCCACAGAACGCCTATGTCTTCATTAGGTTCTTGTACTTTCGGATTTACCGCTACTTGTGTTATATTAGATAGAATTGGGCGATTAGCACAGTGGTAGCGCACTTCCTTCACACGGAAGGGGTCACTGGTTCGAGTCCAGTATCGCCCATTGATTTATGTGAAATAACTTTATGTTAAATAACAAGTAATTTGTTAGGAGCTTACGAATTGCGGCGATAGCCGTGGTCGTACCCGCTGGGCATAGGAGATATCTGTGCCTCTTGCTCCCTTCGGGAGAGCTTCGCGCTCCAGAGGAGCTAAGTGGAATCAGGCATACGCGCAGCGTCTGGGCAGGAGATACGCTAACGCCCTTGGCATACCGCAGGCTAGAACGCGCCCGAATTCGTAGAGTGTGCGTAAGTCCTAATAATATTGAGGAGTGACAAGCCTGGCTTATGCAAATCTAAGGTTTGGTTCTCATAAGGCTCATAAACGAATGTAGTTTCGTCAACTCATATTTTCAAATAGCAACAAAAGACTGATAAAAAATTAAATCTTTCCATCACTAGCAGATTAATCACTTGAAATAGCGATAATCAAAATGTCTTTAGTTTGAGAAATTATCTGAAATTATCATTTAATAATGAAAACCATTATTTTACGACGTATTTTGCTCATCCAGTTCCTAGTACTTATTGGGTTACTAGGAACTGGATGTAATAATGAAAAAGAAGACATTAGATCAGAAAGACTGACTATAGGTGTGGTAAGTTACGGCGAAGGAGCCGTTTCTCTAGACAAGTACGAGCGCTTCAAAGACTACATAGCAAAACAAACTCAGTCGATTGTAGAACTTGAACCAGCTTATAACGAATTACAAGCTCTAGAGCAAATTCAACACAAAAATTGGGAAATTGTTTTTGCACCTCCGGGCTTAGCAGCAATTGCTATAAGCAAAGAACTCTACACGCCTCTGTTCTCTATGGAGGGAACCACTGGTAGACAACGCTCTTTGCTTATAGTCCGAGATGATAAACCAATAAAAACAATGGCAGACCTAGCTAATAAAACCCTTGCTTTAGGAGCAGCTGGTTCTGCTGCTGGCTATTATGTTCCTTTGTACGATTTGTACGGTTTAACCCTTGCTCAAATCCGTTTTGCTCCCACTCCCAAAACAGTACTACAGTGGCTCAATGACGGTAGCGTTGATGCTGGCGCATTATCGGAAACAGATTTTGAGCTTTATCAGCGAGAGTTTAGGACAACAAAGTTTAGGGTTTTACACACTAGCCGATGGATTCCTCCTGCAGTTGTTATCTTGGCACCGTCCATAGAGCGCAATCAACAGCAGCAAATTCAAAAAGCGATGAGCCAAGCGCCTGGAGATATTACAGCAGATGCTGGTTATGTCCCTCTAGCAAAAGTACCTAACTACGAGCAGTTCATTAAATTAGTCGAGAAAGTCAGACCTATTGAGGCGCAGGTCAAGAAAACACCCGCCGTCTTACTCAATCAACAATCTGCCAATCAACAGAAGGTTGGTGGACAAGCGGTTAATTAATACCACTTGATAAAATTTCATCCTTTCTTTGCGTTTTTTTTGTAAATTCTACCGATAAGTCATTAGAGTCTCAACAGGCTGACCTGATAAGCAATAAACTCGTAAGAAAGAGGTGGTCTATTTTGTAACAGAGTGCTACTAAGCAAAGATACGGGTTGTTATATAGTTATGATAGAAAATCTAGGCTCTGTAAGTCTATTAAAGTTTTTACCTAATAGAGTTTTTTACCTTAAAAAACTCAAAATTATTGATAAACGAAATAGTTAGGATAGTTAGGAGTGCAATGTTATGTCTCAGTCTTTCTTAATCAAACCAGAAATTCCTTCGGGAACGATGATTGATAACCGTTATATCATTCAACAACTCTTGGGACATGGAGGGCTGGGAAGAACATACTTGGCGTTTGATACTCGTCGCTTCAATGAACCATGCGTCCTCAAAGAATTTGCACCCACTGGTTCAGGGGAAAATGCTCTAGAAAAATGTCGCAACTTGTTTAAAAGAGAGGCAAAAATTCTCCACCAGTTGGAACATCCTCAGATTCCTCGTTTCTTGGCTTGCTTTGAAGGAGATGGTCGGCTGTTTTTAGTACAAGAATTTGTTGATGGTAAAACATATTCAGCGCTGTTGCGAGAACGGCAAAACCAAGGACGAGCTTTTTCGGAAGGCGAAGTTATACAGTGGCTAAAAAATCTGTTGCCTGTGTTGGACTATGTTCACCAGCACAACATTATCCATCGAGATATTTCTCCTGATAACATCATGTTGCCTCAGGGCAAAAATTTGCCCGTGCTCATTGATTTCGGTGTCGGAAAGCAGATAGCTGACGTTAACGAAGGTAGCAATGCCTACCACATGAGTTTTGTTGGCAAAATGTCACTTGTGGGCAAAGTGGGATATGCTCCCCGCGAGCAAATTAGCTTAGGATTGTGTTCTCCGAGTAGTGACCTTTATGCTCTAGGTGTGACTGCAGTCGTACTGCTCACAGGTAGAGATCCGTCGTTCCTTATGGATCAGTATTCTTTAGAGTGGAAATGGCATTTTTACACCAATGTTAGCAATGATTTTGCTCAAATACTCGATAAATTGCTAGCCGATACGCCAAAGCAGCGATATCAATCCTCAAAGCAAGTTCTCGCCGAATTACAGCGTCTTGGACAGCCTCAAGTTATACCACAATCAACAATACTTGATTTACCTACGACTGTCATTGCAAATGCATCTGGGCCTGGAGTCACAAGAGGGTACTCACACAACCAAAATTCAGAAACAATAGTGAGTTCGGCTATATCATCTAGCCAGCAACAAACTCCTCAAATGAAGCCACAAGCACAACCACAACAATCCTCACTCAATCCAACTTTCATACAACGTTGTCAGCAAGAGCTAGCTTACTACATTGGACCAATAGCAAGTTTAGTTGTAGAAGAGACATTGGCTGAAACTCCTCACGTCTCACCCTACCAATTTGTTGAATCTTTGGCAGCGGAAATTCCCGATGCAGCAGCAGCTTTTGAATTTAGAAAACGCTTGTTTTCATGAGCCATATCAAGTTGCGTTCATACATATTAACAACAAAGAACTCAGAACACAGTTGTCAGAACTTAGGAGAATCTTCAACCTGAAGTTTGTACGAACTAGGTGGAGAGTAGAAGATCTGAAGTTTTCCACCAAAATCTAGGAATTGATGGTTAACAAAATTGGTAGGCTCATGCATTCCCACCCAATTGCATTCTGTGTTCTTCTTTAAAGCTTAATATCCTGCTGAGCCTCCTGTATTTCCTCCCTGAGTACGTCTGATTCTTTTCATTGCCATTTCTAAACTTAACTTCATTCGTTTGAAAGCTTTGGCAAGATTACCAATTTCATCATTAGAAATCTGTTCAAAGTCAACTTCCATATGCCCCGTGCTGACTTCCTCAGCTACACGGGTTATACGCTTGAGAGGAAGAATAACTTGTCGATTCAAAAAGACGTTGACTAAAAAGATAACAGCTATAAAAACAGTAGAAACCAGTCCCACTATTAATAAAGAAGATTGATAGGCTTTTTCGATGACTTTGCTCGCCGGTAGGGAAACAAATTGAGCAGCTACAATTTCATTCAAATGCCACCCAAATCCATTGACTGCGCCAAAACGCTCAATCATCGTTTTTGGTGCAGCCTCAGGAGTGCTATGACACTGAAGACAGCTTTCTTGGCTAATTGTTAACGGACGAGCAATGTAAAAGATTTCACCACCAGGAAGTGAGCGAAATCCGTTCACCTGTTTTAAATCTTTTTCTTTTCTAAAACGCTCTAAAACTTGTGCTTCAAAACTATCAGCCTTGTCCCGAAGATTAGTGGGATTTATGGCTGCTTCTTTATAAAATAAGTCGCGATATTCTGGTTTTTTTCGTAGGATTTCAAAGACTTGCCGCGCTGAGTATGCGGATACAACTTGGGGCAGAAACTTCTCTTCCAGTTTAAAAGAGAGTTCTGGATAGATTTGAGTAAGTGTGTACTCACGTAGAGAAGTCATTGTGTCAATGAGTGTTAAAGCTCTTGAGGCAATTTCATTTGTGGCGTTCTGCCTCAGTAAAGCAGAAAGAACTAATCCACTTAAGCTTAAACCTACTACAAGAATTACGAGTAGCAAAATTGTAAATTTTTGTTTCAATTTTAAATTTTTTAACATAACCCCAGATTATGTGAAAATAAAAGTACAAGGAGCAAATAATTAAACTCATGCATAACCCGTTGTATGGATGGGCTGAGGGTGAATCTTACTTTACATAATCTTACTTTACATAAGAATATAGGTAGTTACAAAATAACTTGGTGGCATTCCGGATTCTATCCTAACATTTTTGAAACAATTAGATGGCTAGCAAATTATTCTTAATTATTAAATTAATTAAGGCATCTTTCTCGTCATAATTTTGAAGAATTATGTATTGTTCAACCTACAACCTTTTACTTTTGCTAATTGGAACTTTTTCATGTACTTTATTCTTCAGTTTCATAATGAAAACGTAGCTAGTCTTAAAGTTCATTTGTTCAACAAATTTAAGATGCTACCAACTTGCTAGTCAGCTGTTTTTCGAGTTGAGTAAGACGGCTGTTGGCAGTGGGAGAATAAAAGAAGGGGATAAAGTGACAAATAGCCTTGGGGACAGGGGAAGAGAAAAAGTCATTAAAGCCCACCTCCTCATCTTGTCTCCATTGCCTACTCCCCTCCGACCCAGCTTTCATAGCGTGGCAAAATAAATAGCATAATTTAGCAATAAATCTAATGGTCTGGAATCCAGGACAGCCGTTATTTGGGGGACGTTACATCATCGAAAGAAAACTAGGCGAAGGTGGAATTGGTATCACCTATCTCGCCAGAAACGAACGGGATGAATTGCGGGTCATTAAAACTCTTAGAGAAGACATCCTCAATGATTCTACCTGGAAACCTCATCAAACTAAATTAAAGCAAGACTTCCGCGATGAAGCTGTTCGGCTTGCCGTGTGTCGCCATCCTCATATAGTGCAGATAGAAAACATTTTTGATGAAGGAAATTTGCCTTGCATGGTGATAGAGTATATCGAAGGTGAAGACTTAGGCGATCGCCTTCGGCGTATGGGGGTGTTATCAGAAGTTGAAGCGCTTTTGTACATCCGGCAAATTGGCGATGCTTTGAAGGTCATTCACTCTAAAGGCTTGCTGCATCGCGACATCAAACCGCGCAATATCATGATTCGCGCTGGCAAATCAGAAGCTGTGCTCATTGACTTTGGGATTGCCAGAGAATTTATCCCGAATGTTATCCAAAGACATACAGTGTATCGCACTCCTGGTTTTGCTCCTCCGGAACAGTATGAATTGGAAGCAGCACGGGGAGCATACATTGATGTATATGCGCTAGCTGCCACCTTGTATACTTTACTTACCGGATTAATTCCAAGGAATGCTGATGACAGACGACGGCGCAACATTCCCCTAGAACCACCAAAACACTTCAATCCTAATATCAGCGACACAGTCAATCAAGCAATTATGAGGGGGATGGATTTGCAAGCTGATCTCCGCCCCCAGTCCATACAGGAGTGGCTGGATTTATTGGATGGTAAGGTTGAGGAGGTTCCTGTCACGCAGGTGATAACACCCCACTCACCACTCCCGACTCAGCACTTCCCACAGCCCAACCCGCAATCACTCCAACCATCTGTTGTCACTTCTCAAAAGTGGCAAAAGTGGCAATGCGTACATACCCTCAAAGGTCATTCCAGCATGGTTTTTGCCGTTGCTATTAGCTTGGATGGGCAGACTCTAGCTAGTGGTAGCAATGACAACACAATCAAACTGTGGCAACTAGAAACTGGTAAACAACTGCGTACCTTTGGTCGTTGGTTTTCTGGTCATTCCAACATTGTTTATACCGTCGCCTTTAGCCCAGACGGAAAGTTGCTTGCCAGTGGCAGCTGGGATGAAAGCATCAAACTGTGGCAGGTTGCTACAGGAAAAGAAATTTACACACTGACTAGTAATGGCAACTGGATTAATTCCGTAGCCTTTAGTCCAATATTCCCAAACCCCTCTGATCAAGAAGAAGAAACTTACCTGCGGAGATTGCCCTCATCGAGCAAAGGTTCTATAAGGCTAGGGTGGATCTTAGCGAGTGGCAGTGCTGACAGCACAGTTAAGCTTTGGCAAGTGAATACAGGCAGAGAAATTCGCACCTTCACAGGTCATTCCGACTCAGTATGGTCAGTAGCCTTTAGTCCGGATGGGCAACTTTTGGCTAGTGGTAGCGCTGACAGCACAATTAAGCTTTGGCAAGTGAATACAGGCAGAGAAATTCGTACCTTCACAGGTCATTCCTTTTTCGTTCACTCGGTTGCCTTCAGTCCAAATGGACAACTTATAGCTAGTAGCAGTGCTGATAAGACAATCAAGCTTTGGCAAGTGACTACAGGAGAAAAAATTCGTACCTTCATAGGTCATTCCGAGGCAGTGTGTTCAGTTGCCTTTAGCCCGAATGGGCAGCTTCTTGCTAGCGGTAGTTGGGATAAAACTATCAAAATCTGGCAGATAAGTACAGGCATAGAAATCTGCACTCTTAGCGGTCATTCCAACTACGTCAGATCCGTTGCCTTTAGTCCAGATGGGCAGACCATTGTCAGCGGCAGCGATGACGATACTATCAAAATTTGGCGATCCTATTCGTGACACTCCTACACCTCTCTTCGAGTAGCTGTAGGCTTCTGGCAGATTGCTCCTTCCAGAAATTCGTTCTCCCAAGGGGAGACGCTGCGCGAACGTGGTACTCCAACTGTTTCCCACTACCGCAGTTTATGGTCAGGCACGTGCCCCTCCCGACTCGAATGATAAAAAAACCATTCACCTACGTTCCTTAAAGATTTTACGCATTGGAGGCAGTAGTCGGCTATTAATAGCGTATTTAAGACCGCACTTCCCAATGCAACGCCGTATCTTTACTTGTCTAGGTATAAAGTGCAACCAGCATTTTCAGCGAGTGTCAGCACTTCTTTATTTTAACATAGCGGGTAGATATTGCCTACCCATTATAAAAGAATCACGATTGAATTTAAGAATATCAACAAAGTAGGTTAAACAAGTTACGGTCATATACTGCGAGCCGCGACAAGACGGTTACTCAAATTGTCGAAGACGCTTGTTGACAGGTTGCCCAACACGGAGATTGGTACTCAAGGCACTGTCCCCATTCCCTCTTCTAACGACCTAGAAAATCGGTCAGGGGACGTACCTTGAGTGCCCGGGCATTCATCCCACGCTCCCCTATACCTTCGGCACGCTACGCGAACGGGTGAGACGTGGGGCTTTTACCCGAGCTAGCTAATTCAGTCAATGCATTTAATATTTATTAATTATTTATTAATATTTATGTATTATATTTATGTATTCATGATTACTTGAAAAAATATCTGCCACTCGACACATCCTCCGCGTCCTCAGCGCCTCTGCGGTTCAATTCTTCTAACTCTCTAGATAGACTTAATATTTGCCAAAAATTGAAACAATAAGGGCGGTAACCCTAATTTTGGCAATCTATCCTTAGCTGACACGCCTTTACTCAAAGTAAGGAGATAGGACGCTTGCCTAAGTTAGGCATATTAACTTAATTTTGAATAGCATATGGGCTTCGGTATAGGCGATTTATTCTGGATTTTCCTCCTTCTTTCTTCCCTGCAACCCCTGTGGCAGAGACGTCAGATAGAGTATCGGCGCGTTCGCTCTCTACAGGAATTTCAGCAGCAACGTAAAAGCCGGGTGATTTTGCTCATTCACCGCCAAGAGTCTATCAGCTTTCTGGGAATTCCCGTATCACGTTACATCACCATTGAAGATTCAGAACAGATTCTGCGGGCAATTCGCCTCACTCCGCCAGATGTCCCGATTGACTTAATTTTGCATACTCCCGGTGGTTTAGTCTTAGCAACAGAACAAATAGCTAGAGCATTAATTCGCCATCCTGCCAAAGTCACCGTTTTTGTACCTCACTACGCGATGAGTGGCGGCACAATGCTTGCCCTTGCTGCTGATGAAATTGTCATGGATGCTAACGCTGTTCTTGGACCAGTTGACCCACAACTGGGTAACTTTCCAGCAGCCAGCATCATTAAAGTTGTTGAACAGAAGCCCATTGGTGAAGTTGACGACCAGACTTTGATTATGGCAGATTTATCACGCAAAGCGATCAACCAAGTGCAGCGCTTTGTGCGGACTCTGTTGAAAGATACAGTACCCAAACAGAAAGTCAATCCAGAAAACATCGAAAATATTATCGATGCCCTAACAACTGGGCGCGTAACTCACGATTACCCAATCACCGTTGAAGAAGCAACGGAAATGGGGCTGCCCATAACAGCCGGACTGCCCCGTGTGATTTACGACCTCATGGATTTATACCCACAACCACAAGGCGGACGCCCCAGCGTACAGTACATTCCTATGCCTTACGATGACCGCCGCCCAATTTTACCTACTCCCAAAGGTAGACCTTTAGAAGAACCTAGCCCAAGCCAGTTGAGTTAAGCCAATTCATTATCTTCTTGGCATTGGTGTAGGCGTTACTGTCGGTGACACTCTAGGTGTGGACGTAGGACTCACTGTAGGTAACGCCTCTGGTGTAGAAGTAGGCGTCGCAGTTGGCGACGCCTTTGTTGTGGGAGTAGGTGTCGCTGTAGGTAACACCTCTGGTGTAGAAGTAGGCGTTGTGGTTGGTTTTGCTGTTGGCTAAGGTTTTGTCACCTATCTATAAATTTAGTTTTTAAAATCAGCAGGTATAGGTTGGCAAGACCTAAAACCACGTAATTTAGAGATATTGTATTCAAAATCTGTACTTTACTTATTTAAAAGCCAATGGCTAACGTAAAACCTCTAACGCAGCGTAACTTATGGTTTGAGCGATTGATGGCAATTCTTGCCTCTGTTAATTTAGGCTTAGTTTTATTTGATTTAAGTTATGTTCCTTGGCGAGATTTTTATATACGAAATCTGCCGCAAATGACTCGAATATACGACCCAATTAAAGGGATTGAAGCTCATCGAGAAACGGAAAATTATCTGGCAACAGTAGACGCTCTTACAGAACAGGTGAGTCAAACAGGGTTGCGATCGCCTCAGGTGGCAACAGAACTCGAGGCTCTTAGAAATCTTAGTGGTGAGATGATTGATAGTAACCCGTTTGCGGCGGTTGATAAAAGTGGTACCTTGGAAAAAATCAAAAATCGGATGCGCGATCGCATAGGGGTTAAATCTTCCAAGCAAGCCTTTTCCACTTTCTGGAGCCAGGCGTATTTATCAAAACGTGGCTGGAACCAAGAAATTAATTTTTTCAACCAAACAATTCGTCCTTTAATTATCACTAACTACTACCGAAGTATTGGAGAAAATGGTGAACTCATTGATAAATTTTGGAGAATTGACTTACCATTTGTGATTTTATTTGCTGTAGAGTTACTGGCACGTAGCTTTTATATCAAACGTCAGCACCCTGGTTTTAGCTGGTCAAATGCGATTTTGTGGCGTTGGTACGACTTGTTTTTGCTGCTACCATTTTGGCGAACTTTACGAGTTATACCTGTATTAATTCGCCTCGACCACGCACGTTTATTAAATCTCCATCCACTACGCCAGCAAATTCATCAAGGAATTGTCGCGAATTTTGCCGAAGAAATCACAGAAATTGTCGTAGTGCGGGTTATTAACCAGGTTCAGGGGTCTATTCAACGGGGCGAGCTAAAACATTGGCTGTCACAAAACGAAAACCTGCGTTCCTACATAGATATCAATAATATTAATGAAGTAGAAGCAATTGGATCTATTTTGGTAAAAACAATTGTTTACCAAGTGCTGCCAAAAATCCAACCCGAAATAGCTGCTATTTTGCGCCATAATATCGAAAGCGCCATCACACAAGCTCCCATGTATCGCAACCTGCACTCCTTACCAGGGCTAGAGGTGATGCAAACTCAGCTGAGCGACCAACTGGCAACCCAAATCACGGCTAACCTTTATGGTGCGATCGTCAGCGCAACAGAGGATCCAGTTGGAGCGAAACTTTCGAGTCAACTCTTGCAACGCTTTAGCGAAGCTTTGGGAACAGAAATGCAGAAAAAACACGTCCTCTCAGAAATTCAGAACTTACTTATTGACTTTTTAGAGGAAGTGAAGCTCAACTACGTCCAACGCCTGTCACAAGAGGATCTGTGGAAAGTTCTGGAACAAACCAAGCAGCTACGAAGACAGCCGTCAGTTCCGCCTGTACAAGACAAAAACTCTACCGCACTGGTGCGTAGAGAAGGAACCTGATTGTTAACTAAGTCGGCGTAAGTCCCCACTATAACGGTACTCCGTTTAGTGGCGGGATTGCTGTGCCGGACGGCGACGAGGGCATCTCGGATCTATGTTGATCGTCGGTCCAGCTGTGAGGAGTTTGTCTTAAGACATCATAATCATAGACAAAACTAGTCATTTACCGACAACCATCCCCCGTATTTTCAATCAATTCATCAATAAGATTTCTTAGTCGTTCCTGCCAGTTAGGGACGGCTTTTAGTTTCTCTTTAACACCTTCGCGTACTTTCAGGCATAGGGGCGATTTGTCGAAAGGCTCCTCATTAAAAGGAAGTGCACCTAACTTATGTTTCTTTTGAAAAGTCATTGACGGTATCCTGTTTATTGGTATACTGATAGGTATAACACAAGTATTGAGGTCGAACAATGCTTCTATCCATCAAGACTAAGTTAAAACTAACGGTTGAACAGAAAACCGTAATGAGCAAGCACACAGGTATAGCACGCTTTACTTATAACTGGGGATTAGCAACCTGGAAAAACTTATATCAAGATGGATACAAGCCTAATAAATACCTGCTCAAGAAGTTCTTCAACAACTCAGTCAAGACTCAGTTGGGATGGATTAGAGAAAAAGGTATTTGTCAGAAAATAACTCAATACGCTTTCGACCAGTTGGGTGCAGCTTTTGACCGATTCTTTAAAGGACTAGGCGAATATCCGAAGCTTAAAAAGAAAGGTCGAAACGATTCTTTTACTATAGACGCTAGCGGAAAACCCATACCTGTGGGTGGCTTACGGATTAAACTACCCACTATTGGCTGGGTCAAAACTTATGAAGGATTGCCGCATACAACGACCACCAAGTTAACAATATCTCGGATAGCTAATGATTGGTATATCGCGTTTGCACACCGTGTTGAAACCGAAACTACACCAAAATCTGTTGAAGTTGTAGGCGTTGATTTAGGGATAAAAGAACTGGCTACGCTTAGTACTGGTGTTGTATTTCCCAATCCCAAGGCATACAAGAAAAGTATCCAAAAATTAAAGCGATTGTCTAAATCTTTAGCACGAAAAGTCAAAGGTAGCAGCAATCGCCACAAGTCAAAAATTAAGCAAGCATTGCATCATAACCGCGTTTCAAATATTCGTAAGGATTCGCTCCATAAAGTCACCAATTACTTATGCAAAAACCACGCTGTGATAGTAATTGAGGACTTGAATGTTTCGGGCATGATGCAGAACGATAAGCTTGCTCAATCCATAGCTGATTGCGGATTCTATGAATTTAAGCGGCAGCTTGAATATAAGTGCAAAAAGTTTGGAAGCAAGCTAGTTTTAGCAGATAGATGGTATCCGTCTTCTAAAACCTGTAGTAATTGTGGTTGTAAGAAAAAATCTCTGTTGTTAAGTGAACGTGTCTACTCATGTGAACATTGTGGACACGTAATGGATAGGGATTTAAACGCCGCAATCAATTTATCGCGCAGGGCTTTGGCGTGAATGCTTACTGAGGGATAACCGCTCCCATGCTCCCCGTGACGTAAGAAGTAAATGTCTAGATTTGTCTAGGTTTTATATAGCAGATGTCCGTAGAGACGCCCTGCCAAGGCGTCTGTACAATTTCTACGTTCGGCAATCTGTCAACCCAGTCTTCTATCAACTGAGTCATCGTTTTTTGCTTGCTATGTGCATATAGTTTGAGCTTATTATATCTGCGCTCATGCATCCGAAATCGCAATACTTTTTCTTTCACGGTGTTACCCCATTGTTCTACAAATAGGCTAATGTATAAATATATTCAGCAGGTCTACATGGTAATGCATGGGCTGATAACAGTCGCCCTAGGTGATAAGAGAAGTAGTCCTTGCACGTTGATGTTAGCGTTCGCGCAGCCTGTGCCTTTGCCACTCAGCTCCTCACGAAGTGAGGCACTCGCCCACCGTTTGTCTCGGCATCCATAAAACAAGAGTGCAAGATGTCATCAGACATTATTGGGTTGTTATAACAACCTCCATGCTTTGAAAACCAAGTGGCACAAAACAATTTAAACAACCTGCGGGAGACGGGTTGCTGCCAGGGTACACACGGGTGTACGGGAGTAACGACCGAGCCTCAAACCTCCGGACGCCGAGTAAGACCATCATCGGATTTGGTTCCGAATTCCTGAGCTAAGGAATCCCCAACGTGGCATCGACGAATGAAACTGGAAACCCCCACCATAAACAGTACTCCGTTTTGGTGGTGGGTACTTCACGGTCTTGTGCAAAGATAATTTGAGCTTGGTCACAAAGTTTGATACGGCATTTGAGATCAAAGTCTTTGCGACGATTAGCAATGTGATGGTTTCGTCTTGTAACCATCTACTGTTTTCTTTAGTTGTCAGACCGTTGGGTTGAGTCAGAGGCTTGTGCTGGAATTAGCTCAGTACTCAGCACTGTTTTGGGGATGAAAAAGTGTACAATAAAGAATTACAACGTATGATTAAAAATCGGTTTTTGCTTCTCGCTCCAAAAAAAATGCGCTAAACTTAGATCAAAGGCGAACTTATACAAGTTCGTCTGTAGACTTCTTGGAAGATATCTTTATCGCAGGAAGTGGGTAATAGCCCACTTTTTTTGTTGGAATAGCCGCATGACTCACCCTCTCGTCCCACAAATTATTGAATTGGCGACCCCAGTGGCAGAAGAACTGGGATTAGAAGTTGTTGGCGTGGTTTTTCACACGAACCAACGTCCGCCAATTTTACGGGTAGACATTCGCAATCCTCAACAGGACACTGGGTTGGATGACTGCGAAAGAATGAGCCGTGCTTTAGAAGCTACCTTAGATGCGACGGAAATTATTCCAGATGCTTATGTGTTGGAAGTGTCCAGTCCTGGTATTTCGCGACAACTGACAACCGACCGAGAGTTTATTTCCTTCAAGGGATTTTCTGTGATTGTCCAGACTTCGCCACCCTACGAAGGACAGCAAGAGTGGAATGGTCAGTTGATTCGCCGGGATGAGACAGCAGTTTATTTAAACCAAAAAGGTCGTGTCGTCCAAATCCCTCGCTCCTTGATTACCAGGGTGCAGCTGGATGAGCGGCGATAAAAGAGCTATCAGCTACTAACTATTAGCTTTTTGTTCTTCGTCATTTGTCCAACCCTACGGGAAACCCGCTAGGGGTGTGTATGTCATTTGTCTTTTATGGTTCCTAATGACCCATGACTCATGACTCATGACTGCTAACAGCTAAAAGCTGATCATATTTTGCATAGCGTTATAAGGAGATTGCTTATGTCAATGGTTACTCTACCCGGATTAAAAGATTTAATTGAAAATATAAGTCGCGAGCGTAATTTACCTCGTATTGCAGTTCAATCAGCTATAAGAGAAGCACTACTTAAAGGTTACGAACGTTATCGTCGTGCCCAAAACTTGGAGCGAAAACAGTTCGATGAAGATTACTTTGACAATTTTGATGTCCAACTAGACGTTGATGATGAAGGCTTTCGCGTTGTTGCTACCAAAACAATAGTTGAAGAAGTCAGCAACTCTGACCATGAAATTGCTCTGCAACAAGTTCAGGACATGGGAGGAGACGAAGCGCAATTAGGACAGGAAGTTGTATTGGATGTTACCCCGGATCAAGGGGAATTTGGTCGGATGGCGGCGATGCAAACCAAGCAAGTCTTGGCGCAAAAACTGCGGGATCAACAGCGCCAAATGGTGCAAGAAGAGTTTCAGGACTTAGAAGGAACAGTTTTACAAGCAAGAGTTTTGCGATTTGAAAGACAATCGGTGATTATGGCGGTCAGCAGTAGCTTTGGTCAGCCGGAAGTGGAAGCCGAATTGCCCAAGCGCGAACAATTGCCTAATGATAATTATCGGGCAAATGCTACCTTTAAGGTTTATCTCAAAAAAGTTTCTCAAGGTCAGCAACGGGGACCGCAGTTGCTGGTATCTCGAGCCGATGCAGGTTTAGTGGTTTATTTGTTTGCTAACGAAGTGCCAGAAATCGAGGATGAAGTCGTGCGGATTGTGGCTGTCGCCCGCGAGGCAAATCCCCCTTCCCGTCATGTCGGACCTCGGACTAAAATTGCTGTAGACACTCTTGATCGCGATGTAGACCCAGTAGGTGCTTGTATTGGAGCACGGGGATCGCGGATTCAAGTAGTAGTCAACGAATTGCGCGGCGAAAAAATAGATGTGATTCGCTGGTCTCCAGACCCTGCGACCTACATTGCCAATGCCCTCAGCCCTGCACGGGTAGATGAGGTTCGGCTCATGGATCCCGAAACCAGACAAACTCACGTACTGGTAGCAGAAGACCAATTGAGTCTGGCGATCGGTAAAGAAGGACAAAATGTCCGTTTAGCAGCTCGCCTGACAGGTTGGAAAATTGATATCAAAGATAAAGCTAAGTATGATTACGCAGGAGAAGATGCTAAGTTTGCAGCTGCAAGAGCAAAATATACACCAGAAGTAGATGACTTAGACGAAGAGGAATTAGATGATGAAAATCAAGAAGAATTGTTGGAGGAGGAAATTTTTGAGGATAATAATGACGACCAAGAGTAAAGCGAGCAGGACTTCCCCAGTCCTCAATTTTGAGGAGGAGTTTTTAGGAGGAGCATTGCTTGCCTAGAGTCATTTTAAACGACTCAAAAGTAGCAGATCAAGCCTCGCTGATCAAGAGCACCCAGTTATGAAACCAAATTATCGGCGTTGTATGATCTGCCGACAAGTAGGATTAAAACAAGAGTTCTGGCGAATTGTCCGCGTGTTTCCTTCAGGACAGGTACAATTAGATGAGGGCATGGGGCGTTCTGCCTATATTTGTCCGCAACAGAGTTGTCTAGTGGCGGCTCAAAAAAAAAATAGACTAGGGCGATCGCTACGTGCATCAGTGCCAGAAGCACTGTACCACATATTGTGGCAGCGCCTATCTCTAAGCAATAACCAAAAACAAACTTAATTTAAAATAAAACTACGTTGTAGCGGTAATTTCCAGAGGAATTGTGTTGACAGCCGAACAAATCGTGCTAGGAACACACCCTCTTTTATCGCTCATGTAGTGCCAAAATAGTAAATGGGTGTCGTTAGCATTGCTCTTGGTCATCCAAAGGGGCGAAGCAAGACTCCTAACAAGTTTTACTCGATTGTGTCGTGGAAGACTCAGAATCAGCAAAACAACAAAGTACAGAATGGCAACCTGGTAGCGCTCAAGCGCACGGCGTCAACCATCTTTTCTGGTGGGGATGCAAGCAATAACCCGAAACATCTCTCTTTCCTGAATGGAGGCACACCGGCATTCATCAGAAACGGCAACCTAACACAGTAATCGAAGGATGGAGATGTCGCCAACCAGGCAACCATCCGCTAAAACTGTAAATTAAAGGGGAAGAGTGGATGAACAACGGCAAAGTTAGAATTTACGAATTATCAAAGGAATTGAATTTGGATAACAAAGAGCTATTAGCAATTTGCGACCAGCTCAATATTGCGGTCAAAAGTCATAGCAGCACGATTACAGAATCCGAGGCAGAACGCATTCGGACTCAAGCAGAAAAAGTTGCGGCGACCAGTGTGATGCCGCAAAGGGATAATGGCGCACACAGCCATAGACCAAATTCATCACATCATGGTGGACGTAACCGACCAGCTGCACCTAATAAACAACAAATTTTGGAGATTCGCAAACCTAAAGTTTTGAAAAACCCCATCTCTAACGCCCCAGAGGCGTCGGTTGCTACCAATATACAAGCTGCTTCTGAAGTTAATCCTCCTTCACCCCCTAATCCCTTCGCTACCCCAGTCTCACCAATGAAGCCGACGGCACCAATTCGACCTGTACCCCGGAATCAGTCTGAGACCACATCTCAACCACCTGCTGTGACAGACGCGGATAAAGACAAAGCACGCAATACAAATCAGCCGGTTGAAAAAGTCGCAGCGGAAAAACCAGAAAAAGTAGCAGTACCAAAACCAAAAGCGGAAAGACCCCCAAAACCGCAACTGTCTGCCCCGCCGACAAGACCTGCTGCTGTGGACGACACAAACCCTCCAGCAGATGCTCCCCAAGCGACTGTAAGCGAAAAACCGGTTCTCAAACGCGATCGCGACCAACCGAAGCAGCAAAAGGTCAATAAACCAACAACAGGGGAAACAGCACAGACTGCTGCACCGACAAAATCTGAAAAACCTGTGCGTTCTACTCCATCCCCAGCTAGACCTGAGCCAAGGGGAAATAGACCCTCTGCACCTGCAATCGTAGGAGAATCGCAACGACCCGCAAGACCAGTAGTACGTTCGGCTGAACAGCCAGCAGTTGCATCTGCCTCGCCGATTGCTACTCCTCCAAAACCGATGCGCGTCGTCTCACCGACCAAACCGCAGATAGGGCAAGACGAGGAAGACGATGATGTAGTAGCGGCGACTCCGACTGAAGAAGTCCTTGAACTCAAGCGCCCAACACCGCCACGTCAAATTAAAGGCAAGAAGTGGCAAGAAGAAGAAATAGATGAAATTAAAGAGTCAGCTAAGGCTAAGGTAGCCGCTAAAGGCAAACGTCTCAAGCCGATAGTTGATGAGTTTGAGGACGAAGATTTACTAGAAGAAGAGGGACTGGACATACCAGCCACGATCCAAGTCAGCCTCTCTGTCGCCCGTCCGCCCAAACCCAAAGCTGCCAAGCCAACACAACCTGTAGCAGCCACAGCTGTCGCGCCAGTTGCTAAAGGTAAAAAGCCACCTTCCTCTCGCGAGCAAAACCAAAACCGTCGCCGCGAAACGGAACAAAAGCCCGATCGTCCAGAAATACTGGAAGTCACAGGTCCGATGACAGTGCAAGAACTGGCTGAAGCCTTGGCGATGGCTGACACAGAGATTGTGAAAATCCTGTTCATGAAAGGTATGGCGGTGAGTATCACCCAAAATTTGGATATTCCCACAATTACCTTGGTAGCCAACGAGTTGGAAATACCAGTTGAAACCGTCGAACGAGAAGCAGAAGCCCGCAAAGTCACCGAAATGATAGACGTGGCAGACCTGGAATACCTGCATCGCCGTCCGCCAGTAGTGACAATTATGGGTCACGTAGACCACGGAAAAACGACGCTGCTTGACTCGATTCGCAAAACAAAGGTTGCCTCTGGCGAGGCTGGTGGTATTACCCAGCACATCGGAGCTTACCACGTAGATGTGGAACACGATGGCAAGGTTCAACAAGTGGTATTCTTGGATACCCCTGGTCACGAAGCCTTTACAGCTATGCGGGCGCGAGGAGCGCGAGTGACCGACATCGCTATTTTGGTTGTCGCTGCGGATGATGGCGTCCGTCCTCAAACCGTTGAAGCGATTAGCCACGCCAAAGCGGCTGAAGTTCCCATCGTGGTTGCCATCAATAAAGTTGACAAACCAGAAGCACAGCCTGACCGTGTGAAGCAAGAATTAACGGAATATGCTCTGGTGCCAGAAGAATGGGGTGGCGACACCATTATGGTTCCCGTTAGCGCCATTAAAGGTGAAAACCTCGATACACTCCTAGAGATGATTCTGTTGGTAGCAGAAATAGAAGAACTTTCTGCTAACCCAGACCGACTCGCGAAAGGAACCGTAATTGAAGCTCACCTAGATAAGGCAAAGGGACCAGTTGCGACCCTGCTGATTCAGAACGGTAGCCTACACGTTGGTGATTTGTTGGTAGCTGGCTCAGCGTTCGGTAAAGTCCGGGCAATGGTGGATGATAGAGGTAAAAGAGTCGACGCGGCTACTCCCTCATTCGCTGTTGAGGTGTTGGGCTTAAGTGATGTACCAGCAGCAGGCGATGAATTCGAGGTCTTCAGCAACGAAAAACAAGCACGGTCAATTGCTTCCGATCGCGCCGATAAACAGCGTCAATCCCGCCTCATGCAGGGACGCATTACCTTGACAAGTATCTCGGCTCAAGCTCAAGAAGGCGAGTTGAAAGAACTCAACCTGATCTTGAAAGGAGACGTACAAGGTTCCGTAGAAGCCATTGTGGGATCGCTGCGGCAAATTCCCCAAAACGAGGTACAAATCCGCCTGTTGATGGCAACTGCTGGTGAAATTACCCAAACCGATATCGACTTAGCTGCAGCTAGTGGAGCCGTCATTGTTGGCTTCAATACCACTTACGCTAGTGGCGCAAGACAAGCCGCCGATGAAGCTGGTGTAGATGTGCGGGAATACAACATCATCTACAAACTTATAGAAGATATCCAAGGAGCCTTGGAAGGTCTATTGGAGCCAGAGTTGGCGGAAGAACACTTGGGTCAAGCCGAAGTCCGTGCTGTGTTCCCAGTTGGTCGTGGTTCCGTTGCCGGTTGTTACGTGCAGTCTGGCAAACTCACCCGCAACTGCAAAGTGCGAGTGCGTCGTAACGGTAAGGTGATCTATGAAGGCGTCCTTGACTCGCTCAAGCGAATGAAAGAAGACGTCCGCGAAGTTAACTCAGGTTACGAATGCGGTATCGGCATTGACAAATACAATGAATGGGCTGAAGGTGACATCATCGAAGGCTTCCAGATGGTGACCAAGCGCCGTACTCTCTCATCTACTAGACAGGGAGTTAATGAAAGGTGATAGGTGACAGGTGATAGGTGACAGGTGACAGGTGATAGATAAGTTTTACTTCCCTGCACTCTGTCCCCCTCCTAATACCCTGTACCCTTTCCTGTTGGCACTACCTTGTGCAAATATTTGCTATTGCGTTCGTTGGTTTAAAAAAATCTGATTAATAAAGAAACAGTAAAAAATTTTTTGTTTAGGTAATAAAAATTAAAAATGCGTGCTGCTCATATGGCAGCACTATCAAGACCTCAATTGTGGTGGTATTAAGAGCAAGCTTAACCATTAGTCATAAGTGTTATTTAGTTGTATTCCCTAGGAGCTAGGTTTAGCCTAGGTTTTAGCTGATTTAAGCTTTTTTGCTACAATTTATCTATATATTGTGAAATATATGTGAAATTTCCGTGAGTAGGCGCAAGTTTTAGTGACTAATGAGACAGAATTTGCTGCGATACAAGTTTACCCTAGAAAAATGAGTAGGATTTTAGGCTCTTAGAGGAGCGGCTTCTTTAAAGTTTGCTTTATATATTGACCATTGAAACTGAGGAACAAGGAACTATGGCTGGAATTAAAGCTTCTAGCGGTGCCCCATTTACTGGTAATACTGAAAATTGGAATAGCTTAAAGTGCGCGATCGCAGCTAGTTCCGGTTTCCAGCGCTGGCTATTAGAACGCGATGCTCAATTTCAAAAGCTTCGCCTTGAGGAACAGGTACAGCGGTATTTGCGCGAAACATTAGAAACATTAGCATATTAGTTATTAGTGAGAACAAAAGACAATCCCTTAAGTAAGACTAATAACTAAAAACCAAGCAAATCTTGTAAGTTCCCTTGTAAGCGAGCTAGTTGACGATAGGCACTTTCCAAACGTTCCCCGTCAACTTCAACTGCTGAAGTAGGGTAATTTTGCATGATTTCTACCAGTGTCATTTGCTTATCAACGTTAGCAGAAAGTACTAAGGCGGAGCGTAAAGCTTGCCGGTTTGCTTTCTGGGAAGGTGTGTGAATCACTTGACTAAGTTGGTCTAGAATAGCGTTACCAATTGGGCTATTGAGTACCCTGTCTAAAATTACAGGATCTACCTTCACTGGTTGCGATAAATACTTGCGAATGAGTTTAGGATCTTGCCGTGCTAAAGCTAAATTGACTTGCAACGACCTTGAGAGTTTGCCAGTTTCAGCAAAAGTAGATAATTCCTCTACAGAAAGTGATTCGCGAAAAATGCGGTACTTAAGTACCACTCGTTCAGCCGCTTTGACAGGAACACTAGAGAGTAGAAGACAGATAGTAATTACTAAAAATAACGCGCGACGTAGTGACAACAATCGATAGCGCATTACGTTAATTTCGGTAATAGTTTTCTTTTGTTTAGACGACATTTGACTGCAATAAGTTGCAGCTTTATATAACTTCCACAAACCCAGTTTCTTCTTAAAGAAACTGGGTTTGTTTTTCAGTTGTATACGGATGAGGGGTCTTGATTGTAGAAGAAAGGGTTGAGGGTACGGGATCTTGGGTTAGGGAAGCATCAAATATCCCAAAAGTGCGATTCGCCTACACGCTACACCCTCAAACCCACCTCGATATGCAAACTAAATGTGAATGAGTGTAACAAATTCTGTTTTTTACATAGGGAACCCAGATCCCAATCTACTGGTCTTCGGCTATAGTTTGCATGAGTTTTACAGCAACGCCTGCTGTTATTGACACCTTATTCAACTAACACTATTTCAGCACATCATTGATAAGATGACACATCAGGGATTTGATACTCCACAAAAGAAAAATTTTCGTATTCAAACTGGTAGACGTCTTCTGACAATGCCTGCAGGACTCACTGCTTTGTTAGTGGTTTCTGGTGGGTTTATGCTACCAAGTTCACAGGTGAATGCTGGTGCTATCCACACTAAAGAGATTGCCCAAACTGTTACGCCGCAAGCTCCCGCAACTGCAAGCGTTATTTACGTCAATCCACAAACTGGTACAGACAGTGCTGGTGCTGGAAACGCGGAAGCAACGCCATACAAAACCATTACCTACGCTCTCAATCAGGCTCAACCAGGTACGGTTGTCCAACTGGCTCCTGGTACTTATAACCAAGAAAGTGGAGAAACCTTCCCACTTTTTATCAAACAAGGTGTGACGCTGCGGGGTGACGAATCGACCAAAGGTCAGGCAGTATTGATTACAGGTAGTGGCGTTTACATTAGTCCCACCTTTGCCCGACAAAATATGACTATTCGTGCGGATAACGATTCCGTTATCACAGGGGTAACAGTCACCAACCCAGAAAACCGTGGCACTGGTATATGGGTGGAATCAACTAATCCCACAATTACAAATAGTACGTTTACCAACAGTATACGAGAAGGTATTTTTGTCACCGGTAAAGGTAATCCTAAAATTGAAAATAGTGTCTTTGTTCAAAACAAAGGCAACGGGATTTCAGTTGCTAAATCAGCCCAAGGACAGATTCGCAATAATTTGTTTCAGGATACTGGTTTTGGTCTAGCAATAGGTGGTACTTCTACACCCTTAGTAGAAGGAAACCAGATCATCGAAAACCAAGATGGTCTGTTTATCTCCGAATCCGCTAAGCCTGTACTGCGTAAGAATGTGATTCAAAAGAACAAGCGCGATGGCATAGTCGTGATTACTAATGCTTCACCTGATCTTGGCACCACTGAAAATCCCGGCGGTAACCTGATCCGCAGTAACACTCGCCATGACGTGAACAACAGCAAGGGTAATAATACAATTGTCGCTATTGGCAATGATATTGATCCCAAGCGTATACTTGGTCAAGTCGAATTTGTTGCCGCTACTGTTGAGCCACCAGCCGGCGGTCCAGTCGCCTTCAAGGATCTGCCTGCAAATTATTGGGCGAAAAGCTACATCGAAGCTCTAGCCTCTAAGAATATTATTGCTGGATTTCCCGATGGGACTTTTAAACCCAATGAACCTGTTACCCGTGCGCAATTTGCCGCTATTGTAACCAAAGCCTTTACACCATCAGGGCAACGCCAAGCCATTAACTTCAACGATGTTAGCAGCAACTTCTGGGCTTCCAAGGTGATTCAATCTGCCTACCAAGGCGGCTTTGTTTCTGGATATCCTGACCGTACCTTTAAACCAGAGCAACAAATTCCGCGAGTGCAGGTACTCGTCTCATTAGCAAACGGTTTGGGTTTATCTGCGAATACTCAGAATGTCCTTTCCGTATACAGCGATGCTTCCCAAATTCCTAACTATGCTACCAATTCAGTAGCAGCAGCCACTGCACGGCAACTCGTGGTAAATTACCCCGCAGTCGGGCAGTTAAATCCTAATCGTCAGGCAACTAGGGCAGAAGTTGCTGCCTTTGTTTACCAAGCATTGGTTAGTAAAGGGAGCGCTCAAGCCATTCCTTCACCGTATTTGGTAAGAGTACCGTAATTTAAAAGTTAAAAGCGCCATGACTGACAGTGAGTCTGGCGCTTGGTATATTATCATTTTTACCGACATTGGGGTCTTTAAATTTATAGTTTGACCCCTTTTAAATATTTCAGGGTTATAATCAGGGTCTTTATATAAGCTGACCCCGTTTGAACAATATTTAGTTTCTCAGTAAATTCGCTGAAGTTGAGATTTTCTAATAATTTTTTTATTTTTTCTCTCTTTATATTTCACAAATTGAATAAATATTAATTTTACTGAAGCACCCCAACTTGGGTATGCCAGACGGCACGTTGCGCGTTGGCGGAGCCTGCGCTTTGCGCTTACGCCTTTTGCTGATCCGGCGATTAATCCTATGGGTGAATAAAGGGCAACCTTACATAGAATTGGTATCACAACTGTAACGCCCAAAATCCCCCTAAAGAAATAGCAAGAATATGACAAGAACCACAAGAATGGACAAGACAATGAAATGCCAAACCTCTACTTTATTGTGATTAGGTGTAGAAAGACAAAGTTCCCGCTCCTCGCCTACAAACCTGATTAGCAGCCGCAGTTGCTAAAATTTCTGCCTGAGTGTTGCTCGACCAGCCTTGGTAATGAAAGATAAATACTCCTTTGCTCATCAATCTATGCCAACTGCTTTGGCTTGTGCTGATTCTCTCCTTAAAGAGGTTGTACTCACAGCCAATCCTTTGTGTGGTTCCAGCAACCTCCTCCTAGGACCATCAAATTATCAACGGTTGAGACAGACACCGTTGTCATACTTGAGAGTACATAGCAACCAAGGAAAACTCCTAGGGATGAGCCGTCTGTTTTTCATTGCACATAACACGACGAGCAACAAGACACAATGAGTACTGCTTAAAGCGCTGTTTAACAATAGACCTTTTGCACGAATAGTGTGAAGATAGAAACAACTAGGTCAAAATACGTGTTATTAGCCAACACATTAACCGTTTGAAGATTTTTTACATCCTGGCACAGCGCTATCGTAATCGGGGAAAATTATTTCGCTGGCGATGCAATTTGATTGCTGGTTTACTCAACGTAAGGGATCCCTCTTTTGTTGATTTATGCAATCTTGTGTACTAGTACACAATTATGAGAAGGCTATAGCAATTAAAGAACTCGGTATGACCAAATCTCGCCGTCATTTGTCGCTACCTATGAAAGAATAAATAATTTAGCTATTGACAAGTAAAGTTGAAAACACCCCTTCTTTGTGAGGAATTCAATGTCTAATGAAGTGCATGAATCGGAAGTCACGACTCGTTTAAGTGCGATCGAACAGCAGCTACAACAATTTAATCAGCTCTTATCAAATCTTAGCGATCGCATTGCCAAATCAGAAGAGAGTTTCCTACTGGTTGCCGATATCCACAAATACAAAAAGCTACAGGAGTTGTTAGCAGCAGGAAATCTACGAGAAGCAGACTGGGAAACGATTCGGGTCATCCAAGCAATCACAAAAGAGCCAGACTTGGCAGCGATCACTCCGGATGATATGAGGGAGTTTCCCTGCGAAGAACTACGGGTGATAGACAGTTTGTGGAGAAAATATAGCCAAGGTCGCTTTGGTTTCAGTGTGCAAATACAGAGATATCAAAGTGTTGGAGGTTCGTTCGATACCACCATTAATCAAGATAATACAGTGATTGAGAAATTCGGCGAGGTTGTAGGCTGGCGCGTGAACGGCAAATGGCTAAAGTGTGATGACCTAGATTACACCCTGGCTGCACCGATTGGCTGTCATCCTTCACGGTGGTGGAATTCTCCCTTTGGTTCAAAAATGACGAATTATTTCTTCAACCGTCTGCTTGTATGTAGTCTTTAAACTAGACGAAACCTTGTTGCCATCCAAGCGGTTGGGCAACCAACGTTCTTCTCAAGAGCAAAACTTAAGCATTCAAAATTCATAAAACTTGCAAGAAGTATTCATTTTTGCCTTCACCTCACTTAAATTCTTTTGAGGTTAAAAATATGTTTAAAAAAGCTGATGTCTTACTCGCAAGTAAATTATTATTTCCAGCGCTTTTAGCTTCTGTCTTCACCAGCGCCTGCGGTAAGAGCAAACCCTCTGCCGCAGCTAGCGAACCGCCACCAACTCCGGTCAAGTTGCAGTTATTGAAGTCTACCACAGTGCAAGACGTGTCAGAGTTCGTGGGTAGGCTGGAAGCTCAGCAGAGAGTCTCACTGCAGCCGGAGATCCAAGGTCGGATAGAGTCGATTCCCGTCTCCTCAGGAGATCGAGTGCAGCAAGGAACGCCGATTGTGCTGCTGCGTCCTGATCGCAGCGGTCCGGAATTGAATAGCGCCATTGCCAGAGTCAACTCAGTCAAATCTGCTTATGGAACGGCACAGGCGCAAGTGAAAGCACAAGAAGCACAACGGCTGAGGGATGCGGCAAACGTAGAACTTCAAAAACTTCAGTTCCAAAGGGCGCAGCAACTGGTATCTGCTGGGGCACAAGCAAAACAGCAGTTAGACATTGCCCAGAGAGACCTAAACACGGCGATCGCCACCCTCCGCGCCACTGAGGAACAGGTACAAGCTGCCAAAGCTAGCTTAAATCAAGCACAAGCTAACGTCCGAGAAGCTGAGGCAGATACAGCGAGTGCTCGCGTGTCGCTCCAGTTTAAACGGGTGCTGGCACCAATTACTGGAGAGGTGGGTGATTTTCCCGTTAAGGTGGGAGACTACGTTAACACTGGTCAAACCCTAACGACTATTACTCAAAATGATAATCTTTACCTGCGAATCTCAATTCCCAACAACTACCTTTCACAACTGCGACGCGGGCTACCAGTGGAGCTGATTGATCCCAATACCAAAAAACGCTTGGTCAGCGGCAGTATTAACTTTATCTCCCCAGAGGTAGACACAGGTGCCCAAGCTGTCTTAACCAAGGCTCGCTTTTCCAACAAGGGGGGCAGCTTACGCGAGGGGCAGTTTGTCCGCGCACGAGTCATTTGGAACGAACGTTCAGGTGTTTTGCTTCCCACGGTAGCTGTCTCTAATATCGGGGCGCAGAGCTTTGTCTTTGTAGCCCAGAATGCAGGGTCAAAACAGACTGTACGCCGCGTGCCAGTGAAGCTGGGAGCCATTCAAGGTCAAAGCTACCAAGTGCTCGATGGAGTCAAGCCAGGCGATCAAATTGCGGTCACGCGAATCCTGACCCTGAGAGATGGTTCTCCGATTCAGCCTGAGTCTTAAGTCAGCACAATGAGATTTCTATTGAGCTTAATCATCAATAGCTATTGATCGCACTCTCAACTTGATCCCTATCACTCCTAGGTTATGCTCCTAAGTATTGCGGATATTTTCATTAAGCGACCAGTCTTCACGACAGTTTGTACTGTACTTATTCTATTGGTCGGAGGAATCTGTATTCCCCTCCTCCCTTTAGATAAGCTACCAGAAATGGCTCTCAAGCAGGTGACTGTTACTGCTAACTATCTCGGGACTGATGCCAAAACAGCAGAAGAAAACGTCACCACCGTGCTAGAGCGGGAAATCAACGGCACGGAGCGGGTGGTGTATATGTCCTCGCAGACGACGAATGATGGCAACAGCACGATTAACGTCTCCTTTCCCACGGACACGGATAGGAATACGGCACAAGTCCTCGTGCAAAATAACGTAGCGATCGCCTCAGCCAGCTTACCAGAGGAAGTCAACCGCATTGGTGTGATTACCCAGAAGCAGTCTCCAACCATTACTCTCGCCTATGCCTTTTATTCAGAAAAAGACGAAAAGGGTAACTTCATCTACGATAACGTCTTCCTGAGTAACTACGTTGACCGACAAATTTTTGATGAAATCAAACGGATTGAGGGCGTAGGTTCGATCAGAATTGTCGGGGAACGGAAATATGCCATGCGTATCTGGCTTGATCCCGATACCTTGGCTGCCAGAAATTTGACGGCACAGGACGTCATCAATGCCGTTTCGGAACAGAATATCCAGGTTGGATCGGGGAGAATTGGTCAGCAACCTACCCCAACCGATCAGCAGTATGAAATTGCTCTGCGAGCCAACGGTCGGTTTACCACTCCCGCAGAAGCGGAAGACATCGTGGTGCAAACAGGCAAGGATGGCACGCTAATCCGGTTAAAAGATGTCGGTCGCGCCGAAGTTGGGGCAGAAAACTATAGCGCAACGACGCTCTTTGACGGTTCACCAGCAGTTATTTTGTTAGCCTACCAACTGCCCGGCACGAATGCCTGGAATACAGCCAGCGCCATCAAAGCAAAAATGGCGGAGTTGCAACCGAATTTTCCGCCAGGATTAAAGTCGGCGGTCGGCTTAGATAATACTTTGTTCGTCGCAGCTTCTCTCGATGAAGCCTTCAAAACTTTGATGGAGGCGATCGCGCTCGTCTTCCTAGTCATCTTCATCTTTTTACAAGATTGGCGCACCACCATTATTCCCTCCCTTGCGATCCCCGTATCGCTGATTGGAACGATGGCATTTGCCTATGTGTTTGGGTTTACCCTCAATCAGTTGACGATATTCGGCATCATCCTGGCAACAGGTTTGGTGGTGGATGATGGAATCGTCGTCGTAGAGGCGATCGCTGCCAAACTCGATCAGGGCATGAAACCAATGCAAGCCGCCCTAGATGCGATGGAGGAACTCACCGGGGCAATCATTGCAACATCAGTGGTACTGATGGCAGTATTTATCCCCGTGACCTTCTTTCCTGGCACAACCGGCATCGTTTACAAGCAATTCGCGCTGATTATCGCTTTCTCGATTGCCATTTCGACCTTCAACGCCCTCAGCTTCTCTCCCAGTATGTCAGCCATCATCATGCGGCGACAGCAGGAAGTCCACGGTCCCTTGGGCTTGTTTTTCCGCTGGTTTAATCGGGTGTTTGATTGGCTCAAGGGGGGATACGTCAAGATTGTGGAATTCCTGATCCGGGTTCGCTGGCTCGTGATTCCAGTGTTTATTGCGGGTTTAGTCGCGACAGGTTGGATTTACCAGACAACTCCTCAAGGGTTTATCCCTGAAGAAGACCAAGGCTATTTCTTTGCGATTGTCGAAGCGCCACCAGGTGTGTCTCTCAACTACAGCGTTGATCTCGTTAAGAAGATTTCTGAGGAAGTGGTGCAGCCACTGCCTGAAGTGGAACATGTTGTCGGTAATGCTGGCTTTGGATTTGAGGGGAACGCTAGTAACAAGACGCTATTTTTCGTCAAGTTGAAAGATTGGGAAGAGCGCCGTGGTGCTGAGCATTCAGTCTTTGGCATTCTGCAAAAAATCAATAAAGGGTTGCAGGAAAAAATTCCTGGAGCAGTAGCGATCGCCGTTAATGCACCACCTGTGGATGGTTTGGGTAGTACAGGTGGCTTCGAGATGTATATCCAAAATAGACAAGCCCTGCCGATGGAAGCGCTGATCGAGAATACCCGAAACGTGATTGCTGCGGCTCAAAAGCGACCGGAACTCGGAGGTGTCTTTACCCAATTCACCTTTGATACCCCGATGATGCAAATCTCCATCGACCGCAACCAAGCCAAGGCACAGAACATCCGGATCAGTGATATTTTCAGCACTATGCAGACCTATCTGGGTGCAAGCTATGTCAACCAATACGTGCTTGGTGGACGACTGTATCGGGTTTACGCCCAAGCAGAGGGGACAGTGCGCTCCAATCCTGAAGACCTCAGTCGTTTGTACGTGCGCTCCCAAGATGGCAATCTCGTCCAACTGAGTTCTTTGGTGCAATTGGAAAGAATGACCTACCCGCCTGTCGTCACTCACTTCAACGTCTATCCGTCAATCAAAATTCAAGGAGGTCCAGCAGCAGGCTACAGTACCGGACAGGCAATCCAAGCAATGGAAGCGGTTGCCAACGAAGTTTTGCAACCGGGATTTGGCTTCGCCTGGACAGGGACTGCCTTGCAGGAGAAATCTTCTGGCGGTGCAGCACCCATCATTTTTGGCTTAGCCTTTGTCATGGTCTTCTTGGTGTTAGCGGCGCAGTACGAAAGCTACGTCGATCCCACCATCATCATGATTACCGTACCTCTGGCAATCTTGGGTGCGCTTGGTGCAGTCGTGTTCCGCGCTAATGTTTTCCAAGCAGGTGGCGTTTGGCCCACGCTTAACAATAATATCTATGCCCAAGTCGCGCTGGTGATGCTCATTGGTTTGGCAAGTAAAAACGCGATTCTGATCGTGGAATTTGCTAACCAGTTGGTAGAGTTAGGGATGAATATCACTAAGGCTGCAATCCGCGCTTCAGAGGAACGCTTGCGACCAATTCTCATGACTGCTATCTCTGGTTTCGTTGGTTTTTGGCCCTTGGTGATAGCTTCTGGCGCTGGGGCAATGAGCCGTTGGTCTTTGGGAACAGCGCTGTTTGGTGGTTATCTGATTTCGACAATCTTAAGTTTGTTTTTAGTTCCAGTGCTGTATGTCGTGATCAAGAACCAAGAAGAGCGCTTCTTGAAACCGGGCAAACCTGGCAAGCCCAGCCCGACAGAGTATCCACAGTCTCAGCAGGACAAGGAACAAGCTCTTTCTACATTTCAGGCTAGTCCACAAGAGGAGTAAGGTGTTGATGGCGTCACGCAGCCCCGGTTGAACACTCAGGCTGTTCTTTTTTCATATTGGCTGAAATTGTCATGCAACTTCGACATTATTAACATTATTAACTGTAAAGTTAGCAGTTCCACAAAAAGCCTTGAATGTAGAATAATGTCATGGGGTAGAAGAAGATTCACGTTTGTCTATAGAGGTAACACGGATGTTCAAAAAATGGAATTTAGACGATTGGATAAACCACATTTTGTTTACGCTCACTGTTGCCTTTCTGTTTTACTCTTTCTTCTTGCACCACTAGTCCTCTTATCAGTTATCAGTTATGGGTAAACAACCACGTGTTGACTGTTAACTGATAACTGCTAACTGTTCACTATTTACTGTTTACTGTTCTATGAATATCAGGTTAATCATCTTCTCAGGTGTTATGACTGGTCTAATTGGCGCAGTTATCGGTTTGGCTGCTGCTCAAATTGGTCAGCGTGGCTTTAATCAACCTAAATTTGAAGGTCAGTACTACCAAGACTTGCACAATAGATATACCTTAATTGGTGCCAGCTTGGGACTTGTTGTGGGTGTTGCACAAGAATGCGTGCGTGAGCTTAAGGCTGATAGAGAAGAGAAGTAGAAGTCACTAAAACCAGGCTGAGTCGAGAGTACTTGTCTCTTTAACTTGTGGACATGCACGAAAGTTCAAAGAAAACGTGTTAGTTGTCAATAAGCTTATCAAAACCTTGAGCGTATCTTAGGTATTTTGATAAAAGTATATTCTGCGCTTTTTATCTCCAAGTGTCTCAGCCATTCATTTTTATAACTAGTTTACATTGGTGACCTTTGCTGGAATAAGCTTGAATATTTTGTTTAGAAAAAAGTAAGTACGAATGAAGGTTAAATACAGCTTATTTTGCTTGCTCGTTATCGGCACAACTGCTCTAACTACAACTTACTGGAATTTGGGTATGATGGCGATAACAACATTTTTATTAGCTTACTTTTCTAAAGGTATAAGACGCGAACGTAAAAGCTTGTAATTCATCTCATGAAAGGGTTTTAGGGGCGTCGTTGCCTGCGCTGCTCCCAACGCCAAAGAAAAACCATTAAAGTGATAATTCCTATTTGAAGTGCCAAGTTAGGCAAAGCGCTGTCAACATCACGTCCCGCAAGTAGCTGAGAAAAAAAGATGAGTGCACCGATAAAGCCAGAAGCACCACAAGCAATGTAGATAAATTGCCGTAAGCCACGATAGGGGGCTGCTATTTCTGCCTTAAGACGGGCATATTGTTCTGATTTCATACGATTTTTGCTATTTGGTTGTGTCATAAGCTATTATGTTTTAATGTGTGCCGATGTGGCTCAGTGGTAGAGCACTCGATTCGTAATCGAGCGGTCGCGGGTTCAAATCCCGCCATCGGCTTTTGATCAGAGATTACCAGAACTTTAGCTAGTTCGCCAGAAGCTCCACATCTCACCTGCTTTGGGGAGTGTGGGATTCATGGCGGAGATGGTATCCTTCATCCAAGACTTGCTCTTGTTGTGGTCATGTACAGCCAATGCCTTTGTCTGAGCGCGTGTATGTGTGTCAAAGCTGTGGGCATACCCAAGACCGCGATTTGAACGCGGCGATTAACTTAAAGAATTGTCCGACGGATAGAGTACGTGCGGCAAGCGCGGAATTAACGCCTGTGGACAGGTTAGGAGCCGACTCCCCTGACAGAAGCAGGAAGCAAACTTCAAAGTGTTCGAGTTATGCGATTTGAGCGTTTTGTGTAAGTTTTGTGTTGCACAAGAACTGGGACATTCTCCACCGAGGGTGTCAGCGCTTAATGATAGATATCATGTCCGATTAAATAACCAAACTCAAGTTTGTAGTGAGGAATGCGCGTCCTCTTCCTTTAAAAACAAGGACTCAAGTCCTTACGACATATAAGTTTTATTATGGGTGATTTGCCGGACTTGATATGAGTTCACGCTCACTTACTCCTTGTTCCTTGACACGTTCCTGTAATAGACTTCTTGCATTCATTCCAAAAAAAAGAATAATTAACCACAGATGGACACAGATGGAACTCACATTCCGCAATCTTGTCTAATGTTTGCCATGCACTAGGAGTGAGTGTTATGTACTGCTTTGTCTTTAGACTCATTTCGTCCCAGCTTTTTACAAAGTCCCACAAGTTCGATGCGAATCACATATCTTCTAACTCAATTCCTTTGGTTTCCTTAATAAAAAAGAGAACGAAAAACAACGAGATAGCCGCCGCAGTTGTATAGAGACCATAAGCAGCGCCTAGCCCCAAATATTGCAGTATGGGAGGAAATGTCGTGGAAACGACGAAATTCGCAATCCATTGCATTGCAGCAGCAACTGAAAGTGCAGCAGCTCGGATCTTGTTATTGAACATTTCTCCCAACAGCACCCAAACCACTGGTCCCCAGGAGAAACCGAAGCAAAACACATAGAGGTTGGCTGCTAAAAGAGCCACAATACCCGCTGAACCGCTTAAAGTAGGGTTGCCAGCAGGATCTAACTGAGCAGTTCCAAAAATAGAAGCCAACGTCCCCAAGGTCAAGGTCATGCCGATTGACCCTAGAATGAGCAAGGGCTTGCGACCAAATTTATCAACGAAAGCGATCGCCACTAGCGTAGTAATAATGTTTACGGCTCCTGTGATCACCGTGATCGTTAGGGAATTTTGTTCTGAAAACCCGACTGCGCGCCACAAAATACTGCTGTAGTAGAAGATTACATTAATACCAACCAATTGCTGGAGTACAGATAAGCCTATTCCTATCCAAACAATACGGAGCAGTCCGCCATTTCTCCCTAAGAGGTCAGAAAACCTAGGCTGGCGCTCTCGCATAACTGTTTGCCGAATTTCTTCGATTTTTGAGCGCACGTCACCTCCCAAAATCTTGGTCAGAACGTTAGCAGCTTCTGGCTCCCGTCCTTGGGCAACCAAGTACCGGGGCGATTCGGGAATCATTAAAGCTGCCATTCCGTAAAGCACAGCTGGAGCGATTTCCGTCCAAAACATCCACCGCCAAGCGGCTATTCCAAACAAAAATGGCGACTCAGCTGAACCTGCTGATACAGCGATAAAGTAGTCGCATAGCAGTGCAATGAAAATACCAACCACAATCGCTAGTTGCTGGAGAGATCCCAACCTTCCCCGCAAATGAGTGGGAGAACATTCTGCAATGTAAGCTGGCGCGATGACGCTGGCAGCGCCGACTGCAAGCCCACCCAAGACTCGCCAAAAGATAAAATCCCAGATTCCGAAGGCAATCCCAGAGCCAATGGCACTGATGGTAAAGAACACCGAAGCTACTACCATTGCCTTGACTCGACCATAACGGTCTGCGATTTTCCCGGCATAAAAGGCTCCTACCGCAGACCCCAACAATGCCAGGGACACGGCAAGACCAGTCAGTACACTGTTGGCGTTAAAGGCTTTGGAGAGAGCTGCAACCGCGCCGTTGATCACAGCAGTGTCAAAACCAAACAAAAAGCCGCCAAGAGCGGCAGCACCAGCAATCAGGATGACATAGAACGTGTTGGATTTACGACGAGTAGTAGTGGAGGACATGGTTGTATCTCGATGTAGGAGGATGTCACGATGACATGAACAGGAATCCGCTCAAGTAGACAATTCATCTGCCTTTTGTGCAGCAATGCTTGCATGAAATTCTCTTGCTGCATGAGGAGTAGAATCTTGGCAGCAATGCCGTTCGCTATATACAGGTCGCCCTAGGGCAGGAGTCTGAGAGCCAGATTTCCTGCTTCTGCACCATAAGTTTGCACTCAACAACTCCATCGTTTTTTGGCTAGATTCAGTAGCCAATATTTAATTTTCCTGCTGGAATTGTTCAGTGTAAGGAATCTAGCCCACAAAAAGTGCAAGTTAAATGCACTTGTCAGCTTGTAACGTTATAGACAATTGTCTACACGTTTAAGTCATTGGAGATGACATGGTAGGAAATAGCAAGTAAACCTATCGCTTGCTCCAATTTTTTGACTAACGGTTTGTCTTAATCAACCTATACTAACGTTTATTTAATATCAATAAAATCTAAAAATAATTGGTTTTCTATCACTCTAAAGTTAGATGTTCTTAAGATATAATTTTTTTTATATCTTAAGTAGAAAAGCAAATACAACTCTTGAAAATATAACAAGATTTTTTAAGAAATGTAACGGGGTCAAGCTAGATTTATTGAGTCTCGAATTTGCTGATAGCTTCACTGGATAGTCATTGATCCAGCGATTTCCCCAAGCTAAATCAATAGTAAACCTCATCTTCAGTAACTGCCAATTAGTCATTAAAGGTGAAGTTTTCTGTTGGAGTGTAAGCGGTCATTTGCTCGGTGAATGTTTAGTGGGACAATAGACAGTTTCTGGGACTCAAAACCTTTATAAATAAGGCAAAGATGTCAACAGGGGCAAAAGTGACTCAAACGAGCGTGACAATAGACAAAATTAATATCAAAGGCTTGCCCCTTCTAAAATTGAGACGATTTTGAGCCTAGTTTTTTAAAAAGTCCTATTAGAAAGAAGATAAGACTTATTAAGTCAAGGCTAAAAAAATGAGAAAAACGCATAAAATAATGCAACTGATTGTGGCAAGCCTGACAATCAATTTAATTGGTATTGAGACGTTATGTGCTCAAGACATTGATGGAAGAATTGAAGTTGTAAATAACCCGATTACTGTTCATAAACAAAATACTGATTTCGTTAAATTAGCCCAAAGAGTTGACTCTAACTCTGCAACTAATGCAAACACTAAAGAGCTTGTAGCTGACAATCTTTTAGTACAAACTGATATTTCTGCCAGCCTGATGCCAGTGGCAAATTCCCCAAAGGTGTCAGAGAACGCCGTCAACAATAAGGCAATGGCTCAATTACCTTCTGTTTCTCAGTTATCAGATGTGCAACCTACTGATTGGGCATACCAAGCATTACAGTCTTTAGTTGAGCGTTATGGTGTCATTGCTGGTTATTCTGATGGCACATTCCGGGGAAACCGATCGCTAACTCGCTATGAGTTTGCTGCTGGTTTGAATGCTGCTTTAAATCGGCTCAACGAATTGATTGCTGCGGGTACTGCTGATTTAGTCAGGCAAGAAGATTTGGCAACACTGCAAAAATTGCAACAGGAGTTTGCGCCAGAACTGGCAACTCTCCGCGGGCGGATAGATACCCTGGAGGCACGTACAGCAACGCTGGAAGAGCAGCAGTTTTCCACCACGACCAAGCTGAATGCTCAAATTATTATCGCCGTCAGCGACACCTTTGGTAACAGAGTGGGCGGCGATGCTCCCAGAGGGAGCCGCGCAAGGCGCGATCGCGATGAATCCCAAACCTATTTGGCAGATCGAGGTCGTCTCAACTTTGAGAGCAGCTTCACAGGCAAAGATTTGTTGCGAGTTCGTCTGGAGTTCGGGAACTTCTTGAATTCCAATGCCACCAGTCAGATTGCGTCGGTAACCGGCACCGGGATGACGCGACTGAACTTTGACACTGACAGCAACAACGATCTCTCTATTCCCCACGTCCGTTACTTCTTTCCTGTAGGCGAGTCTGTTTCTTTTGTAATAGGTCCCACAGGCATCGGTTACACCGACATCACAGAAACCGTAACTCCTGCCTCTATCGCAGATGACGGAAACGGAATCCCCTCACTATTTGGGGAATACAGTCCCCTCTTCCGGCGAGGCGGCGGTGGTGCAGCTGTTAATTGGAACATCAATAAAGACCTGATTCTGACTCTGGGCTATTTGGCAGATAACCCAAATCTTCCATTTGAAAAAAATGGGGTATTTAATGGTGGTTACAATGCGCTAGCGCACTTGGTGTATCACGGCAACCAAGGGGCGATTGGCATCGCTTACTCCCATAGCTATACCCCTGGTGGTAAGGTTGGTCTTACAGGCGGGACAGGTAGCCTCCTGGCAAACTCTCCCTTTGGGAACAGCATTGCCACTTCCGGCAACATTGTCGGTGCGCAGGGATACTATCGCTTTTCGCCGAATTTCCAGATGCACGCCTGGGGTGGATATATTTGGGCAACTGCTGAGAACTCTGGTTTCAGTGACATTTCTAATGGTACGGGTGGAACTGATTCCCTCTTGGTAAACAAGGGTGACAATGCCAATGTGTGGTTTGGAGCGATCGGCGTGTCGTTTCCAGATGTGGGCGGTAGAGGCAATCTGCCGGGAATTCTCTTTGGTGTGCCACCACGCGTGTCTAGTAGCGATGTCCGTACAGAGGGAGACAACGCTTACCACATCGAAGCATTCTACCGCTGGCGACTGAACGACAACATTTCGGTGACTCCTGGTTTCTGGGTCATTCTTAACCCGGAAAACAACAGCAGAAATGATACCCAGTATGTGGGTGTGCTTCGCACAACATTCGATTTCTAAATCCACTTTGCAACACAAGCGACACAGGGCGATGGCAAGGAAGTGCCCGCAGTCATGCGATCGCCTACGGCGGGAGAAAAGCGCGATCGCCCTGCAACACCTTGCGTTCAACACAACACTTATAGGAGGCACTTGACACTCCTCAGCCGTCATGCTGAGGATTCTTGCTTCATCCGTCCTCCCTAGATATCCGAATGCAAGCATTCAAATATCCCCGTTTGGATACGTCCACAAGCGTACACGGACTGTCCGACCGCGTTTGAAAAGGTTTATTCAAATTTTTTATTTTCTCATTCCCACAGTATGTCGCACGAAGCTGAGCATTGTGGATGGTGAAGCAGCGCGGTCTTGGGGGTTTCCCCCATGAGCGACTGCTGAACCCGAAGGGCGAGGTACTAACCTTGGCTATCTTGGCGTATTACCGCATTGCCATGAGTATAATCTCATGTATCATGTTAAAAATCAATAAAGCCGTCCTAGAAGAACGGGGATTTAGACCCAAATTTTCGGTAAACACCAAGATACCGGACTTCTTTAAGAAGTCCGGTATCTAAGCTTTTTCTTTTCACAAATCAAATAGGACTGCTATATTATTGTATAAATGCTAAATCATTTTAAAAAACAGATAAAAAGTTATAAAAGACATCTTGTCTTAAAAAAAACATATTTAAAAGTAATGAAACTTTGTGTATGCCAGATTCATTAATGTATCAGCAGGATTATTTTGTTCTTTTAGAAACGAACCAACCAGAACAAATTCTTTCTGCTCCAGAGTTGTTAGAGAAGCTTAAGAGAGTTTTAGAAAAATTTCAATTTGAGGATTTGCCACTCGATTTACGCTCTTTTGATTCAACAGAGGCGCAAGCAAAATATTTAATCGACACAAGTTGCGAGTTGGATGTTGGTTCAGGGCAGTATTTGCAATGGTACGCAGTTCGCCTAGAAAAGTAAAGATGAGTCATTAGTCGTTAGTAAACAACTAAAAACTAATGACCAAGAAACACCACAGAATAGGAACTCAGGAGTCAGAATATTAAACGCGTTTTCTCGTTACGAATTAAGAACTCTGGTTCCTGAGTATTGGTAGGTGTGCCCCCGAATTGAAACGCGAGAGAAAAAGAAAGTTTTCCTTCTCAAATCAAGAGGGTTCTCCTTGTGGGGATATTCTGATTACTGAGTTCTGCGTTCTGCATTGTTCTTAATCATAACTATTTTTTATTCGCAATCAGCGCCAGTTCAATTCTTTCTGATTCTGGCTGTGTCACTTTTACCTCTACTCCAGGACCAAAAAAACTGGTCATTTTTTCCTGTTTTTGTTGCCATACGTCAATCGGTAGCAATGGCGAATCAAATTCCAAAATTAAAGTATAAGCTCCATTGATTTCTGTTTCTCGCAACCCTGTGACAACTGGTATTTCATTGTCTGTGGAACCAAGCTTTAGAAATGAAAGCGCTTTATCTAAATGCCCGTCTTGACCGTAGCAATATCGAGTAATGTCTAGGCGAATTTGATTTTGAGTAGAAGTTGCTTGCTGATTTCTCAGTGCTAACACTTGTGGCGTCGTAGGTTGACTGAAGGGCACAGGCTTAAGTTCGTTAGCTTTGAGTGCAAGTCCTCCTAGTAGAAGAGGAATTCCGTAAAAAAAACCTGCAAGATTTAGTGTGGCATAGTCAGCAGCGTAGGCAGCAAAACCCATGATAGTTAAAAGACCGCCTATGGTTATACCTAGTGTTCCCAAAGAAAATTGGCGTAACATGATTTTAGTTCGTGATGAATTCCTAGTACCTTAGTTTTTCTATCATCGGTGATCACGAACAAGTTAGGGAAGACCATAGGTGATTCAACGGCTGGTTTGCGCTACACTTCAAAAGGCGGCTTACCGTAGATTAAAGTAGAGGAGACTTGAAGACAGGAAGATAACAATGGATGCACAAACTATAAAACAACGAGTTGTTAAAGTTCAAAATCAACGAGATTATTTACTGAATCTCCTAGAACAGCCAAACCTGGGAACTTTAAGAATTGACGTGAATCAGGCTTTGGAAGAAATGGATGAGCTTATTGATGAGTTTAGACGCACCTTTGGGCAAACAGAAATTTAGTTGAGTCTCAATAAGCGACACAATTGATAAAAAACTGCGTCGGCAAACCGTCAATTTACGGTTTTACCGACGCCTTTAAACACTTTGATATTCCCTATACCACTGAGTTGACCTTGTTTTAGATTTCCCAAGCTACTTTGCTGTATCATTTATCCGGCTACTGAACGATTAGCTGCACCCTGTCCTAACTTTTTAACCAAAGCAATGAGTTCGGTTGTTGGTGTATCTTTTTTACAAAAAGCATCCAAGCTGTCTACTTCCTTCGTTTCTTGACACTTAGTGTCTTCCACTGACGAGTAAGCAATGATTTGGGTATTTGGAGCAATTGCTTTAATATGACCAGAGGCGCTCCAACCATCCATGACTGGCATATGTAAATCTAGTACTATCACGTCGGGGTGACAGCGTTTAACCATTTCTACCGCTTCTTTACCATTACTAGCTAAACCAACAACTTGAAGATTTTTCTGGCTGGAAAAGGCTAACTTTAGGGTTAAACGAGTCAGTTCGTGATCGTCAACTACTAGAACACGCAATGTAGAAGGCTCACAAGACAACATCAACATCCATGTAAAAGAATAACAACTTATGATAACCTTTACAGTTTATGGGAATTGATGCCTCGACTCACTCTATCCAATGGTTGAATAAATTGTATTGATCCTATGGCAACGAGTTGGATAATTTAGAATCAGGAGAAATTTTAAGAAAACTTATAATAAGCTAGCCGTCAACATCTAAGGAACTTTTTTTTGTATCCACTATATTTGAAGTGGCGATTCCATTCGAGTTTAAAGCCATAGACATCAGTATTTTTTGCGAACTGGCTTCTGGGCTGTCTTCACCTGGGCGTCTTTGAATGTAACTGCCATCTGGCTGTAACTCCCAAGCTTGGCGATTATCTGCTAACATAATTCCTAAAATTTCTTGCAAATCCTTAGCAATATCTCCATCTATGATTGGGGTAATCACTTCTACCCGACGATCTAGATTACGCCGCATCCAGTCGGCACTGCCAATATAGATTTCCTCCTGTCCATTGTTATAGAAATAAAAAATACGGGAGTGTTCTAAAAAGCGACCAACGATACTAATAACGCGGATATTTTCACTAATATCTTTGATCCCTGGTCGTAAACAGCACATTCCACGTATGATCAGGTCAATTTGCACGCCCGCACGGGAAGCTTCATATAATTTGCAGATAATTTGCGGGTCTACCAATGAATTCATTTTGGCAACAATCCGCCCACTCATGCCATTGTGAACATTTTCAATTTCCTGTTGAATTAGGGAAATGAAGCGATCGCGCATCGTCACAGGTGCAACCAGCAGTTTTCGGTATGACTTTTGCCGCGAGTATCCTGTCAAGAAATTGAAAACATCTGTAACATCGGCTCCCAATTCTTCGTTACAACTGAACAATCCTAAGTCTGTGTACAGTCGCGCTGTTTTCGGGTTATAATTACCAGTGCCAATATGCACATAGCGATGAATGCGGTCTTGTTCGCGCCGCACCACCATCACAAGTTTGCAGTGAGTCTTCAAACCGGCTAGACCATAAACTACGTGAACTCCAACGCTTTCCAGGCGCTTTGCCCAGTAGATATTATTTTCTTCATCAAACCGCGCCTTAAGTTCCACTAGTACAGAGACCTGCTTACCATTTTCTGCAGCAGCAATCAAGGCATTTACTATCGGCGAGTCAAAAGAAGTCCGATAAAGAGTCATCTTGATTGCTAGCACATTTTGATCATGGGCAGCATAGGTAATAAAATGTACAACAGATCTCGAAAAGGATTGATAGGGATGGTGTACGAGTAAATCCTTTTCCCGAATGACTGTAAAAAAATCTTTTCCTTCTTCTATCTCCCGTACATTTGGGTTTATGTTTGGCTCTTTAATCCTTTGTAAGCGGGGATGTACGACAGATTGCCACGGTGGGTCTTTGAGTTGTGGGACGGGCAATGACATGAAGTACATTAAATCCTTCAGTCCTATAATACCGTCTACTTGGTAAACATCATTTTCTTCTAATTCCAAATCCTCCAACAGTCGTTTTTTGATGGATTCAGGAGTTTGAGAATGTATTTCTATACGTAACGCAGACCCCCCAACGCGCCGTTTTCGCAATTCCTGCTCAATAGCCAACAGCAAGTCATCAGCTTCATCTTCTTCTAATTCCAGATCAGCATCACGGGTAATACGGAAAGTATGGTATTCCTGTATACTCATTCCTGGAAAAAGGGACTCTAAGTTATGGGCGATCGCCTGTTCCAAAGGGACACCAGTCCAGACTGCTGGTTTTCCGTCATCATGAATTCCCAAATCTGGCGGTAGAGCCAAAAATCGTGGCAAAACTGTGGGAACTTTGACTCTTGCAAACAATTCTTCTTCAGTTTCTGGGTTTTTGACCACAACAGCCAAATTCAGGCTGAGATTAGAAATGTAGGGAAAAGGATGCGACGGATCAACAGCAAGGGGAGTCACGACGGGAAAGATTTGCTCTTCGTAGTATTTGTCTAAATAATTTTTCTGCCTTTCGCTTAAATCTATGTAATCTAATATATGTATACCGTGCTTTGCTAGCTGAGGTCGCAAAACTTTCTCAAATTGTTCGTGTTGTTTAGCTACTAACGGACGCAGTGTCGAGCTAATTTCATCGAGTTGTTGTTGTGGCGTGCGACCATCGGAAGGTAACTGACTAACCTTCGCTTCTACCTGTTCCTTGAGTGCTGCAACACGCACCATAAAGAACTCATCGAGGTTAGAGCTAAAAATTCCCAAAAACTTGAGGCGTTCTAGGAGGGGAGTACGCGAGTCGCAGGCTTCATGCAACACCCTTCTATTAAACTCCAACCAGCTTAACTCTCGGCTGAAATAGTATTGCGGGTCATTAAGATTGATTTGATGATGTGCGTTCTTCTTTGATTTTGGCATGATGACCTGGATACAGGCGGGTGTAGGCGATGGAACTGGGATGGCATACTAAACATACTAGAGTAAAAAATACCTTGCTTCTATCTCAAGGCAAAGAGAAAGGGAAATTTGCGGACGGATTGGGAAAGTTAGGTTGAACGATACGGACACCCGAGTCAAAACGGCTAGATAGACCGTTTCAGTAAGTAGAGATGCTTGCTGGCTAGGTTGAAAACTTTGCGGCACTAGTCTCAATTCTAGAGAGCGATCGCTTTTTCTTGAAAATTCATTATCAAATGATTGTCACAGTTGAACCAGTTGGACAGTCTCAGACAAATCATTGGCGACTAACTGCCCTAGATGAAGGAGATTGGAAGATTCATTTAGAAGTAGCAGAGTTAGACCAATCCATCACCCGCTTAATTCGTGCCTATCCATCTACTCAAAAACGCATTCATGAAATAGAACGAAATATCATAATCCCATTGACAGCAGAAGTTCATCATCAAGTTTCTCAACTGCGTCGGGAGCTAGCTTCACCAGTCATCCAGAAAATCCCATTCCGTCTATTAACTCCAGAAGACCAGGTGCGTCTGTTAGAGCCACCTGATGTGAGAGACTATCTATTAGAAGTTTTACGAGCATCTCGGAAAGAGGAAGATACAAATCGACCTTTAGTTCAGGAACTATTACTAAATATTTCTCCTATTTACTCCCCTGTCCACGGTTGTTGTATTCCGTACGATCCAAAGCTGGCTGACCATTTAGTTGCAATTAGAAACCACGCACCTTTTGAGGAACATTTGGCTTACAACTTAATGGGCATAGACGGTGATGATCGCTATGGTCAGACTTGGTTTAAGCAAAATATCGCCGCGCTGTTGCTGCATGAAAAGTACGGTCATGGCTTCTTCTTCTCTGAGACTACGCTTGGCAAGCAACTCGCAATTCTTTATCGTCATGGTTTAGAACCTGGTGCGGATAGCAAACAGTTGCGATCGCCCTATCCACGTTCACTCTACAGTAATTACGAATCAGTTATTGATTTGATTTACGATAGCGTAACCATTGTCAACGAAGGTTTTGCCACCTGGCTCGAACAAATAATCCTACCTCGACTCTCAGATCTCATTGGTCAAGCAGCTTACCGACGCAGAGACTTTTTGTTCTATCGGGATAGCAGCATGGCTGATTTGGCACAAGAAAGCGAATATTTTCAGAGGTTTAAACCACAACGAGTTTCTAAGTATCGGGAGGGATGCGAGTATCTTGAACTAATCCAAGGCTACTTTGAACCAGATTGGGGTCCTAAGTGTGCGGTTCAGGCAATGGTTAAAGCTACTGATGTTGACTTAGGTATCACTGAGTCTGGTGGGCAGGTGCAATTTGGCTTACAAGCAGAGCAGTTAAAGGCGACATTACTGAATGAGCAGAGCAAAGATGCTCAATCAGATGAGCGCCTGAGAGCAATTCATGACGTTTTACGCGACCATATAGATGAAATCACGCAAGAGCAAGAAAAATTACAATGTCATCGTAGTTGCTTGCACAGTGACTGCCCAATCAATGGTATAATATGTACCAAATTGGGCTGGTAGAGAAAACAATGACAATCGAGAATGAGGACAACTGGGAACAGACGAGACTTACGAAGCGAAAACCTACTAAACCACGTAAGCCTCAGTCTAATCCCTCTGGTCCAAGTCCAAATGAACCCCGCGCACCTATCGATGAGCCACTGGATGATCCGAGAAGAAAGCGCAAACCAAATTAAATGCAGTTTAACTTCAATACATGGTGAGTAATAAATGTAGTCTGAAGACTGCTGAGTCACCAATTCTTTTATTTCTCAAGCTATTGTCTATAATTTTAGACGTAGTATTTGTAACTAGAGGAGCTAGCTCTTGGCTGAGCAAAATCCAGAGGTTGTGCTTGAAGCTTCAGGTCAAAATCAAAAAATATATTTGGAAATCTCCAAAGCAAGCGATAGTCTATGGCAGGTTTCACTAGCTTTTCCACCAGTAAAAGAAAGCCAACCATCGAGTCTACCTACTGCGGATTCATCAATGTCATTAGAATCCAATGTCACACCTTTATCAAGTAATTCAGTAACTACACCCGATACAGATTCAGCAGAGCAATCATCAACTTCATCTGATTCTTCCGCTCCAGATTCACCAGTTCAACCATCAAATCTAAATCCTAAAGAATCACAAAGTAACCCAACAGATTTACCTGACACTACCTCATCAGATAAATTATCAACTGCCACTGCCATTACTATAACATCTCAAGGTAATCAGGAAAATCTAGTTCATTCAAATTTAGAAGTTCATCGCTCAATTCAAAGTTCTCAGAGAAAATCAAAGAGGCCTTCTCAAAAAAAATTTGATGTCTTCCTGTCCTATAACACCAAAGATAAACGTCTAGTCGAGGCGATTGCAGTAGAGCTAAGCAAAAGAGAAATTAAACCTTGGCTTGATGTTTGGTACCTACGTCCAGGTACTTCCTGGCAAGATACGTTTACAAAATTGCTTCCAAATATTAGAGCAGTAGCTGTATTCTTAGGACCAAATAAAATCGGTCCTTGGCAAAATGAGGAGGTAAAAGTTTTTATACAGAAATGTAAGGAACGAAGAAATTTATCTGTCATTCCTGTGACTCTTGAAAATTGCACCAAAGATCCAGAAATTCCTCCATTTCTTGGAGATCGGATAGGGGTTGATTTTCGAAATCAAGACTCCGAGCCAATGGTGCAATTAATTTGGGGCATTAAAAAAACTAAACCACTAGAGCATGGAATCTGATGTTTTTCCGGAATGCACCCTCGAAATTGCTCTTCATATTTGTCAAAGCAAATTCAATTAGAAATTTGTAGGAATGTAGATTTGGGTTTTTGAGTATTTTTCAAGATTACTCAAGTATTTATCTACTGCTTAAAATAAGTAAAGTGATTACGATAATCACTAAATAAGGCAAATTTGCCCAAGATTTAAAAGTAGTTGTATACATTTGAAATTCTTTAGCAGTAGTAAGAGATTCCAGCTTTATAAAATTTCCCTTCAATCGCTGCATATTATCTAACGCACTATCATCAAAACCGCACAACAACTCAGTCAAGCGGTTGAAATTACCCCGAAATCGCCTTTCTAGGTATAGGTAATACATATCGAGCAAGCCTACAATAGTCAGGGAAATGATTGCTAGAAGAAACAAAGATGGATTCTTATTAGTAAAACCAAATCCCATTAAAGCAGTCCAGATACTTAATCCTAGTTGTTTCACTGCAAGCGAATTACTAGCCATTCGATTAATTATTGCTTGTAGCATTTCGCTTTGCTTTATAAGATAATCTCGATTCTCTTTAATTGAGTTTTTGTTTCCTGCTGTCATAGCTCTAACTGTAAAATTTAGTTTCTTATCAATCAGAGATTACCATTGTTTTTTGTGTTAATGATAAAAATTAATATCTTATATATAAAGAATATCTCGCAATCTGAAATAGCCTATCTGACAAGCTGAATAATCACAATGATTTAAATACTCGAAAGGACGCCATTCATTTTTACTGATAGATTCATGATAAGTACCATCCTGCTGAGCGTTATCTGGCTCTATACCAGTTACATCGGCATAATACATATAGCAAATTTCATTGGTTTGAGTCCCAACGATGTACTTACCAAGTGATAAAACCTTAACAGAAAAACCTGCTTCTTCATAAACTTCTCTAATTGCTGCTTCTTCTGGCGATTCATCTTCATCTAACGCGCCAGTGATAGGACAAGGAAAAAGCTTCATTTGTCCGTCAATTTCTGTGCTATCAATACAAAGAGGTTGCTGTCTAATTAAAACTTCATTTGTTTCAGGAGAAACGTCTTTTCTTCTCAACAGAAATACTGCAACTGAGTCTTTCCCCTTTCTTTCTAAATAATGAAATCCTCTGGGTGTTTTCTTGACAGTAACCCAATCGGTAGTGAAAATCGTCTCGTCAGTATCCATATACCTAACTCCTTATTTGCGAAATATTCTCTTACTTTGCCGCTACAGCAAGGTTATTCTTGAAATCATAAATCTTATTGTTATTTTTAAGTCGGAAGCATCTATGTTTCAAGCTACTCGTCGCCGTCTTGCCCTATGGTACACAGCCATAACCGCTATACTACTGCTGCTCTTTGCTAGTGGGGTGTACTTGTACGTCCGCAGCACATTAATTGAGCGGATTGATGATACCTTGAATCATGTTGTGGAAGTGGTAGAGCGATCGCTTGTCATCGAACCTGTTAAGTCAGACTTGGGTCAACTCCGTGTAAATGTAGAAGCCAGTTTTCGTGACAATACTGACACAGCAGAAGATGACCGCATTGACCTAGAATGGTTTAGCCCTACTGGAGAATTGCTTTGGTCTACTTTTTCACAACCTCTCAATATTCCACTGCACCCCAACCAGACAGGTGAGACTGTCAAAGTTTTGAGGAAAGAGGAGGGAGAGAGGGACACAGGGATAGAGGGACAGAAGGATAGAGGGAGTGAGGGAGAGAAAGTACTCTCACTCCCTGACTCCGTCACTCCCTCACTCTCCTCAATTCCCCCCACTCCCCCACTCCTACTACGACAAGTGACAGAACGGGTGCAAATTGGTCGGCAAGTATTGGGATATTTGCGTGTTAGTCATCCCTGGTTTGAAGTCACAAAACCCAGTCGTCAGTTGATTTTAGATTTAGCATGGGGGACTGGATTGATGGTACTTTCTGTTGCAGCAAGTGGCTGGTTTCTGTCAGGTAAAGCAATGGAACCAGTGCGCGAGTCTTATCAACGTCTTAAACAGTTTACTGCTGATGCTTCTCATGAACTCAGAAGTCCAATTACCTTGATTCAAACTAATGTGCAAGTGGCCCTGACTGAGTTGGAATTAGCAGGGACAGATGGCACTCTTCCTTCGCACTTTCGGCAACAATTAAAAGTGGTGGAACGGCTGACGCAACGCTTGGGCAAGTTAGTCAACGATTTACTGTTTCTGGCAAGACAGGATAGTGGTATCAGCAAAGAAAGTTTTTCTCCTTGTCCTGTTGATGCTTTGTTAATGGAAGTGGTTGAAGAACAACAACTGTTAGCCGTAGAAAAGGGTATTATCCTCTCTCTAGATTTCATTGACCCTCCTCCTTCGGAAACTGATCCCGAATTACTTGACAATTGGTTCACAGTTGTTGCCAACTGGGATCAACTGGTGCGTCTGGTTACAAATTTGATTGGCAATGCCTTGCAATACACTCCATCTGGAGGGCGCGTAGATGTGGAATTGGCACGTATTGAGGCAGCAAATCGTGTTTCTGGGCTGCGTTACAACTCCGCCCAATTGCAAATTAAGGTGAAGGATACCGGAATTGGTATCGCTGCGGAGGAACTACCGCGTTTGTTTGACCGTTTTTATCGGGTCGATCCAGCCCGTACTCACACGGCTGAAACTAAAGCAACACAAAGTGCAACTGGTTCAGGATTGGGACTGGCGATCGCCCTAGCTATAGTCGAAAAACACCACGGTCAAATTCAAGTAGAAAGTACTCAAGGCATGGGGACTACTGTCACGGTCACTTTACCCGTGACTCTTGAGTCTTAATTGAACTTTGTTCTGTATAACACCTAACAAATGTTTCTTCTGGTAGATTTAGGGCTGTTTCCTCTGGCAGATGCAGGGGAGTATCTTTACCTACTAATTTAGTGGCAATGCTTGATTGAAGTGAGCACAGCAAAAAATATATTCTAGCAGTTTGATCTGACGACTTTTAAAAGTTTCTTAAGGAGTTCTACAAACTGCTAGTTTGCTATTTGCACTTATTCACTTCTACCTTCATACATTATATAAAAATAACTGCTTTGAGGAGGATTAATGGAGGCAAATACTCCAAAAATTTTAGATGAAGCACAATCATCTCCTATCGATCCAAAAGATAGACCCTTTTTAGAAAAGGTAATGGTCAAAGCCAAGCTGGGAGATGTGTTCGACGCCAGGGACATAACCGAAGTTGTGTATCGGGTGATGCGCGATTTGATGACCACGGAAGCTGCAGACCGAGTTGCCGAAGAACTGGGCAACAAACCAGCTGAAATAAGTGATGATAAAGCGCTGCAAAACACAATTGTAGACCTTTGGAAAGATACAAATCCGATTGTGGGCTTCTTAAGTCGGGTTCGTCCACCTTGGCAAGGTCCTGGCATTTTTAAGATTGATTCTGATCGGTTTTTATTTCGGGTAGCAAATGAAGGTGGATTGCAGCCTGAGCTAGACCGAGAAGAGGTGGTTAAGGCAGTATTCTCTGCTACGAAAGACGAATTATCTCCAGAAAGAATTCAGGAAATTGCTAGTTGGTTGCCTGATCACGTTCGCAAACTTTGGGAAGAAGCTTAACAAATTTAAGAGTTAGGAGTTAGGAGTTAGGAGTTAAATTCTAACTTGTGACTCCTGACTTTTCACTTAATTATCTTAATTATACAAAATATTTATTAAACAATATCTATTTATATACGACTTCTGGCAGAAATGTAGAGCCAATCTGCTATTACTTTTCACGTCTATAGTTAGAGTACGAAGTTATTAGTAATTGTTATATTTTAATTGTTAAGTTTTAAAACTTTATTAAAAAGCAAGCACAATTTGGCAACAGGCAAATTAGTATTCATTTTGCCCAAATGAAGCTGTTGTTTATTGCAAAAATTTTTGTGTTTAAAAAATTTTGGCTCTTCTTAATTTAGATTATTCACCAGGAGGTCAACATGAACCTGAAATATCAAAAACTCAGTAAATCTGCTAAACTTTTTGGGGCTATTTGCGGAGGATTACTAATTGGTTTGCCTGCAATTTCTCAAGTAGCAGTCGCTCAGCAATCAGCACCTCGGCAACCCCAGCAACAAGCTAATTCCAAAACTAACCGTTGTCCCAGCATTTTCTACGAAGAACCCCACAACAATAGAGTCTTCACTCCAGCAGGATGTCCACCCAATGCTTTCACTCGACAATCAGCACAGCAAGGGGGTGTGACTCCAGGTAGTGCTTCTGTTAACCCAACACAAGAACAAATTAGGCAGGGTGTGGGCGGTGAAACACCAGACAACCGTTCTGATAGTAGCTCCCAAAGCTACAACTATAGCAGCCAGACACAGTCAACGCGTTCCGGACAAGACGTAAACAGTTCATCCTCAGAAACTCGGACGTATACCAGTCAAGGACCTGCAGGTGGGTACACTGTCAGCACAAACTCACAATCTCAAAGTAACCCCAGCACTCAACAAAGACAAAGTTCTGTGATCACACCACCAGCGCCAGAACAACGTCAAGCCCCCAGTAGCATAATTGCGGTGAGAGATGGTAGGGTAAATGTCAGGCTGGTGAACGATACAGCGGCACCTATTAGTTATCAAGCCATTGGTGATACAGCACCGCGAACCTTACCAGGTAAATCAGAAGTGCTGTTGCAACGTTTAGCTACACCAACAACCGTGACATTCCAACGGCAGGATAACGGACTATTGATGGTAACAACACAACCTTCTTCTCAAGCTGGAGTTTTGGAAGTCAGGTTGGATGAAACAACCGACTTGCAAATGGATACAAAAGCAATGAGTATTCAACAAAACGGTCAAGTTTTCTTGAATTAGTCACCAAGTTTCCAAACTAAGATCTTGTATCTGTTGCAACAGTGAGTCGTCAGAGGCTCCAAACCCTCGTTACCAGGTTCAACCTGGTAACGAGATATTAGAGCCTCTGGCTCTTGTTGGGTACAAGATCTGAGCAAAGGGACATACGCTTATATCTTTAGGGACTTCCAAATAAAAAAGTATCCAGCTACCTCTTGTGAAGTTAGGCGTCTTGCCTCGTATTTAGTTAGGGCGGGCTGTCCGGCCCACCGCACAAGATTGATAATTATTTTTTGGAAATTCCCTACTGATAGATGCCGATGTGATTTCAGGGTAAAAGGTTTAACAGAAAATTTAAAATAAAGTTTAAAAGTTTACTAAATATAAACACGCTATTACAGATTATTACGCTGCACCAGGCTGAAGAAAATTTTCACCTAAGTAAATACTGCGGATATCTGTTGGTAATTTCTCTTCTAGCACACGGTAACCTTCTTGAAGCAAAATTACTACTTCGCTTGGGGTAATGGCTTCTCCTTCAGCTTGTAGGTAGGCGGCAATTCTAGTTTCGCTCCAGTGGAAAGTTTGAGCCATCAAAACCATCAATCGTAACATAGCAGGCAGTTGATCTAATGCCTGTTCTACATAACACCAGAGTGGTGGAGAAGTGGCTTTGAGAGAATAATGAATCGCTTCCGTGGGAGGGAGTTCAATCTCGTTGATACAATAAGCTGTCATATTGATCAGCCAATTTTGAACAGTCAGACCGTCTTTCGCAAATTGAGTGGTGTTTAAATCGAGTCCACCGAGTTCGTAGTAGATATGTCGCCAGGTTAAAGCAAAAAGATAATCAGCTTGCACAGGCGATCGCGCTGAATGCCGAATCAACGTGTAGACTATCGGGTTGTAGCGGCAAAAAATCGCCGTGAAGTATCTACCTGCATCCGGGTTTTGCTGAAAAAGAGTCAGCAGTTCTTGGTCACTGTGATGAAACAGTGACTTAATCAGTGGGTGATTAGCTTCAGGAAAATGAGGAATTTGCACCATCCGAATCAGGCTATGTTGCTAAAATTATTTTGGCAAAGGCAATTAAGTTGCCCGTTGCATAATATCTTGCTGCTAGTCTTTTTATCAAAATTTTGGGTTTAAAACCCCGTCCTTGTAGGACGGCTTTATGTAAAAAATGGTAACATAAGGTAAGTATTGTTTAGGTCGAGCCGATGATAATTTACGAGTTCAAAGTTAAAGGGAAAGACAGGCAGTACAGAGCGATAGACGATGCTATTCGTACTAGTCAGTTCATTCAAAATAAGTGTTTGCGTTACTGGATGGATAACAAAGGTACTAGTTTGAATAGATATGATTTGAATAAACATTGTGCTGTCCTTGCTGCCGAGTTTCCCTTTGCTGAACAGCTAAATTCAATGGCTCGCCAATCTGCGGCTGAACGGGCTTGGAGTGCGATAGCGCGGTTTTACGACAATTGCAAAAAGAAAGTTAAGGGCAAAAAAGGATTTCCACAATTTAAAAGACACGGTCGTTCTGTTGAATACAAAACGTCAGGATGGAAACTCTCTACTACCCGAAAAGCAATAACCTTTTCAGACAAAAAGGGAATAGGAACCTTGAAATTAAAGGGAACCTATGATTTGAACTACTACGACATCAAACAGATAAAGCGTGTCCGGTTACTGCGTCGTGCTGATGGGTACTACGCTCAATTTGCAATTGATGTTGACTTGAAGGTTGAGACTCAGCCTACTGGTCAAGTAGTCGGTATTGATTTGGGATTGAAATACTTCATTGCTGATGATAAAGGCAATGTTGAACAGTCACCTCAATTTTACCGCAAGTCTGAAAAACAGTTGAATCGGGCTAATCGCAAGAAATCTAAGAAATACGATCCCAAAAAGAAAAAAGCTCACTTGCCGCAATCAACCAACTACCACAAAGCTAGAAATCGATATGCCCGTAAACATTTAAGAGTAAGTAGGCAACGAAAAGAGTATTGCAAGAAATTGGCATACTCCGTTATCCAATCTAACGATTTGGTAGCCTATGAAGACTTGAATGTGAAAGGCTTGGTACGTAACCCGCAACTGGCAAAGTCAATTAGTGATGCAGGCTGGTCAACTTTCCGGTCATGGTTAGAGTATCTTAGTCACAAATATGGGAAGGTAACGGTTGCTGTTCCTCCCCATAACACAAGCCAGAACTGTTCTAAGTGTGGCCAGAAGGTGAAAAAATCTCTATCCACCAGAACTCATGTCTGTCCGCATTGTGGATTTGTGGAGGATAGAGACGTAAACGCAGCCATCAACATCCTACAAAAGGGACTCAGTACCGTGGGGCACACGGGAACTTACGCTTGGGGAGATTTGCCCTCTTGGGCGATTGGGGCAACCCTGTCGTCTAATGGCGAGTCAACGAACCAAGAATCCCCGTCTCTTTAGAGCGGGGAGTGTCAAACTAGCGGTAATATTCTATTGCTCTTGATACACTAGAAACACAGACTTAAACTAAAGTCCTAATCTACAAAATTAAAAGTGGGTTTGTTTATACATTTCCTAATTTGTTCATGGTTATAGCAGTTAGCGTGTCCCAGTTCCTGCACGAGCCTTTTATCCTAGGCTCTTTTTTGCCTTCCCTACCGTTAGATAGCCTTTTTTCTACCCAAGGCATAATGGTGATGCTACTAGCAGCCTATGCTGGTGCGATGTGGATGTTTCTCACCAGTGCGCCGAAAGTACACACTGTTATGGTGTCGGATTTAGAGATTGCACGACAGATGTATGAAGGACTGCTAGATTTGCCAGCAGCTGAAGTGCCTTTGCACTACTACTACAACTACGAGCAAACTTTAGGTGCAACGGGAGTTGATCCGCTTTACCTGTCCAGCACTCCCAGCTTTTCCAGCAGCAGAATGTCCAATGCTAGCGAAGGACTTTGGTATCAGTTAAAGAAAAATACTCAGCTGCACGTGATTACGGGGGCAAGTTTAGGTAGTAAAAGTCAGCAACGCCACGTTTGCTTTGACCGCGACTGCCTAGAAATGATTTTAATGCGCGTGGAAACGCGGGGCTTAAAATTTAAGATCCGTAACCAAAAGCCATTGAATTTTTTAGTCAAGGACTATGAAGGGCGCATCATTGAGATGGCTGAGGTAGCGAATTAGTTACTTTTAGATTATACAGTAATTTGCAGTTGCAATTGTGGGGTGGGCCGGACAGCCCGCCCCTAATCTTAAACAGGCGTCTCGCCTATTTATCAAGAAAGTCAAAGCGCTAACTCTGGGGACGTGCTAACTTCAAAGCTTCGCGAGCTGATATTCCTTCACTTTGAGTACCAAAATACCACAAAGCAGCAGCAGCCTCAGCGCGGGTCAGTGGTTTCTTGGGTTGAAATAGCGTTGTATAGCCAAATACCCGACGAATATTTGATTTTTCACCATTTTGGAAATCTGCCAAAACTGCCCGTAACGCTTTCGGGTCGATTTTCCCAGCATCCTGAAAACCCCAAGTTTGTTTGACTGCTTCTAAATTGGCAGAGGGTAAAGCTTGACGTGTGTCAAGCGGGACTTTCCAAAGAATCAACTGCTCGCGCAACAGAGGTGCATCAGGTTGAAACAAAACTGCTGTAGAATCTCCAGACAGAGAACTGGGAATTAATCCTGCTTCGGCTAATCCCTGAATTGTCGGAAAATCAGGGTCTGTTTTTGGCACATCCCGAAAAGTTGGTTGAGAACTTTCTGATGCTACACGAATCTGCTTTGCTGCATCGTTAGCGTGCATCGCATTGTTAGCTGCAACAAGCCAACGGGCAAATTGCCGACGAGTCACAACTTTACCTGGGTCAAACTGGTTCGTTGTGCTGCCATTGGTTTTTGTCACATTTGATTCTACAGTTAAAACTCCTAAGGCTCCCAAATCTTGAATGTATTGCCGGAATCCTTGAGGTACCTTGTTGAGATCGCTGAATTCTTGAGAAGTGGGAGTGGCTGCTGTAGCGTTTTTGTTATCAGATGTATCACTTGGTTGTGTTGCTGTTTGTGATTGTACCGGACCAACAAACGAGCGATCGCCTGGCTGCGCAACAGCAGCATCGTTAGCAGTTTGAGGGCTTGGAGTTGGGTTAGGTTCAGTTGTTTGGGCGTTAGGAGTTTGGGGGCTTGGAGTTGGGTTAGCTTGTGCTGTTTCGGTAGAATTAGGTGAATAGGAAATCAGTATTTCAGTAGATGTTTGTGGTTGGTTGGGTGCAGGGTTGGTAACTGTTTTCGGCTGAATTGAAACTTTCAACTGCATATCATTGCGCCGCGCCTCAAAAGAGCTTCCTGGCTCATCTGTAGGGCTTTTCACAATCTGCCAGTTGTTTGCCTGAAATTGTTGAAGATAATAGTTTGCAATAAGATTGCTGGGGTCAGAACTCAGCCAGCGAGTGGATACATTGGAATTTTCGTTACTTGATGGTGTCACCTCTTGCAAGGTGGCGCTAGGATACAACGGGATATCCTTGGGAAAATCACTTGGCAACTGAACTGTCGGCTGAGGGGTTTGTGGTTGTTGGCTATTGCGTACCTCTTGAGCGCCAATGGTGAGTGGGCTATCCTTCAACCTGGGATCAGCCGCCAAAGACTGCTCAATGTTTTTGGCGGCGGGACTGTTGGCACAGGCTGTTAAAGAGGTGAGTAAAACAGCCAAACTCACTAATAAAACTGGATGTTTACAGTGCACCACGCTTAATCACAATTCAAGTGTCAATTCCTACACTAGCAAAATACTTTGAGAAGAACCTAGAAATCAGGTTAAAGCTGCAACGAAAAATGTCTAAGAACTGCAAAACTAAGTAACCTTGCACGTACATTAGAACCTTGGAGAACTTTTAGACGTAGAAAGCGTCCAGTTGCCAAACGAGAAATTCCCTTGAGGCGAGCCTGAAGCCTGACTGTTAAAAACTTGATTCCATCTTTTTCATTACCAGCATATAACGGCATAAATGCCAGTTGACCATAAAGGACATCAGCACGATGAGTTCTACTAAGATTGTTTTGCTGATGTTCTGGATTGGGTAATCCTCCATGTTCACCATAGTTCCGCCAAGGAATGTAGTTTTTCAACTTTCTTTGGCGTAGAAACGAATCAATAGTTGAGTCCCAAGTAGAGTAGGTCGTGGCTCCCTGTTTTTCTGTCACTTCCTCTGCCAAGTCTAGCAAGTAGCGGGCAGCCTGTGGAGTCACAATGTAAGCAACTGCTGAAGTAGAAAACCCTTCGGCATAGCCATCAGATGAAACGCTGTAGACCTGGGGTGCACAAGTATACAGCCAACAAATTCCAACATCACTTTGATTCGGATTAAAGGGTAGAGGAAGCTGAGCAAAATTTCGTACTGGGACAAAATCCGCCTCAATAATCAGAGTGAGTTTATCCTCTTGGACGGCTCTTTCCCAAGCTCGTTGATGATTCATTAGGCAAAGATAACTCCGGGAAAATTTTTGATATTCTGGTTTGGTTTCTTGCCTGAGGACTTCATGCAAAAAACCTTCTTTGCTCAATGCTTCTTCAAGCTGCTGAGTTGATTCTTTACTGGCAATCATAAAAACTTTACTAATAGAGTCTCCTAGGAGATTTTTTCTTGGCTGTTGGTTAGTCAACACTGCTTCTGGTGCTTTGATTTTCAAAGGATTAAGTTTCATGCTGTTAAAATTTTCCGAACAATTTTTGCAGGCGAAACAACTCAGTTAAACTCAATTTATAATTTTATGTTCAAAAAATAAAACGCTTTGAGTATTAATACTTTAAGCGAAGATTCAGCTTTTCTAAGAGGATGTTTGGAAAGTTGCTAATAACACCAAAATTTGAAGCAGATCCCCCCAACCCCCCTTCTTAAGGGGGGCAAAAAGCCTTTCAAAGTCCCCCTTTTTAAGGGGGATTTAGGGGGGTCTAAAATACTTGGCGTAACAAATATGACTTCTCAAACATCCTCTAACGCTAAATCTTTCAACCAGTTATTCAGTTATTCGTTACCAGTAGTTTTTGTCCATTATGAGTGTGCTAGTCACAGTCAAGCACTTACCAGTGATAACTGTTCAGTGTTCACTGTTTTAAATCCACTATTACGCTGTCATCTACGGCGCTAAGCAAAAGAAAGGAAGTTATCACCAACTATTTTGAAGTGCTAAGCTGGGAGTAAGTCCCCCCTTTGCCTCACTCAAGGGCGCATTCATGATAGCGATCGCTGTCCTTTCCAGTGCAGCCGATTTTGGATAGTATTCAGCGGACGAAGATAAGCTGAAGGCAGGCAACACTCGGAAAATTCCTATGTTGAGCGGTACAATGGCAGGTTGCATCGATCGTTGATTATTAGCCAGGGTTTTTTTCCAGTTCTACCGATGATGGATGGTAATTTGGGCGGTAAATTTGGCTGTTGTGTTGCTTTAAGGTGTCGCTGGTTTTCCAAAATCGGGACGCACAACAAGCGCAATCAAAAGCACAGAGTCTGATTGTTACTCGCTACGGACAAGTGGGAATCTGACTAACGTTCACTCATCGCGCAAAAGATAGCCCAGAGGTAGACAGACTGTTGTCTACCTCTGGGGTAAGATGGCAGCAACTCCTGGCTAAAAGCATACAAAGAGCAGTAAATTTGAGTTTGTGATGCGCTCAACTGATCTGCCAAAAGAAAATCATTTGCAGAGGATGGTGATGAGTTACACAAAGCTTTAGGGTTTTGGTACTACTCCCATCAGGAGTGCATAATGACCTATTTTTTCTTGGCGCTCTAGCGTGCGGCACGCCGCTTTGCGTCTTCCCGCGTCTAAAGCCCTAAGCGCAAAGCGTACGCACTCGCGTTCGCGTCTAAGGCATCTTGGCGGTTTTTTTAATAGGTAATCTTTTGGCAGGATAGGAGTAAAGTTCTTTGAAAACCTTCTAGAGCGTTAGTTGGGACAGTCAATTGCCCTTCTTGAGGTTGGCATCTGGTTGGGAGCAGCGTAAAAGATTGCCCGCAGTCTATGCAAGCAATCAAATTGATCTGATCTTGGACAAACCTTGACGAAACAGTTGATGAGAGCGAAGATTGCGGCTTAGATTCGATGCGCGCATGTCTTTGAGGTCAGCTAATTCCTCAACAAAAAGCAAGGAAATCGCTAAAAACTAAGTATCTCATTTGAAAAACCTATGTGGGTTAGGAGTCCGAAAAATCTAAAATAGATATTAAATTGAAAAAAAACAACGACTATTCCATCGACAACCGCCAGTCAATTTTTTACTTTCCGTAAAGCGTCCTCGGTTTGTTACCAGTGCTGAAACACGATTACATGCAAGTTTCCCAGGATCAGCCTATTTATTCTGATGCTCCACTACAGCTGTTACTTTTTGTCGATGGACGACCAAAGTCCAAACCGCAAGTACAGCGAATTCGCTCTTACTTAAAAGAGTTACAAGCTGACTACAACTTTGATCTTCAAATCATTGATGTCGGTCAACAACCATATTTGGCGGAACATTTTAAACTGGTAGCAACGCCAGCCTTAATCAAAATTCACCCTGAACCAAGGCAAATCCTAGCTGGTAGTAATATAACTGGTGAATTGAAAACTTGGTGGCCCAGGTGGCAAGCAGCTGTAGACGCCTACTTAGAATTACAAAGTGGTTTACACGAAAATGATGAAAATGGTCGTCTCAGAGAACCAAAGTCGTCTATTCGTTCAGTTGCTGTTTCAGCCGAACTAATACGACTTTCAGATGAAATTTTTCGCCTAAAACAGGAAAAAGAGAAACTCCAGGAGCAGATCCAGTTTAAAGACCGGGTGATTGCCATACTAGCCCATGACCTCCGCAATCCCCTGACTGCGGCTTCTATAGCTATAGATACCCTGCAATCTAACTACAATCCTCAAAAAGGTGAATTCGAGCGTCTAACACCAAAGATGACGTTGCATTTATTTAAGCACGCCCGTAACCAAGCCAAGACAATAGACCGTATGATTACTGACCTTTTGCAGGTAGATCGTGGTAATGAAAGGGAATTTCCCATTCAACCGCAAAAGGTGGATATAGGCAAACTTTGCCTTGAGGTTCTGGAGGAATTGCGCGATCGCTACATCGCCAAATCCCACAAAATAAAAAAAGATATCCCCAAAGACTTACCCAATGTTTACGCCGATCCAGAACGCATACGCCAAGTGCTGATCAACCTGTTAGACAATGCTATCAAATACACGCCTGAAGGTGGCGACATCAGCGTTTGTGGACTTCACCGCACTAGCCAAAAGGTTCAGTTTAGTATTGGCGATACTGGTCCTGGTATTCCTGAAGAAAACCGCGATCGCATCTTTGAAAATCACTATCGCCTGGAACGTGATCAAGGTAAAGAAGGTTACGGCATTGGTCTGTGTTTATGCCAGCGCATTATCCAGGCGCACTACGGTCAAATATGGGTAGATACAGCACCCGATGGCGGAGCATGGTTCCACTTTACGTTACCAGTGTATCCAACTTAGCTAGTTTTTGGATGTGAGTTGTCTCGTTCCCTGGCGGAGCGTGGGAATGCTATCAGTCAAGTGGCTCACATTATCCGTTTCAAACCCTAATTCTTGGCTTTGTTTGAGTCAATACTTTTCCTGGCTTCCTGAAAGCCTCAAAGCAGCGATAATTTGAGTATTTGCTTCCGGAAAAGCATACTGATCTAGGTCATCCAAACTGACCCAACGAATTTCTTCACATTCAATTGGTTGAGGAACACCACAGAGGTAACGGCAATTATGCACTGTCAGGGTAACGCGCAAGTGGGTATAGGTGTGGTCAATTGTGATCAGATGCTTTCCTACTTCTATCTCTATTCCCAGTTCTTCATAAATTTCCCGTCTAATACACTCCTCGACAGTTTCGCTTGGCTCGACTTTACCTCCAGGAAATTCCCACAAACCCCCCATCGTACCACCAGAACGACGGCGATCAATGAGAATTTTCCCCTTGTCGTTCCAAATCACAGCAACGCCAATAACTTTATGAGGTAGGAGAGTAGTGCTTTCATCCATGGTTTGTTTTTAGAGTAATGTGGAGACAAGCGGACAATAGGACTAATAGACTTCTTGCACTCATTAGTTTGCTTGATGTTCTTGTTTGCGACGAAAGCGCTACTCATTTCTACTTCTGTTGCCTCTCTACTATTGAGTCCATGTCCGAAGACTCCAGTGAAGAATATGACATCAAAGTAATCATGTTTTATATAATTACTTAATTTCTCAATAGAATCACTGATATGGTTTTTAGCACCATATTTCCTTTTCTCCTGCTCAATTTCTATTGTCCAATAATCTTTATTTTTAAAGTATTTTTATAAGGTTTTGTATACCAATCACAACCAATAAATAAAATTTTATGGAATTCCTTATGTTTCACAAAATAAGGAATAATGATATCTTCTAAGATACGGCGCTCAGGATAATTTAGATGTATATCAAACCCCCGAAGCCTATGTGTTGCGATTATAAAAAGAAAACTTTGAACTTTTTTAACTAAGGGAAGAGGAAGTAAATTCCTTAAAAAAGTTTTTGTGGAAGCAAGGACATCCATAAGTGATTTGTCATTTTAGAGTGGTAGATCATAAGGAGAAGGAGTTATCAAAATACTGCTGATTATGAACTCTAGCTCAGTGTTAGCATATCAACAGTATAATGACTCCCTCTACTACTAATAAGTGACCCTAGTTAAGAAATCAATTTTCGCCTTATGAGAATTTAACTTTTGAAAAAAATCTCATAAGGCAAAAAGAAACGTTGTAGAAAGCCACTGGGTAATCCAGGCATTTGAGAGGAGTAGGTTTCAATAGCTTGTTTTTTTCTGTCTTTAACAGAATCAATCGCTAATCGGTAAGCATCACCTATATCCTTAAAGTTTAGATCAAAAGACAGTGGATTTTGCCAAAGCATCCAAATTGGATATTGTAATAGTTCGACTTGGATTCCCGATGCGGCGATCGCCTCCTGAACCAACTGGTAAGTTGCTTCGTGATCCCCATGAACATCTTTTCTATGAGGAACGTAAATCTCTTCTGGCATAAAGGACTGTAGCCGTTTAACTAACTCATTAACTATGTATTGGCGTTGATCATCAGCCAGATTTTGCAAAGAACCATCTATTTGATTGAGAAAGTGAGTTTCTGAACTTGCAATTCCCAAAATATTTAGAGCCTTCGTAGCTTCTTGCTGGCGAATATCTGTGATTGTTTCTGGTGTAATCCAGTCGGGTCTGCCATACCGTCCATCCGTCAGAAAAATTACCTCTACAGGCACTCCTAGTGACCGTTTCAGAGCAATAGTACCACCACAACCTAGAGTTTCATCATCTTGATGGGGAGCAAACACCATTGCTGATTTTTTACTCACTGTTAGTGGCTGACTTTTAAAATACAAAATCCAGCGAGACAGGATGCCTGCATTGATAGAACGAAGCTTACCTCCGAAAATCGCTTTTAACTTACTAAAAATTTGTCTGTTTCCCATGTTCTTCCATGCGTGTCTTTTTTGCCCTGATTGCTGAGAATTTTCTCTACAACATTTCGATATTATTCTGTAAATTTCTCTCTGGTATGATTAGCTCTCACAAATTCCCAGGCTTTTCTCGCCATGATTTTTAGTTCTAAAGGAGAAAGACTGGCAATCATCCGGATCGAATTCTTAATTTCTTCAACCGAAGATTCTTTTAAAAGCACCCCAAAATCGTCATGTACATCCACACTTGCTTCATAGCATTTTACTAAAATTTAGCTATTTTAGAGTGTAATCTGGTTCTAAAACAGAAGAATGAAGTAAGAGCAAAAATGCCTTTTTACCCCAGTTTTACTGTTGTGTTAACTTTACCAGAAACAGAAATTTAAAAGTTAACATATAAGCAAACATAGAGTTAAGTTTTTGTAAAGATAATAGAAAATTTTATAAACTTTTGATTAAGCGTAACTACTAATGCGCATCTGAGCAAAGTAGTAGCCCTGATTCAGCGGCTGTTCTGTCATTCGGTTAACAACCTGCTTAGAGGAATTTGACAAAATACGTAGGAGGAAATAAATAAACTATCTTGACTTATTATTTAAATTTATTGATGCCATCATTCTGAAAAAATATACTTTTGTATTTTTTTTGTAAGGATTGTTCTAAGTGGCGCTTTGGTTTACATATCTTCGCATAGCGCTCTTTCCTTTTTTCTATCTAATTAGGTATTGACTTTTGAATGGAGGTGTCGTCTGTTTGCTTACTAAGCAGAAATTGAGGTGGTATAAATACATCGAGCATTGAAAAGTAAAATAGAAGGCATGAGCGATTGCAAGGCTATGCTCAGGTAAATCTTTGATAGGACGCCATAGAAAATGTTTTGACAACCATTTACCAAGAGAACAATCTCATCAATTTTCGCTTGTTCCTATTTGGATAAATTTTGGATAAATTGCAGCCAACAATACAAAACGGTAAGTGCTAAGTCATACCATTATTCATTGCGTAACATATCACACAACTGCACTGAGTAAAATATTTTCCACAAAGTTTTAGCTTTCGTACTTCCGGCGCGAATTTCAAGTTTTAATATTTGCTTTAACTTCCCAGTTATGATCCAAAAAACCTCTAGCTCTCTCATCGAGACTTTACGCGATCGCCGACAAAGACTAGCCAACCTCATTGATTTTCCGGCAATTCTTTGGTCAGGAACTAGCAGCCCGCGTAACTTTCCAGCAAATGTCTTTCCGTTCCGTGCAAGCAGTCATTTCCTCTACTTTGCAGGGCTTCCACTGCCCAATGCAGCAATTCGGCTTGCAGCAGGTAAGCTAGAACTCTTCATGGATGATCCCCAACCAGAAAGCGCTCTTTGGCATGGAGAAACGCCTCATCGTGAGGAAATTGCTCAGATGATTGGAGCAGACGCTGCTAAACCAATGGCAGAATTAGAGTTGTGGACAGAAGATGCAGCAACAATTGCCGCACAAGATGCTGCTACTTGGACACAGCAGTCGCAACTCTTGAATAGATGGGTTTTGCCAAAAAGCCCACCGCAAGGAATCGACTTCGAGTTAGCCAAGGCAATTATCTCGTTACGCCTCATCCACGACGACGGGGCATTAGCCGAACTCCGAAAAGCTGCCGCCCTCACCGTAGAAGCTCACAAAGCTGGCATGGCGGCGACAGCTAGCGCCAAAATTGAAGCAGAAGTCCGTGCGGCGATGGAACGAGTCATTATTGGCAATAATATGACCACGTCCTACACCAGTATAGTCACAGTTCACGGCGAAGTTCTGCACAACGAGCAATATCATCACGCACTGCAACCAGGCGACTTGGTGCTTGCTGATGTTGGTGCTGAAACCGAGATGGGTTGGGCTGCTGATGTTACTCGTACTTGGTCAGTTACGGGTAAATTTTCATCTACCCAAAGAGATATTTATGATATTGTACTAGCGGCTCATGATGCTTGCATCGCCAAAATACGCCCTGATGTGGAGTATCAAGATTTACATTTACTCGCCTGTACTGTGATTGCAGAAGGCTTGGTGGATTTAGGCATTTTGCAAGGAAACACGCAAGATTTAGTGGAAATGGACGCCCACACGCTCTTTTTTCCCCACGGTATCGGTCATTTGCTGGGTTTAGATGTCCATGATATGGAAGATTTGGGAGATTTAGCAGGTTATGAAGAGGAACGCACAAGGAGTAACCGTTTTGGTTTAGGCTACTTGCGTTTAAATCGTCCCTTACGTCCGGGAATGTTAGTCACAATTGAGCCGGGATTTTATCAAGTTCCAGCAATTTTAAATGATGCCAATCGACGTTCCAAATATCAAAATATTGTTAACTGGGAGCGCTTATCTCAATTTGCCGACGTGCGAGGAATTCGCATTGAAGATGATGTTTTAGTGACAGAAGAAGGGAGTGAAGTTTTAACTGCGGCATTGCCGACACAAGCCAGTGCTGTCGAGAATTTAGTACGTGGTTAAAAAGGACAATGGTCTGTGGCTACTTGGTTGACATTTAAGCGAATGCTTAACTATAATGAAATTAAGCATTTGCTTAAGTGTTGGCAGCAATATCCTATGCTGCGTATAAAGGTTGAAATCTTATGAATCAGGAAGACAGAAAAACTATTGAGAAACGAGTTGTCTATGTGCCTGAAGTAAATAACTCATTTGCACCTGGTTCTGTCCTTAGTGTTGAAGTGATCAATGATGAAGAAGTTGAGTGGCAATGGACGCACTTTCCTCAAGGTCAAAGTGCAATCACTGGATATAAGATAGTCAAGAAGAACAATAAAGCTAATCTTCCCTAGCTAGCCTTAAGCGACGACTAGCACTAAGTTCAGTGAGCAAAGTTTCATAAGTTTGCCAGCTAATACCTGATAAGTGAATTATTTCTTGAGGTTGAATTAGAGTTTTACTAGTCATATCAATAAATTGACAAATAGAAAGTATTTATGGCTATTTCATTCTATGCACAACCACCCGGAAATAAATTTCACTGGGTTTTAGCCGAAGTCAGTTTTAACTGACTGAAAATCAGAATTTTGTCGGTTAAAACTGATATCTTGCAAGAGTTGCAACAGTGAGTCGTCAGAGGCTCCAAACCCTCGTTACCAGGTTGAACCTGGTAACGAGATATTAGAGCCTCTGGCTCTTGTTGAGAATAGTGCAAGATCTGAGTTAAAACCGACTTAAGCTATAAGCTGTGGAACTTGAGTTCCTGGCAAATTGAGGAAGAATGAAATAACCTTGCCCTGACTTTAGTCTACGAGCGAAGGCGTTAGCGCTTTTCCAGAAACTGTAGAAATTGCGACGGATTGTACCAGTTGCTTCTAAATTTTCTATCTACACTCTTATCACCTAACTAGAAGTTCCTAACTTTGGTTGATTCAAAGTTTCCCAGACTACAAGCCATTTTTTCTCCAACTGTGTTGCCTGGTTAATTTTTACACTACTCAAGTTCGCACCATTGAGATTGGCTCTGCTGAGATCAGCGCCTTCCAAATTAGCACCTTCCAGGTTAGCATTCTCTAAATTGGCATCGCTGAGGTTGGCGTTCTTCAAATTGGCACCACAGAGGTTAGCCCCACAAAGGTTACTACCGCTGAGGTTTGCCTCCTTAAGCTTGGCATCGCTGAGATTGGTTTCTTTGAGAAAGGCACTACTAAGGTTCGCATTCCTGAGTTTGGTGCTATTCATATAGGCACTGCTAAGATTAGCACCCAAAAGCGTGGCATTACTAAGATTGCCACGCCATAAATAGGCACTACTGAGGTTTGCACTGCTGAGGTTTGCACTCCTCAAGTCAGCATTGCTGAGGTTGGCATTACTGAGATTTGCATCTTTTAAGTCAGCATTGCTGAGGTTGGCATTACTGAGATTTGCATCTTTTAAGTCAGCATTGCTGAGGTTGGCATTTATCAAATCAGCACTGCTTAGGTTTGCATTCTTCAGGTTGGCATTGCTGAGGTTGGTATCTACTAATCGAGTACCACTGAGGTTACCATTCGATATGCTGGCTCCACTGAGGTTGGCACTACTGAGGTTGCTACCGCTAAGGTAGACAGAGTTGAAATCAATATCTGCTAATTGAGCATTGCTAAGGTTAGCAAGGATGAGGTTCAAACTGTTAATGTCTTGATTGTGAGATTTCAGATTAATAATTTGCTCAAGCAAATCAGATTGACAATCAACTTCTTTTTCTGCGTCACTCAAGTCTGTGTTGTTAAGAGCTTGAGAAATTGTCAATATTTTTTCAGACTCCTTCTCGACGCGCTGCTGTTCGCTCCAAGCAAAAAATAAAGTACATAAACATAAGTACAAACCAACTACAAACCCTGGTGGTTTACCTTTTGTCAGCAGCAGCATGACGGTAAAACCTGAACCAACCCAAGCCATTGGCTTGACTAACGAAATCACTCTAGTCTTCGCTTCTCGATAGACACTAAATTTTTTACGGTTAGTTAAAGTCATGCTCAATACCTTTCTTGCCTTTGTTGGAATTACTCAAATTTGCTTAAAACTGACTAGCTATTCAACCTACAAGCAAAAGCCATAGAAGAACCTTAAATGTCAATATGCTCAAACCTGGCATACTATGGTAGACACAAGCCATTTTCTTGCAGGCAAACATCATGGTCATAAGATCCATTTATCACGCGATGTGCTGCCCGATTAAGTTTAAAATTGTGAGAATATAATTCAGGACGAGTTTTGTTGGTTTGAGCTACCCTGAAGTAAGCGACCAATGAACAGCATTTCTGCTGAACGCGTCCTGATTTGGCTGGTAAATATACCTGATAAAAAATATGTATAACTATATACTAGTTTAATTGTAGTAACTCTTTCTATATTTTTTGTCTGTCAAAGTTTACTGACAGCATCATTTGTGATCAGAATTTCTTCAGGAGCCTAACTACAATCTGTGACGCGTGTGATGCACCTTATTTATGATCCTGATTTGTAGAGGGCGTTCAATTGGTAACGCCAACAATATGTTATTGAACCCTTCTTTTGAGCGCTGTAGATGAGCTTCTGACTACAAGGGAACCTAAATATTCTAAAACCTCTAATGGTTCAACTGCAACTTTATCTTTCACTACTTACATTAAAGTATCATTCTTTTTTCACTATTATAACAATTATAAAAAAGCGAAATAAAGTCTAGATATTTACATAAAATAACAAGTGCATTTGACTAAAACGAAAAACTTAAATATATTCAGATTTCTATAATGAAAAAGTTTGTAGACGCACTTAGGGTAGGTTTCTATCGGGCCAAGCGAAGTATAAAATTTTTCTTTTCCTTGCTCTTTTCTCCTCTAGACTTTCTACACAGTATCCCTTTGCTACAGTGGAAGTTAAAAAACACTAAGCTGTATATAGCGCGTTAAAACTCTGCTGCTAACTACCTGTCACTTAACTCATTATGTTTGAAGCACTAGCTGACCGTTTAGAATCTACCTGGAAGAAACTCCGAGGTCAGGACAAAATTTCCCAATCCAATATTCAAGAAGCTTTGCGGGAAGTGCGTCGCGCCTTGTTAGAAGCGGATGTCAATCTCCAGGTAGTTAAAGATTTTGTCACCGAAGTTGAAGCCAAAGCACAGGGATCAGAGGTCATCGCTGGCGTACGACCTGACCAACAGTTCATCAAAATTGTCTACGATGAGCTGGTAAAGGTGATGGGGGAAGAAAACGTTCCTTTAGCACAGGTTGAGCAGTCTCCTACAGTTGTGCTGATGGCGGGGTTGCAGGGTACTGGGAAAACAACTGCTACTGCCAAGTTAGCCTTGCATCTACGTAAATTAGAACGTAGCTGCTTAATGGTGGCGACAGACGTGTATCGTCCAGCAGCGATCGACCAACTGGTGACACTAGGTAAGCAAATTGACGTGCCAGTATTTGAGCTAGGATCTGATGCTGACCCGGTTGAAATTGCGCGGCAGGGTGTGGAACGCGGCAGAGCAGAAGGGATTGATACAGTCATTATTGATACTGCGGGTCGCTTGCAAATAGACCAAGATATGATGGCGGAGTTAGCCCGCATTAAAGAAACTGTCCAACCCAATGAAACGCTGTTGGTGGTGGACGCGATGACTGGTCAAGAAGCAGCCAATTTGACCCGCACTTTCCACGAACAAATTGGCATCACTGGTGCAATTCTCACCAAGTTGGATGGCGATAGCCGAGGTGGAGCAGCACTGTCTGTGCGGCACATCTCAGGAGCACCAATCAAGTTTGTTGGTGTGGGTGAAAAAGTTGAGGCTCTGCAACCGTTTTATCCTGAGCGCATGGCATCGCGGATTTTAGGGATGGGCGATGTTCTGACCTTGGTAGAAAAGGCTCAGGAAGAAATTGACCTTGCCGATGCCCAGAAAATGCAGGAGAAAATCTTGTCAGCGAAGTTCGACTTTACTGACTTTCTTAAGCAAATGCGCCTGCTTAAGAACATGGGTTCGCTCGGAGGAATCATGAAACTGATTCCAGGGATGAACAAGCTGTCAGATGAACAACTCAAGCAAGGCGAAACTCAGCTTAAGCGCTGTGAAGCGATGATTAATTCTATGACCCGCCAAGAACGCACTAACCCCGATTTGTTAGCAAGTTCTCCGAGTCGGCGGCGGCGGATTGCTAATGGATCTGGCTATAAGGAAGCAGATGTTAGTAAGCTGGTGAGTGACTTCCAAAAAATGCGTAATCTCATGCAGCAAATGGGCCAAGGAAGCTTTCCTGGTATGCCAGGAATGTTCGGTGGTATGGGTAACCCAGGGGCTGCCCTTAACCGTCCAGCTGCCCCTGGTTGGCGCGGTTATACTGGCGGTGCTACCTCGAAAAAGAAACCGAAGAAAGACAAAAAGAAGAAAGGCTTCGGTACGCTTTAGTCATAAGTGAGTGCTTAGTTGCAACTAAAAAATAACAACTAACACCTGACACTGTGCAAGTGCTAAAATAAGCATTTTAGCATCACTAGGTTCACCCGCCTACTTAATGGGAGGAGCCTAGACAAATAGATAGACTGTTTTTAGAGGAGTAACGTTGCCCTTTAAACTGTCTTCGGGAAGCTTCTATAATATGACTTCCCCATAAACTTACTTGCAAACCGATTTCACCAAACAGGAGAATGATTTCTTAACCATGATTAAACTGCGCCTGAAGCGATACGGTAAAAAGCGGGAAGCGAGTTACCGCATCATCGCTATCAACAGCCTCGCTCGCCGCGATGGTCGTCCCCTAGAAGAACTGGGTTTTTATAACCCTAGAACTGATGAAGTACGACTGGACGTTCCCGGTATCGTCAAGCGACTAGAACAGGGCGCTCAACCGACTGACACAGTGCGTCGCATCCTACAAAAAGCTAATGTCCTTGAACAGGTTAGTGCAAAAGCCTCATCATAAGGTCGGAAAAATATCCGCCACAACCAGCCCAGACTACGTTGAACTAGTACGGTTTCTGATACAACCGTTTTTAGATTCTCCGGAGTCTTTGAGTATCGATTGTGAAATGTCTGGCACCGGCAAACGCGCTTGGATTCGCATTGCCTTTGATAGCTCAGATAAAGGAAAAGTGTTTGGTCGGGGTGGACGCAATATTCAGGCGATTCGCACTGTGGTTGCCGCAGCAGCTACAGCAGCTGGACAATCAGTGTATTTGGACATCTATGGCAGCACTGCTACTCGGGAGGGCTTGTCTTTTGATGACGACACAGAAGAGCGATTACCGCCGCCAAAACCCAGAGAAAAACGTGGAAACGGACACAAACCTATTGCTAGATCACGCTCCCGATAGGTTTCAATTAGATTGTTGCCAACTGAAGTATCCAAGGTAGACCCCCAAAAGGAGATTTCCCGTAGGGTAGGGTAGTATAGGTATGAAGTAAAATACGGTGTATTTCAACCTTTATGCTTCAGCCTTTACCGCTCCGAAAAACCTATACAGAACTAGTCAATTCTAGACAAAACTGTACACAGTGTCGGGGCGTGCAGTCTAAGCCTTAAATGGCTACGTTCGATTGGTCATGACACCTACAAGTGAACGCCAGCTTGTAGCCACCGAAGTTTGTTACGGAGGGAAACCCTCCTGACAACTTCTCACTGTCGAAGATAGTTAAGGAATTAGCGAACAGGTTTATAGCTATAGTGCTGTCTTCCTAACAAGCCATTTGAACATTGACGAGGCAAACGTTACCCGCAAGGGGTTGGCAGAATATGCCATTGACACACATCTATACAAAATTACCTTTCTTTGTATAGATGTGTATAGAAATCAAGTTTCAGTTACTAGCCCTTGCTTTCATGGTTGATACTTCAACCTTGTAGTACCTGAAGGGGTGAAAAACGAGCAAATTTGGTACCCTGGCATGGCTTGGTTAGTGCAATTGCTGGTTGTAGCGCAATACCCTAACTTATAAATGGAATACTGCGCTCATCCGCAATCGGGCACTACATAGCAATAGCATTGTCAACACGCGATGCTAAATCAATTCTTCTCTCAAATTCATCAAAGAATCTCTGTAAGGAGGTGAAAACAGGGAGTGGCTGAAGTGCGTTTGGGTGAGAATGAGTCAATTGACTCGGCATTAAGGCGTTTTAAAAAGAAAATTCAGAAAGCTGGAATTTTATCAGAGGTCAAGCGCCGGGAAAGATACGAAAAACCCAGCTTGCGTCGTAAGCACAAAGCGGAAACAGCACGCAAAGGGGGTCGCTATTAAATCAAAGCAATGTCTTTGATTGTGGCGATTAATCAATGCCAACTAGCTGTTAAAGTTAAGCTTTGAATTTGTTGGAAATCCAACCAAGACAAAGTAGAGAAGTGATTCTGGTCTTCTCTACTTTTCATCAACAAGTCTTAATTTAGACGCAAATGTTCTCAAGAAATAAAACAACAAAATTATTTGAATTGTCTAGTTCAAGTAAAGTCTATTGCGTATTTTTATAATTTTGGATTTAGAATTTAGAATTTATGATGGCAGGTAGCTTAACAATTGAACTGCCGGATATTCCAAGTGCGATCGCACTGGCAGGAGAGGGGGAAGAAAATCTCAAAACTCTGGCACGGCAAACAGGAGCAACTCTAGTATTGCGCGGGCAAGAACTGTATATTTCTGGCACAGAAAAGCAAATTGATCTAGCGAATCGATTAGTGCGATCGCTTGAAGACCTTTGGAGTAAAGGCAATAGTATTGGTAACACGGATATATTGACAGCGCGTCAAGCCTTAGACAGCGATCGTGAAGAGGAACTGCAAGATTTACAGCGAGATGTGATCGCTAGAACGCGCAAAGGTGAGGAAATCCGCGCCAAAACCTTCCGCCAGCGACAGTATATCGAAGCGCTAGGCAAGCGTGATTTGACTTTTTGCACCGGTCCAGCTGGTACTGGTAAGACTTTCTTAGCAGTTGTCGTCGCTGTACAAGCACTGCTTGCCAACCAATTTGAACGGCTGATTTTAACTCGTCCTGCTGTGGAAGCTGGTGAAAGACTTGGTTTTTTACCTGGAGACTTGCAGCAGAAAGTTAATCCTTATTTACGTCCACTCTACGACGCGATCAACGAATTCATTGACCCAGAAAAAGTCCCATCATTGATCGAAAGAGGCGTTATAGAAGTGGCTCCTTTAGCGTATATGCGGGGACGTACACTAAACAATGCTTTCGTCATCGTCGATGAAGCTCAAAACACCACACCAGCTCAAATGAAAATGGTTTTGACTCGTTTGGGTTTCCGTTCTCGTATGGTGATTACGGGTGATATGACGCAAACCGACTTACCACTCAACCAACAATCTGGATTAACAGTGGCTGTACAAATTTTAAAATACGTTGAAGGCATAGCTTTTTGCGAATTTTCCCAAAAAGATGTTGTACGGCATCCTCTCGTTCAGCGCATAGTCGCTGCTTATGAAAAGTACGAAAAATAGTCATTACTCATGAAACAATGACTAATAGATCTATTGCAAAAGTCCAATTTTTTTGAATGGAAACCACAGATGGACACAGATGGACACAGATAATTTATCCGCGTCAGTCTGTATGCATCTGCGGTTCCAAATACCCAATTTTTGCAGGAAATCTAATGACTAATACAGCACATTGCAAGTAAATGAAGTACAACGTTGTTATCTAAAAGTCAGACACAGAGCAAATTTGACTTCTAACTTCTGACTTCTGACTCCTAAATTCTGCTGTCACTGATCACTAATAACTCATGACTAAAACACTTAAAGAATTTTTGGAAGCTTGTGAAACCCTGGGAACATTGCGTTTCATTGTCACTAGCAGCGCCGCTGTTTTAGAACCACGCGGTAAGCTGGAAAAGCTGTTTTATGCAGAACTCCCCAAGGGGAAGTACGCGAATATGCATACCGAAAGTTTTGAGTTTCACTTGAATATGGATAAAATTACCCAGGTGAAATTTGAAACAGGTGAAGCGAAGCGAGGCAACTTTACCACCTATGCTATTCGGTTTTTAGATGACAAACACGAACCAGCTTTGAGCTTATTTCTACAATGGGGTAAACCAGGAGAATATGAACCTGGACAGGTAGAGGCATGGCATACTCTACAGGAGAAATATGGGGAAGTTTGGGAACCAGCACCAGCAGAAATTTGATATTAGGTTCCAACAAGTGGATTTTCAGATTTTCTGCAAATTCTTGTAAAGAAAGCCCTGATAACTGTAGAGCGTTGATTGTTTACTGTTTACTGATAATTCCTAGAGATGCAACTTGACAAGAAAATTCTCCGCGTCTTCTTGGTTTTCACAATTTGGTAAACTCAAATACATCGTAATCACCTCCGCGAAGCACAGATTCGGTGTGTTTACCTTGCAAGCGCTTACCAGTAACTTGCTCTAGAACACCCCAAACAGCACCGAGCGTATAACTACATTTACGCTCGGAACCTTGGGGTTCGCCTGCAGAACAAAAAGTTTCTGAAGTGTAAACTTTAATAACATCGCCTTCTGATACAATGCTGTGAATAATACATAAGCGAGTCCCATTTTTACCCAAAGCCAACTCAAGTTTGTAGGCAATATCCTCGAAGGACAAAGATGTCTGTGTCAAACCTAATTCTTGTGCGAGATGTCTACCACGATTTCGTCCAGCAGCAATCAAGGCGATCGCAGCTGCCTTTTCACCCAATGCATCTTCTATCCCGACAACTGCTGACTTAAAACAGATAATACTGCTGAAATCTCCAAGTATTGGACGTAACATACATTATGCTCCAGTAAATAAAGGTCTTTTGGTGTAGCGAATTTAGATTTTGAATGCGCGGATTTTGGATGTAAAATCTCAACTCCAAAACGAGTTAACCTTTAAGCCAACAGCGGTATAATTCTGCCAACAGCGCGTTTAACTTCAAGAAACAAAATGCCTTGCTTGACAGCAGAATTTGCTAAAACCAATAAAACTGCTTCAGCACCACAACTTACTAATACGCCATAGCCTTTCTCACCTTCTACGACAATACGATCAACATTGCCGCGAGCTAACTCGCGTCCAATCCGTTCGCCCAAGGAAAGCATAGATGCAGACATAGCAGCAGTACGCTCTTCATCCATTCCAATTGGGAGCACGGAAGCTAACGTCAAACCATCAGGGCTAGCAAGAATTGCCCCTTGAACTTCAGCACTACCAGAGACAAAGTTTTGCAGTTCATCTTGCAACATTGAAATGTTAATCATGACTCTTTCCTGGGGAATTGTTAACAAAATTTGCGATATAGGGTATGGAACTTTGACAATTCAAAATTATTTTTTTGAATTTTGAATGAACGAATTTTTTTACACCTTGTCTTTTTCAATCGCTGTCTTTGAAAGCAACGTATAAGCTTTGGGCGACATTTATTCAGTGGAGTTTTGATGAAATTCGGCAATTTCTTGGATGAGAGCAATCAACGCTTGTGTCACCGAAGTTTTACAGGTAGCATTGACAGAAATGATCGGCGATCGCGCCTTTTCATCCACCAATCCCAAAGCGATCGCCACATCTTCTGCTTCCCATGCATCCGGGCAATCGGTGTGAGTCAGCCCAATCACATATGGTATCTGCATCCGTTGGTTAACAAAGTTGAGAATACGCCGTCCAAAACGTAAATGATCCGGGCGATGTGCATCTACGAGCAGGATGTAGGCATGTGCCTTGGCAATGAGGATGTCCCACATAAAGTCAAACCGTAACTGTCCAGGTGTACCATACAAGTGCAGCGATTGATTTGCTGCAATATTGAGTCGCCCAAAGTCCAAAGCGACTGTGGTTTTCTCCTTCAGTTGTCCGACTTCATCTGTCGCTTTCCTATCGGTATCCACGACATCTATTTCACTGATTGTGCGAATCAAGGTTGTCTTTCCTGCACCTACGCCTCCTGTCACCACTATGCGTAGGATTTCCATTTATACCTCCCCAATGGCACGAGAACCATAGTTACAAAATGCTTCTGGGGAAATGACAAAGCTAATCTCAAGACTAGGGGATATAACTTTAATGAGTAACTTTGAGCGATCGAGTGCGGATGATTGTGTTAAATACATCAACTTTTGTCCTCTTCAGGAAATTCGACAGTCATCACTTTTGTGTGTACCGATGCAATGTTCCTAACTATCAAAACAAATTGGGAGGATGAGAACCCCTGAAGATGTAGTTTTCCTCCGTGCGTCAAACTACATCTGTGTTTTTAAGGGGGGGCGAGGGTCTAACACGAAGAAAATGGTCAGCCTTATTACTACGAGTACGCGACTACGAAGACAGATAAACATTACAAAGGCTGACCATTTTCTAGGGGACAATGCGTCGGATGAAATCTGACTCATAGGGCTTTAGCTATGCGTTTCTTTTTCAATGTATTGCCTTACGGCTTCTCTGATTAACTCATTCATTGACCTCTCTTTTCGTTTACTTAGTTTTACCAATTCTTCATACTCTTATGAGCGAAAATCTTGCACTAAACCTACTCATAACATCATTAATATGTTATATTGATGTCATGGTAACACAAGGATGAAAAACTCCAAAAAACAAACGTGATGCCATGCCTACCCTCACAACTGAAGATATAGGGTTGTGTTGAGAAGAACCATTGCGTTGCCAACAACCGCGTAAAATCTTCAAGGTTGGAAGATCCTAAAGTAGCCGCACATTCCTTCTCCTGACGGAGACGCTACGCGAACGGGAGCGAGGCGGGTAGGACTGTTTGAACCAGTCAAAGCCTCTTTGGGGCAGAACAACGTTGCGTAGTCCGATTTCTAAGGAAAGTGCAACAACAGTTCGGAATCCACGTTTTTCAAAGCGTGGAGAGTTCAATGCATTTGTAGATTCCGCACCCTGAAATAGTGTTTTTAATCCTGGATTTTCAGTATCTCATATCACATAGAACGTGCGCCAGTGGTAATTAACCGTCTAAACAAGCCTTCTGTCCAGCCAGTTTCTTGAAGAACAGCAGCTGAAGAAACTTCCACATAAGCTTGCTCAATAAAAGCCAAGTCAATCATACAAATACGGCTGAGCGAATCTTTGAGAGCTTCAGTTTTCCCTTCTGTTTGCAGGCGTTTACCGACTTCGTGGATCACCGTCGCCATTGCTGGAACAACGTGCTGAGGTCCAATCCCAATGCGGACGTGAACTAAACCAATTTTCCAACGGCGATCGGCGTAAGCTGGACCCCACTCATCTATACCTGTAAACATTTCGTGAAACCATTCAGTAAAAGTTTGGCGGAGGCGATGAATGCGAGATTCTCCAGTGTGCAAAATCGCATTCATCTCCTCATCACGTTCCAGGTAAGCATAAAAGTGGTCAGCCATTTGTGGAGCAATTTCTAACCCCCAGTTTGCATGAGATTTCAGCACAACTTTGTCTTCATCTGTAAAGCTAGAACGCTTTTCCAGCGCGGACATAAATGCATATGGTTCTAAAGCCATTATCTAAGTTCTCCTTGTATCAATAAAAATAAGCAACCTTAATTAGGAACCTAAACATTGCTGTACAGGCTCTTGTTTATTCGCAATCAAGCCAAAAGGGGTGTAATTTTTGCAACAGCCCGTTTGATTTCAAGAAACAAGATGCCTTGCTTGACAGCAGAACTTGCTAAAACTAATAAAACTGCCTCAACACCACAACCCACCAATACGCCGTAGCCTTTCTCACCTTCTACAACAATACGGTCAACACTGCCGCGAGCTAACTCGCGTCCAATGCGTTCGCCCAACGAAAGCATCGATGCAGACATAGCAGCAGTACGCTCTTCATCCATTCCAATTGGGAGTACAGAAGCTAACGCTAAACCATCAGGGCTAGCAAGAATTGCCCCTTGAACTTCAGCACTACCAGAGATAAAGTCTTGTAATTCATCTTGTAGCATTGAAACTTTGATCATGATTCTTTCCTCCAAAATTTTTGGTAAAGGTGCTCCAGTATTTTCTGTAGTTGTCACTAAATTCGATATCCAGCGATTCTCGAAAGACTGACATACAACATTCCCAAACTCCTCTTCACTAGGCAAAATGGGGGAATTTTTCGCCTCGTCGTTTGCAGCAAGGGATAAGGGTTGGTGTTCTGGTTCTTCAGTATTTTCCACTAATATGGGTAACAAAGAATCTTCTTGAATTGATAAATTTGATACGTTTTCAGACTGAGTGAATATTCTTTGAAATACTACTGAAAGTAGGTTCAGGACTTTGCCAAAAGGCATAGCGGCTAAACAGCGTATCCAATATGTTAGTTTTTATTATTACATTAGTTTTTGTCAAAAAACTTTCTTGCCCACCTACTTTTTACATTCTTAGTTTGTTCTCAACAGGACAAAAACCCTCATCCCACCTAAAAGCCTTCTCAACTGGGAACGCATGAAACCACAGATGTAGACGCGTGATGTCTGTTGCAAAGAAGTTACGCTGTACCTGCGGCTTATAGTAGCTTCCCGTAAACTCTTTGATAAACGCACCTTTGTTAGGGGCTAGGATTCTCGATTAAGCTTTGCTCTTGAGAAAACCAACCAAATTTTGCAAAAACGAGGTACTTATCTTATGTGGTTCTAGTTGTTTAGATTTTTGGAATTGGGAGACAGAGGAATTAAGTGAGTTAAAATCCATCGGATAATCATTCAGGTTTAGTGTAGACTCCGCTAAGGGAATTTCTTCTACCAAACCTACAAGCATCAGCCGAAAAGCAGCTTGCTGGACTATCGCTATTGGTTGGTTGAGTTGAGAGGCGATCGCACTTAAAGAAACACTACCATTAGCAAATTCCCACACTTGCCACTCCAATGGATGCAAGTGAATCTGAGGTTTGTTATGAGTAATACTCCTAATACCAGAACTAGCATCCGGGAGGACATCGGCTAGCACTTTCCAGTCTTTTAAAGCTCTTACAGCCATCAGAGCCACTTCTATCGTTCTCAGGCTTAATCCTGTCATCTCTTTTAAAGGTACGGCTGCTTTGCTATCCAGTTTAAAGACTCCCTTTTGGATTGCAAAAAGCTCTCGAACCTGTTGTAATTGGCTGGCAAATAATAGGTTTAGCTGCTCAGCACTTAATATTCCATGAGTTTTCAGGAGTAACCCAAGCGGTGTTGCTAGCGATGTTTCAGGACAAAGTTGTTCAATCAGTTGTTGGTTTGCCCAGCCCCTTTGTATTATTTTGTAGCTTAAACCTTCACCGTTTAAGCGATTAGCAGCAGCAACAACACGCCCTTGGCGAAACCAAATGTAGTAGTAATGAGATTTAGAACCTGGAGCATGAAGATCTGGTAAAGTACAAACTGTTAAACAACCAGATTTTCGCCCTTGGTCAATCAGTTGAAACAATTCAGCCAAGGAAAAATCCGTAAAAGAACTAGATAGGCTCATTATTAATGCAAGAACTATAAAAGAATTAATTCATCCGAACTTGCACCCTGATAAATATTTTTTTTAGCAAGTTTGATATTGTGCTTTAGTCAAAAGCGACTTCATCGACTATTCGTTCACTAGAAGCATAAATACAATTTTCAATTAAGAGAACGAGTAATTCTACCAATAAAAAAACTCCTATTTCTTTACTTAAGTGATAGTACTTAAATAAAAGCTGATTTTTTTTATAAAATATACTTGTCTTTTGTCCTGACTTTTCACGTCATGTGGAAAAACCAACGTGAAACCTAACCCCCTAGCCCCCTTCCCTTGTAGGGAAGGGGGAAAATTGAAAGCCTCTCTCCTACAAGGAGAGAGGTTTTCCAGATATCGTGAAAAGTCAGGTCTTTTGTCCTAGCTTCTGTTTAACAAAGAGATTGGGTTAAGTATTGAGTTTATAGATGTCCATGTGAAATTTCATGAAAAAATAGCAATACAAGTTTTGATTGAATGAGTTATTACTCAAATAAAAATTCATAATTTGCAAAATACCGTCATGATGCTTGCTATGAAGGTGATTTGGACTTTTTGCTTGGTTTGTTTATTCCTTCTGTTAAATAGGGAGGCGTTAGCTGGAGAGTTATCTGAGCATTTGCTACATTTTCCCCAATGGGAAAAATTAACTTCCGTGCGACCTGCTGTCGGAGATTTAGTTTATCCTGACTGGATAATGGGTTCTTGGCAAGTGAAAAGTACGCTATGCGATTTAGTTGCACCCTTAGCTCCCGACATCGTGACACCTGGATTTGAGGGTAATCGTCAGTATCTCAAAGAGCCTATAAGTTTTCCAGTGCGATTTGTGCGAAAAACAACGCCTGAACCTGGATTAAAAATCCTTCCCCAAACAAGTCGCAAATCAGCAGTAGTAGCGGATAGAGCTTTTAATGGCTTGAATTTGGCAAAAGCATATTTAGGCAACACTGTGTTATCCGTCAAAGTAGATCCAGATTCTCCCAATCGTCAAATTACGTTTTTACGGGGTGAGCGTCAGCTTGTTTCCATTGTCGCAGCACGCGCTACAGAAAATACATCAGATGGCAAGTTTATCACCACAGAAGTGTTTCAACAACTGTTTAAAGGTGGTGGGCGTCCTTATTTCAACACTGTAGAATCCACCACCGCCTACCGCAAACTTTTGACATCCAATCAAGCTATTGAGGCGGATCAAGTCACTGCTGTTTATCTGTCGCCTCAAGATCCAGATTACTTTAAGGCTGGCTCTCGACCAGTCGCACTCTATCGCTATCGCCTGGAATTTCTTCCCATCGACGAGGTTCCAACTACTCCTTAAGAATGATTTACTCGTTGAGATGTTGAATAGTTTGTAGTATAAATGTAGTATAGAATTCCAAGCTAACGCTCTTGACCAGAGTGCATCATGGCAAAATTTAGAGATATTCTCACATACTACGATCGCTATCGAGCGATCATTATTTTCAGTATTGCCGCAGCAAGCATCTTTGAAATTGTTGATTTAATTGTACCTTATGCTACCGGACAGATTTTAAACGTACTTTCTGGACAACCGGTGGATCGCCTCATGCAGAATGCGATCGCCGCAGTTGCCAACATCACCCAACTCCCACAAAATCGGTTCCTATCTCTTGCAGTGCTAATGGGTTTAATCTTCTTAGTCACCGTTGTGAGAGCGCCGATTCAAATGTGGTCAGCATGGTGGTATCATTGGTACATTGCTTTACGTACCCGGCAAGATCACTTCAAAAAAACGGTAGCAAAAATCCTCACCCTACCGCTAGAATTTTACGACGAAAATAACCCAGGACGCATTGCCGGAAAAATTTCCAAAGGTATAGAAAACCACACCTGGACTTATCCAGAAGTCGCGGGACAATTGATTCCAAAGCTGTTTAGAGTACTGGGAATTTTTGTAGTTATCTTGTTGATTGAGTGGCGCATAGCTTTACTATTTCTACTTTCGTTCGTGGTTATCCTCAGCTTCACTCTTAAAGATTTGAAGCAGTTGGTGGAACAAGAACGACGGCTAGATAAATACATGGAAAATACCCAAAGCCGCAATTCAGAAATTATCACCAACATCAAAACAGTCAAAGCTTTTGCCACAGAAGCACAAGAACTGAAACGGCAAAAACAACGGCTTAACCGCGAGTTTAAAGTCGTTGTTTTCCGCATCCATCTTGGTTACATCAAGCTAGGTACTTTAAGAACAGCTGTCATTCAGTTTTGTGTTTTTATGGTGCTAGGTTTGACGCTGATGGCTACCGTAAAAGGACAAATTTCTCTGGGACATTTCGTAACCACTTTAACTGTTTCCAGCATGGCTTATGCGGAGTTGGAACCAATTAGCAACCTAGCAGAAATATTTGCCCGTCGCTATGCTTCAATGTTGGGGTATCACGACTTAATGCAGCAGCCCATTGGGGTAGATGCAGCCAGCCTGGAAGAGAGTACCGAGGCTTATAATTTCACTGGGAAAGTTGAGTTTTCTCATCTCAGTTTTGGGTATGACAGCGAGCGCCCGGTTCTTTCTGACATCAATCTGTTAATTGAACCATATCAAACAGTGGCACTGGTTGGGCGATCAGGTTCAGGGAAGTCTACTTTAGTGAAATTGCTGTTTCGGTATTTTGAGCCGAATCAAGGGAAGATATTGATTGATGGGCAAGATATTCGGACGTTAGATGTTGGCAATTATCGGCGGCGGTTGGCGATCGTTCACCAAGAAGTAGACGTCTTCAACGGGACTTTGTTGGATAACCTGACATACGGCGATCGACAAGCGAGTTTTCAGCAAGTGGAGGAAGCCTGTAGAATTGCCAGATTAGACGAAGTGATTCGCCAGTTACCCGAAGGTTACTACACTGTTGTCGGTGAGAGGGGTGTCAGGTTATCTGGAGGACAACGACAGCGATTGGGAATTGCTAGGGCGTTATTAGTGAATCCAGATGTCCTGATTTTTGACGAAGCGACATCTAGCTTAGATTACGAGTCTGAGAGATTGATTCAGCTAGCAATGCGTTCAATTTTGGGAACCCGCACCACAATTATCATTGCCCACCGTCTGAGTACAGTACGCGAAGCAGATAAAATTGTGGTTCTGGATCAAGGCAAGATTGTGGAAGTAGGTAGCCACGATGAACTTCTGCGGCACGAGGGAATTTACCGCCGCTTGCACTCCTTGCAAGAAACAGGTGAACTCATCGGCTAGGGTATGAGGTACAGGGTGTAGGTAGGGTACGCGATAGTTTAGCTGTCCGCTGTCACCTATTCCCTTTTTTTCTAAAAAAGCTTGCATTTCTAAACGCTTGTGGTAAGATAATAAATCGTTGGGTGACAAGGGTCGGTGTCCGAGTGGCTAATGGAGGCGGACTGTAAATCCGCTGGCTTACGCCTACGCTAGTTCGAATCTAGCCCGGCCCACCTCAAATTCGGTACCGAGTGCTGAGTTTTGAGTGACTAAAAAACTAATATAGTGATTTAGCATTCACAACTCAGCATTTAAAAACTAAGTCTGCCCGTGTAGCTCAGTGGTAGAGCACACCCTTGGTAAGGGTGAGGTCACGAGTTCAATCCTCGTCACGGGCTTTTTGAAAATAACGAAAAATCTAAAGCTTTCAAGTCATCGGATACTCCAGGATAAAGATTTCTGGGTATCCTATCTTGTTTTTTGGGTATCAAATGGGTATTCTGTTTCTAGGGCGTTGCAGAATAGAAATATGAATGTGCGAATCGATGTCGCACGACTTGAGCGAGAAAAGTCCAAATGGCTCTTAAATAGGCTATTAACCCGCCATCAGACAAGTCTCGGAACCAGTGTCCAAAGGTTCCTTCCCGCCCAAAGGGGCATCACGGATAACTGCTATGTCTCACAGCTAGAGGGTAGCTAGTATCGGACTCGTTGGGATTTGTTATATTCTCCTAGTTATGAGTTGGTGGATTCCCTTAGTGCCAACCTTGTTAGCTCTTTGGGGTGCGGAACTGACGACATCTTTTTTCGACTGAGATTTAAGAGTGCTACTCGAACAGCGCTCTTTAACTATCAAGCGATCTTTTGAGGCAATCCACAATGGACCTCTGCAAACTTTGGCTGTGATCTTAAGAAGTCTCGGCGAAGAAGATATATCGCCCGAACAATTGCGATCGCAACTTCAAGAACTGAATCAGGAGTTACGGAGTATCCCTGATTCCCTGAGTCAACCTCTGAGCGATCGCTTTTCTAAAATCATTGTTAGATTTGTAAATAATTATCTACTACAAAAGTATTTCCCTCTAATCATAGATTGACAGTGTTTGCTACTCACTGCCAATGTGTGACCACAGCCCCATCCCCAAAGAAAAAAACTGAGGTAGACATCAGTTACCTCAGTTTGCCATACGCAGCACTCGTCTTACATGAAAATGCTTGCGCCAGGAAATAGCTCGCCATCGACAACTGGTGGTATCAAAAAAATCGCAGCTGCACGTATGCTCAAAAACCTATCCATACCTGGAAGTTGGTTTTTAAGGTCACCACCAAAATTTGTACTGCCAAGCCAAGTTTGTTGTGTGAGCATTCTAAGCAACCGTTCGGGGGTATCTTGAAAACTCACAAAGTTCAACCCTGTGAGAAAGCCGGGAGCACTACCAAGTGGTTCGAGGAACTCGTAGCCTTGGCGAAAAATGCGGAGTGAGGAGCGATCACTGACTGGTGTAAGGTGATGGTTTGCCCTTTGAACATGACTTTGCTGTAGGATTGTTTCACTTACAGTGTCAGGTTCAAAGAAAGCCTCGTTGCCAGGGCTTAAAACATCCATACTTCCTGTGACTGGACACCCTGTTTTCGTCACTGGATTACCTTCACTATCAAGGGATATCAAAGGACAACCAGTTAATTTGTTCCTACCTACTAATAGCTCTTGCTGTTGACGATTAAGCTTTTGCCAAACCGTCAAGTTAATTGCAATCCTCAGAAACGCTAAATAAGTGCCGCCTTCAATCCATTGCTCCTCTGGTGGACGAGGTTTGATTGTGATCGCGCCAGAGCGTTCCGAGCTTTTCATGTTAGAGATACCATCATGAAAATCAATCCAGCTACGTCCATCATCGCGCTGAAATCCGCCATAAAAGGCGGTCAAAAGTAATGGAGCAGCACCTGTAGCTGGATCGCTCATGTTTTGCAAGGCTTTCCACGTTTCCACAACTGGACGATTTACTGCCAGTTGTGTTTCTGCAATAAACTGCACTGCAATCTCCTCAGTCGCAGGATTCGTTTTCACATCATCCGCATACCGCAAACCCGAACCAATCAGTAGTGGACCGCCTCCGGTTGGTAACGGCGAACGAAATGCACCAAAATCCTTAATATGATTGGGTAATTGACGCTGAATATCGGGGAGTTTAAAGACATTAGCACCATAGCCAACAAGAACTGTTAAATCACCAGCAGGAAGGGACTGTCCTGGCAAATCTCTTAACTTACCATTTTTCAAATCCTGATACATCTGCCAAAGCTTGCCAAACGCTTCTCCCACTTGGCGAGCATTCAAACCTGGTGAAGCTCGCAAAAATAAAATGTTAAAAAATTTACCAGGTCTTGCTCCTGGAGCATGATAAATGCCCTCTTGCAACTTTCCAGTCACTATCTTTAACCTCTAAATCCCATTGTTCGCGGCGCTATCCGTACCATTTGGTGCGTGTTATCATACTCCTGCTTGAGAGATTTTATAGTTTCACAAATTCGAGCTTCTTGGCATTGGATAGGAGCATCGCTTGCACTGAGAATGACATACTCATCCTCTGCGATGGGAGTAGGTTGCCCAATAACCACCAGAGGTCCTACCTCCATCTGTTGCACCACCTGAAAACCGCCTGTTAGTGGTTCTTCATTGGCACCAACAGCCACCGTAATATCATCTAAAAACGTTGGCTCGTCATCACTAGGACCAAATTCCAGGCGTTGATACATTTCTTCACTTGCACCTCTGCTCAAGCGTACCCATGAATCTGGAATGGGTTCCCCATTGAACAGAAAGACATCTTTTGTGAATGAACGAATATACATTCCTAACGGGTTAGCAAACGCAACTGTATGTCCGTTAAAAGCAGCTCCTAGTGCACCCATTGCCGCATTCGGGTCTGCATGACGGCACGCTAAATGCTCCACACCGAATTGACGGAAAAGCTGTTCTCGCGTTGCTTGTTTCGGATTACTAGCAGTGCCACTGGCATAAGGCTTGGCACCAAACATCACGATGTAAAGCAGGTCGTCGAGTCCGTTAATCGGATGCGTCATAAATAAAGCGTAGTCAGTGTTTAACTTACCAGTTGGTTGCGGCTCATTACCTTGACCTGCAACCACTGTAGAGAAAGCAATTTCCCGCTGCTCTTCAGTTAACGCAAGTGGGTCGCTGACTCCATAAAGGTCTTCCCAAGTTGGCTCAAAGCCAAGTACACTTTGTGCCATTGCACGCACAGATTTCGGGTCATACTTAGCAACAGATACCCAGTACTCGCGCAATTCAGTTGTGACTTGCACTCGTTTTGGTCGCATCCGACCTGTAGCATCAGCCTTCTCAATAATTCGATATTCGCAGTACTCGTTATGCAGGTTGTGTCTTCCTCGGACACCCCAATCAGATAATTGCCGCGCCACTTCTGCACCAAGACAAAAGTTAGGCTCTGCTGGATCGCCAAACCATTTAATCGGTGCTGGAATGGGGTTAGTCAAGGTGCTGGGGTCAAGGGTAAAAAAGCGACTGCCAAAATCGGGTTGTAAATTCCCATAGGCAGATTGAATTGCCTCATTCCATTTCTGAACTAAGTCAGCACTAAGTTGGTCAGCACGACCTGGAACGTCATAAACCATAGCTCGTCAAATACTCCTTTTTTATCTAATAGGACTTACGCATTGACAGAAGTTTGATTATGTGCATAAGTTTTACCTGATTTGCAACAACGGAAGTTAAGCTTAGAGAGCTTTTCTTGCCGTATTTTTATGTAAATGTAAGCAAAACCAACTTATGCACTCTTGGAGACAGAAATAGGAAAAACGTCATTTTACTTCTTCTAAAACGTGTAAATTTTTGCAAATTGTTTAGACAAATTCACTTTTAAGACAAGTTATAAACCGAAGTACGGGTTACCGAGAAAGATGGTGTAGCCAATTGAAGGGTCGATTCTGTCTGCAAAGTAAGGGTAAACGTCCTGCTGCTTTTGATAATCCGCTTCATGAGGATTTACAAAAAGCTGCTGGGCTCTTTTTTAATCATGGGCAGACTGCGGAACATCAAGAAATGATAGCTTTAATCAAAAAACTTCAGCAAGGTTAAGCTTAAGCTTTTTAGCCACTACCGCGCACACAGCAGTGTTAACCCTTTAAGAAAGTTCTTGTGGGGTTTAATAATGACCTAGTGGAAGAGCTACGTCAAATCTATCAGCCTTCAACCTGAGAGTGAAGCAGTTGACTAGCCCTCAGTTCTCACCGAGGGCTTTAATATCCTTTCAATTTTCCAGCTGAGAACTAGCTCAACTTAATCCCAGAGAACCGTACCCAACTTATCCCAGGTTTTTGCACCAACGATACCATCTACTTTCAAGTCGTTTTCTTCTTGGAAGTTTCTCACCGCCTCATCTGTTTGGTCTTGAAAGTTTGTAGTGGGTGAATCACTGTCAAGGTAATCTAGAGCAATCAAGATATTCTGTAGCAATTTTACACTACTACCAGTATCACCCTTTTTTAGAACTGGCAATTCTTTACTAGTTGTTGGTGCCATAATTAAAATCCTCCATAAATTGTAGTTTGATCAGCTTAACCACGTTCCAGATACTTTTTAATGCAATGCACAGAACCTAAGTTTTGTGCAAAGGGGTGAAAGTCGGCGAGTTGATGAACCACAAAACCTAATTCTTCCCAAATGCGTTTATTTTCCGCATCGATGGAAGCAAGATCCGCCCAATCACCATGACCGTATGTTGGTAACCAGACGTGATTTCCATTATACGTATCAATTTGCACTAGGCTATTATTGGCTGTCGCAAAATACCAAAAACGGGTTTTGCTTGCAGCATCATCGACATACGTGATTGGTAGAGGGTTGCGAATCACTTCAAATCCCAAGTTTTGCAGATTTTGGGCTATGTCATCGAAAATTTCTGCGATCGCATGTTCCACAGGAGGACGACCGAGAATTCGGTCTGCTTCTGGCATTCGCAGTGTTCATTTTTCTTCGCCTCATCTGTATTCTTAATAAATATCAGTTAAATTATCTTATGCACTTTCAATTTAATAGATTCAAAAGTTTTGTCGCTGGGTAGCTATCCGCTAAACACGCTTACATCAGTGGACAAGATAGCCAGTCTGAGTACAAGCTACGTTATCTAAGTCATGACACCCGTGGGTGCTTTCCAGCTTGCGGCTCTGTCGTTAGTCGTTAAACATCTGTATTTAGCTAAAGACTTGCGGCTAACACAACAAGTTTAGATAACCTTGACGAGGAAAACTTAACCTGAGTAATCAGAGGACAAAATGTCTAACTTTGTATTTGTTCTAGATGCCAACAAACAACCCCTCAATCCAGTTCCACCAGGACAAGTGAGACGGTTACTCAAGCAGGGGCAGGCAGCAGTCTTCCGTCGCTACCCTTTCACGATTATTTTGAAATATGCCGTACCCAATCACAGGATCAAGCCCCACCAACTAAAGATAGACCCAGGTTCTAATACGACTGGGCTAGCTATTATTCAAGGAAACAAGGTTGTGTGGGGTGCGGAAGTTAAACATCGGGGACAGCAAATCAAGAATGACTTAGAGTCACGTCGTGCGATTCGTCGTAATCGGCGTAACCGCAAAACTCGTTATCGCAAGCCTAGATTTCTTAACCGCACTCGATTATCAGGATGGCTACCGCCTAGCTTGCAATCTAGGGTTGAGAATGTCATGACGTGGGTTCATCGCTTACGTCGGTTTGTACCAATAACTGGAATATCTCAAGAATTGGTCAAATTCGACACTCAAGCAATGCAGAACCCTGAGATTTCCGGAGTGGAATATCAGCAGGGTGAATTGGCTGGCTACGAAGTACGGGAATATTTACTCGAAAAATGGGGAAGGAAGTGTGCTTATTGTGGTGCAACTGATACTAGACTTGAAGTTGAACATATAGTCCCACGCTCTAAAGGTGGAAATAATCGGGTTTCTAATCTTGCATTAGCGTGCCATCATTGCAACCAAAGAAAAGGGAACCAAGATATTCGTGATTTCTTGTCGAAGAAGCTAGACGTGATGAAACGCATACTAGCTCAAGCGAAACAACCACTTAAAGACGCCGCAGCCGTTAATAGCACTCGATGGGCGTTGTTTAGTAGGTTAAAAGAAACAGCGTTGCCAGTTGAAACGGGAACAGGTGGTAGAACAAAATACAACCGTACACGTCTCGGGCTACCCAAGACTCACTGGTTGGACGCTGCCTGTGTTGGCGTTGTTGAAACCTTGCAAGTCCTAACGATTCAGCCTCTATTGATTGTTGCGAAAGGGTGGGGGAACCGTCAGATGTGTACAACAAATAAGTACGGGTTTCCTATTAAGCATAGAACCCGTTGTAAAACCTTCTTTGGCTTTCAAACTGGTGATATGGTGCAAGCTATACTACCTACCGGAAAATTTGCCGGAACTCACGTCGGTCGATTAACCGTAAGAGAAAGTGGTGTCTTTGAAATGAGAACGCCAAAAGGCAAGATCAGCCCAGTTCGCTATAAGTACTGCAAATCTATTCACCGCAACGATGGCTATATGTACGCATTTTCCAGCAATGTCCAGCAAATAAGCAATTAGAGGCGTACCGATCGCCCTCTAGGACGCTGCGCTCCGCGCGATCGCTACCCATGCCACTGTTCCTTGCCCAATCGCCCATAAACGCTTAGATTCCCGACTTCTTTAAGAAGTCGGGAATCTTGTTGTTGACGTAGCCGAAGGCAGCTCGTAGGGCTTATGATTTAGGATTGCTATAGGCGACTACGCTGTGTTTCCATCACCAATGACTAATTACTCATAGGTAATCTACTCTACGGGAACACCTAGCGGCGAACGAGGGCGACAGAAGTAGCATTTACCATCTGGCTGCAACTATCGGTATTTGCATGATCTCAATAGTGGTTTGACACCAAAAAGCAAAAGATTATTGCGGCTCAATGTGCTGACGAGGAGCAACACCGGGATTAACGATTTCTGCCACCTCTTCTTCCGGCAGACTGTTGAGTTTAGTTTGCAATTCTTCGGCAGTGAAGTTATAACCACTGTCTTGAGCAATTTGGACCCAGTCCTGGGTATCAGTTGCCGCTTTGAGTTTTTGTTTTAATTCTTGGTCTTTTCTGGCATCTGCTAAAAATTCAGTGACACCTGCTTGAGACATAACTGTTATTCTCCTTTTCATTGAGCCTGTTGAGTTTGAGATTTGAGAGGCGGAGGGTTTGAGGCACTGCTATCATCGGAAGGATGCTATCACTTAGCGGAAGTGGGTAGGATTAGAGCAACTTGCTTTTCTCTTGGCTTGCGGTTCGTGTTCAGTTGAGCAATTGTATGTTGTGCTTCCTTAGCGCAATAGACATCTTCAACTTGATCAATCACCGCTTGTAATGCCACCGTTGCAACTTCAGCCGAATTTGTCTTCGATTTGTCGTCATCGTTGCTGAAGTCGCTGTCAACGCTTCTATTGATAGACTAGCGGCTTTTGAAGCCCTATAGCTTCCCCTCACAGGCAGATTCACAAGCGCCTATTAACAGTGAACAGTACCAGCCGCAGTTATCAGTTAAATACGAGTGGTCGCGCGTCCCCCACCAAGAGCACCTTTATGCGTTGGTGGCGGTGAGCGCATCCCCCAAAGCGCCCGTCTGATAACTGATAACTGATAACTGATAACTGATTTAATTGCCCCTGCTATCTCAAGCTGTTCCGCCGTTAACGCGGATGTTTTGCCCAGTGATCCAACGCGCTTCGTCACTGGCAAGAAACGCCACCACGTCAGCAATATCTTGCACTTGTCCCAGTCGTCCTAACGCTGCCATTTGGGCAAAACGATTTATTTGTTCTTCAGTTTTGCCTTGTCTGAACAGTTCTGTGTCGGTGGGACCAGGAGAAATGATGTTGGCTGTGATTTCCCGTCCTCCCAACTCTTTCGCCAGAACTCTTGTGATTTGTTCGACAGCACCTTTAGTTGCCACATAAGCACTATAAGTAGGTAGCATCATAGCCGTCGTTGATGAAGAAAAATTGATAATGCGTCCGCCGTCTGCCAAGTGGTGTGCAGCTTGTTGACAAGCAAAATAAGTCCCTTTGACATTGATGGCAAAAATCTTGTCGAAATCTTCTTCTGTTACTTCAGTAATTGGTTTATAGAAAATAACACCAGCATTATTGACTAAAATATCGACTTTGCCAAAACGTTCAATTGTCTGCTGAAAAAGTCGCTGGATATCAGCAACTTTGCTGACATCGGCTTGAAGTGCAACTGCTTGTACTCCAAGCTTTTCGATTTCTGTAACAACTTCTTGTGCCTTGTCTGCATTACCCGCATAGTTAACGACAACTGACGCACCGTTACTAGCTAATTTGAGGGCGATTGCCCGAAGGGCACTGCGCTTCGCGCAATCGCTCGTCCAATTCCCCGTGATGCCCCGGTGACTATCGCAACTTTTTCTGCAAGAGGTGCCATCAATGTCTTTCCTTTACTAAACATTAATTTTGCTTCTAGGTTCAACCTAGAAGCAAAATTAATGTTTCTATGTCTCTAGAAAATTCTTGAGACTTAGCAACTGTTGCTCAAGAATTTTCGTTTCTTCAGGTGTTTCTTACGCCAAATCAAAAAGCAAGATTTCTCCACCAATGTTGGTGGTGATTTCAAGTTGCTCTTCGCCACTGATTTGTACCCCATCACCTGCTCTGAGTTCTTCACCATTCAACGTTACGATACCTTGAGCTATTTGCAACCAAGCATAACGATTAGGTTGGACCTGATAATTTATAACGTCACCTGGTTGTAAAACAGATGTGTATAAATCCACATCTTGATGAATGGTTATAGCACCATCACGCCCATCTTTGGCACCAATTAAACGCAGTTTCCCACGCCTTTCTTCAAGGGAAAAAGCTTTTTGGTCATACCTTGGTTGCAATCCTTGTTTGTCAGGAAGAATCCAAATTTGCAGAAAGTGGACTGGCTCAGTATCAGAATGATTGTATTCGCTGTGCGTGATGCCAGTACCAGCGCTCATGATTTGCGCTTCACCAGGACGTATGACTGAACCAGTTCCCAAGCTGTCTTTATGTTCTATTGCTCCTTCCAATACATAGGTGAAAATTTCCATATCACGGTGTCCATGTGTCCCAAAACCAGCGCCGGGAACAACACGGTCATCGTTAATCACTCGTAGAGCGCGAAATCCCATGCGGTCTGGATCGTGAAAACCACCAAAGGAAAATGTGTGATAACTATCGAGCCAACCTATCTTGGTACGACCGCGTGCATTTCTATCATGAATGAGGTGAGTTTTGGTATTAGCAGCCATAGATTTTCCCTCCATTTTGATGGTTGATTGCAGTAAAAACATTCTGCACACTTGTTGACTACCATTCATCAATTCTGGTTACAACAGCCAGAACAAACTTTCTCTTTGGTAGCTACACTGCAGGAATGATAATTTTGGAGTTGCTTGAAAGCTAAGAAATTTCGTGAATCAATACTCAATTTAGGTATGGTTGAATACCAGATTACAACAGCTATGTTTACAAAATCACTAAACAAACTTTTTCTTTAGATTTATCTAATTGCATCTGGTTTTCAACTATCTCAATCTTAAAATATGTATATATAAAATGAAAAGTACGCACTTGAAAGTGCTGTACTTACCAAAAAGATACTGCTAAATTACATTCAGATTCCCGACTTCTTCAAGAAGTCGGGAATCTAAAAATTTAAATGCAAACTACTGTAACAGATAAGCTGGGTTGAAGAACGAAACCTAGCCTACAATACATGACTAATAGCTATTAACTATTAGCAACAAGAGACTTATCTGACAGCAGGTTGTCTGACAACAGCTTGCTCTTCAGTTTTAATATTAGCTGCATTACCATTTCCATTTTGGGTGACAGCGGCTTGCAGATGGGCTTCTAGGAACCACAGGCGCTTGTCAATGGTACGAGACACTTCGGTGTAAAGGTCAGCGGTGTCAGCATCGCCTAGCTCCGTCGTTTTGTCAATGGCTTCCCGCAACTGCTTAGCATAGGGTGCAAAGCGCTCTGCTAAAGCTGTTACATGCTCCATACCCATTAAAATATCAGTAGGATATTCTGACAGGAATGAATTCTCTGCAGCCATACGAACTGTGCCACAAGCATACCCTCCTAAGGCGGTGATGCGCTCAGCAAACATATCAATGTACTCTTCTAACTCACCTGCAATTTCATCGAACAATTCGTGCAACTGGTAGAAGTCGGTGCCTTTAACGTTCCAGTGCGCTTGCTTGGCTTGGCTTTTCAGATCCGATGTTGCGGCTAGAGTTTGGTTGAGAATGCCAGCAATCTGCTTGCGCGCCTCGGCTGGAATGTCAATACGGGTCGGATACAGACGTGTTGCAAGATTATCGCTCATTGTTCTACCTCTCTCATCAGCGTGACAAGACAAGTCTACAGATACTGCTATGCTGTCGGAAACTCTCTACCGACAGATGGAATTTTTGCTGAACCAGTTATAATTTTTGTTAATAATTTACTCTTCGGTTCATAACGAATTGCGATGGTTGTCTATAGCACTGAATGTACCACCGTAGAGGCGATCGCGGATTGTGTCATTTTGTAAAAAGTCGTGGGGGAAGCCAAGCTCAATTTGACTCACTTCGTTTAAGCGTTGCAGATGTTCTGGTGATAGGGTGAGATCCAGACAAGCTAAGTTATCTTTAATCTGCGATTCTTTACGTGCGCCGATAATAGGGATAACTACGCCGCTTTGTGCGCGTAACCAGGCGATCGCCACTTGGGAAGGTGTGCGTCCAATCTCTTGTGCAACTTGGGACACAACATCAGCAATAGCGAGTTGGCGTTCAGAAATATTTCCTCCCGTAGTTTCGATTCGTCCCTGTTCGCTATTACCGTTGCGCTTGTTGTACTTACCAGTTAGCACACCACCTCCAAGAGGTGACCACGGCGTCACAGCCAAGTCAAAGGCTTTTGCCATTGGTAATAAGTCGCGTTCTGGCGTCCGTTGAATCAAACTATACTCCACTTGCAGTGCAACAAACGGTGTCCAACCGTGACATTGCGCGAGAGTATTTGCTTGTGCAACAATCCAAGCTGGTGCATCAGAGATACCAATGTAGAGTACCTTGCCTGAGCGAACCATGTCATCGAAAGCACGCATCACTTCCTCAACAGGGGTCATGAAATCCCAAGCGTGCAACCAAAATAAATCAATGTAGTCGGTGTTCAGCCGTTTCAAACTGCCTTCTAACGACTGCATCATATTTTTACGATGATTGCCACTGCCATTAGGGTTGCCTTTGTGGTCATTCATCTGCAAGGGCAATGAGTACTTCGTCGCAACAACAAAGCGTTCTCGTTCCGAGGCGATAAACTCTCCAACAATTTTCTCACTGGTGCCATCAGTGTAACCGTTAGCCGTATCGATGAAGTTTCCCCCCGCTTCCACAAAGGCATCAAAGACTTTGCGGCTTTCGTCTTGGGATGCACCCCAACCCCAGTCTTCACCAAAGGTCATGGTTCCCAAGCACAGTTCAGAGACTCTTAACCCGCTTTTGCCTAAAAGTTTGTAGCGCATAGTTAATCATTCTCCTTTTATTTGTTAATGCTGATAAGGATTATTGGTTGCTGTAGGGTAAATTGCATGAATTTGTCCTGCTCAACAAGCCTTAAACTTGATGAAATTGAGTTTAGCGATCGCCTCCTACTCTTGTCTTGTCAGTTGTTGCTAAAAATATCACTATTTTGCGGAAATTCTCCTCAAGCCACGCTCTCGATTGTTGCTTAAACTAAAAAGCAGGGAACCAGATGATGGCGAATCCTACGCAGGCAAGGCTAATGATGTTAGATTTTAATCGTTCTGAGCGTGTGGTTAGTCAGGACATCGGAGAAGTCAGAGTACAGGTTAAGCTTACGAATGCAGTGGATGAAGCTTTGGTCAATCGAGGACTGCTTAACCCAAATCAGTTGCGTGTGCATGAGACACAAGCACTTGTAGACACGGGTGCGGTACGCACTGTGCTACCAAGGGAAATAGTGGAAAAGCTTGGTTTACAGCAGTTTTCACGTATTTGAACCACACTGTAAGGGCACAGCAATGCTGTGCCCCTACGGCAGATGTGGTCTATTTACCTGAAAATAGCTGTAAGAATTCGAGGTCAGCAAATGGCAAAATATGCTGATGGCAGACAGGAAGCAGTGGGATTGACCGAACCTGTGATTATTGAGTTGACGTACTCCCCGCACTAAAGCGACGGGGATTCTCAAAGGATGTTACGAGGCACGGCTTCAGCCTGCCTCGTAACCCTTCTTCGTGTCTCTTCGACTCTTAACTAGACTGTCACCAGTCCCCGTCAGATCGTCTCCACAGGCATTTTGTTCCACGCTGCGTCCCAGCGCGTTGATCCCTCTGTTACGGATCACTTGTGCGGCTGCCACATCTCGATGTGTCGTGTAGCCGCATTCAAGACAGGTGTGAACCCTATCCTTCAGTTCTTTTTTCCCCGTGTGGGCATCACATTGAGGGCAAACTTGAGATGTGTAGTCCTTGTTTACTTTCGCAAAATACACCCCCCGTTTCCAACATACCCATTGCAAGATTTCGACAAATTGCCCAAACCCAGCATCAAGAGTATGCTTGCAGAACATCCCTTTAGCCCACACACGGAAATCGATATCTTCAACAAAAATCATTCCTGCATTATTGCAAAGCTTATGGGCTAACTTAAAATGCCAATCTTTGCGAGTGTCAGAAATGCGTTGATGTAGTCTTGCAATCTTCCGATTTAACTTGTGACGATTGTTTGACCCTTTTTGCTTTTTTTTGAGTCTACGTTGCAGCAATTTCAGCTTGCGATGTAGTGTCTGAAGAAAACGAGGGCGTTCAACTAAGGTACCGTCAGAAGTTGCCACAAATTTATCTAATCCCAAATCCAATCCCACAGGATGCTCCGCAGGAACAGTATCAGGGACATTGACATCACACTCCAGCGAGAACATCAGGAAATATCCAGAGGCTTTACGAACAAGCCTAACTTGTTTCGCTTTAAAGCCGTCAGGAATTTCGCGTGATTTCACATACTCCATCCATCCCAATTGTGGCAACTTAATTTGGTTGCCTCTTAATATCTGCCCTTCTCCAAGCTGAGGATAAACGTAGGAACGCATTCTGTATCGATTCTTGAAACGAGGAAAACCCATTCCTTTGCGTCTCATATCGATAAATGCAGTTTCTAGTTTTCTCAATACCTGTTGCAACACTTGAGCGTTAACAGTTTTTAACTCTGGATATTGCTTTTTGGCGAGTGTGAGAGATTTCGCTTGAGTATTGTAATTGGGGTATGGCTCGTCTACTGGGATAATGTATTCAGATGTGATTGAACAAGCGTTAATTGGGCACTTACGAGAATTTAACCAATCTTTGCGTTCACGTAGAGCAAAATTCCAGACTTTGCTACATACGTCTAGCGTGTGTTCAATTAGCTGAACTTGCTCTTTAGTGGGCTTGGCTTTGTATTCGTAAGTTAAATTTAACACTATTCATCACCTCCTACAAAATAATAACACATTTTGTAGGATTAATGCTAATAACGGAAACACCGGGTTAAAACCCGCTGCGTCACGTTTCATCCCCGGATTAAAAGGTAGGGGTTCTCACGCTCCCGCGATGACTTGATAGTCTTGGAACTACTACTGCGGTTTAGCCATAATTAACTCTGCTGCAGCTTCACTATCCAATGGTGGGGAGAAAAAATATCCCTGAGCATATTCACATTTCAACTCTTGAAGGAATGCCAGTTGCTCTGCTGTTTCAACTCCTTCTGCTGTCACATTTATACCAAGTTTGTGTGCTAAAGTGACGATCGCCTCAGTAATTTCTGAATCTACTGACAAAGCACCCATACCACTGATAAAGGAACGGTCAATCTTCAACATACTAATGGGAAACTGGTGGAGACGACCTAATGAGGAATAGCCTGTTCCGAAATCATCAATTGATAGCCCAATTCCAAGTTCCTGTAGTTGTGAGAGTACAGTAGCCGCCTGATTTCCATTTTCCATGATGACGCTTTCAGTAATTTCTAGCATTAAGCGATCAGTACTCAGACCTGTTTTCCTCAAAATGTCTACAATTTGCAGCACCAAATTAGGTTGCAAAAACTGCTTGACAGAGAGATTAACACTGATTTTTCCAGGCGCGTCATCACCAAATCGCATCTGCCAAGCTTGTAGTTGGTGGCAAGCCTCGTGTAGTACCCAATAGCCAATTGGAACAATCAATCCTGTTTCTTCTGCTACAGATATGAACTTGGCTGGATTGACAATACCCCGTTCTGGATGCTGCCAGCGCACTAAAGCCTCAAACCCAGCTATCCGACCAGTATTAAGTGCCACAATTGGTTGGTAATACACGCGAAACTCTTGGCGCTCAAGGGCGTGGCGCAGATCTGTGTCCAACTGTAATCTAGCTACGGCTTGAGTATACATATTGGGATTGAATATCTCGCAACGTGCCTTACCCAAGGACTTAGCATGGTACATCGCTGTGTCGGCGTCGCGCAACAAATCTTCTGGTCGATCATACCCAGTTGTACTTAGGGCGATGCCAATACTTACGCTCGTAAAAACCTCTTGCCCTTGGAGAATAAAGGGTAATGAGAGAACCTGTTGAATCCTGTTAGCAACGTAAAGGACATCATCGACATCCTGAAGCTTCTCTAGCAAAATTGTAAACTCGTCTCCTCCAAGTCGAGCCGCTGTGTCTGAATGACGTAGACAGGTTTTAATCTGGTTGGCGATCGCGCATAACAATTCATCGCCCACAAGATGTCCAAGGCTGTCATTGATCACTTTAAAGCGATCCAAGTCCAAAAACAGGACTGCGAACAGCTCATGATTCTCCTGGGATTGAGCCTGATCAAGCGCCTGCTTCAGGCGGTTCATAAAAAATGCTCGGTTGGGTAAGCCCGTCAAGGTATCGTGAAGGGCGGCGTGCAGTAATTGCTCTTCTACCTGCTGGCGAACGGCAATTTCTTTTTCTAGCTCAAGTTTGGCAACCTCAGCCACCTTCGCTCGTAACAGAGCCTTCTCTGCTTGTTTACGCTCAGTGATGTCCCGAATGATAACTTGCGTTGCCCCTTTGCTGCGATAAGTCACGGGTATTCCTGTGATCTCCACATCAATAACCTCACCGTCAAGCCGAACCAACTTTCCCTCGTTGACAGCAGGTTGGTTTGGTTTCTCCTCAAGAAGTTCCAGTTGCACCTCTGGGTTTTGCTGCTCATTTAAATAGATGAGATTCTCTAGTGATTGACCAATCAGTTCTTCTGCATTTGCTGCACCAAATAGTTTGACACCAGTCGTATTTATGTAGGCTAATTTCCCTCTACTATAAACAGCGATAGATTCCGGAGAAAGTTCTATCAGGCGGCGATAGCGTTGTTCACTTTCTCTAAGCGCTGCTTCTGATTGCTGGCGCTGTATCATCGTCTCTTCTAAAGCTGTCAGATTCCGCCGTAACTCCAATTGTGTGATCACCTGTCGCCCTAGAATCCCTAAAGCTTCTTGTTGTGCACCACTCAAATTTCGTGGTACGTAATCAATGACGCATAAGGTGCCTAATGCTAGGTTTTCTGGGGTAATCAACGGAATACCAGCATAAAACCGAATCTTAGGCTCTGAAGTTACCAGAGGATTGTCACAGAAGCGAGCATCCTGGCAAGCATCCCCAACGATAAACAGGTGAGGCTCTAGAATTGTGTAGGCACAAAACGCTACATCCCGGGGGGTTTCTGATGCGTTTAAACCTACTTTTGATTTGAACCATTGTCGGTTAGTATCAATCAAGCTGATGAGCGCTGTTGGCGTGCTGCAAATATGTGCAGCTAAGCGGGTAAGATCATCATATGCTTCTTCCGCAGAGGTATCGAGAATTTTGTACTGATGTAGCGCCTTAATCCTGGCTGCTTCATTAGTTGGCAGTGGGAAGCTCACTATCTTATTATTTTGGTTTTAGGTTAATGGACACTAGACAATTTTTTTAAATTAGGTAATACTAACTGAGTTGCTGCAGTCGGCTAAACAAGAATTACCGATGTGCATAAAGCATCGCTTTGAATTACTAGAAAAGCTGTGTTGTTCAACCTTAATTTGTTCATAAGTGATTACGCTGCTCATCAAGTGATCAAGAATCTAAGAAATAGAAACGCCTAGTGGCTACCTCATTCCTGGAGCTTCATAGATTCTTGTTCCAAAAATTACAGAAAGTACAAAAAACTCGTCTCAGTAATTTCCTCTCCAGGCTTAAAAATGGAAATGAAAACAAGGCAATAAATATCTTCCCCATTTAGAGGTAAAGTCTATACATTTATACACGTTCCAAAAAAAAGATCAGGAACATTCATCTACAGTGACAGATTAGTACCGTCGTAAAAAATAGTTGTCATCAAAAAGCTGAGTGTGGTTGAAAGCTAAGGGAGATGCTCCTAGCTCCTGTTTCTCATGTGTCTCAAGGGCATTGAGCCTTTGAATTCTGCATACTACGGAAATAGAGGCTCTGAAAGCTTATCCTATATAGATTTCACCTTTTTACTTCTCTGTTTTAACCAAACAGGGGAAGAGATATCCCTGCGATCGCCAATGGTCATGGTCGCCAGCAACAGCAACATTGGCTGAAAACCTTATTCTTTGATCAACTTTCAAAATTTTTCGTTCATTTGTAGAACTTCAATGTTTTTTTTGGAGATGTAAACAAGGGGTGTGGTGGAACTTCACTCCCTAAGTTTAATGGACTGCCTGCGTCATGATAGTGAAATAGCTACTCTAGCTCGGGTACTTCTGTTTTCGCCAATCAGCAAATTCTAAGGGAAAATCTGATGACAAACCAAGAGAAACACTCTAGTGATAAAACAAAACCTACTACCTCAGCAGAGCGGGACAATGAAATAGATAGATTGGGTCTAGAAGCTCAACGGGATGCCTCTGGAAGCCATGAGCAACAGCAAAATCTAGAGAGACTAATTTCAGCTATTTCACAACCGGACTGGCTGAAAGTATCTTCCAACAAGCATAAGTTACCAAAGGAGGGGCACAGGGAAGTTACTGATACAGCAATCCAAGATATCGGTTTGAGATTGATTAAGAAGATTCAAGCAGGAGAATTTGATCCCCAAAAAGGAAAAATCTCCCATTTTGTTAAGAAAAGTATATCCTTCAGACAGAAGGATGCTGCAAAAGAATACCAAAGTAAGTTTTCCTATGTCAGCCAGGGAAAAAAGAATTTTCTAACTCTTATATCATTTGATACTTTTTACCCGGATTCTCAGTTCGATGACACCGATAAGTCGGGAAGTTTGTCCGAGGTTTACCAAAGTTTAGAAAGTCCTTTACTATCTCAACAGATTATTGACTGTATCAAAGAAGACCCTGATAAAATCTTCAGGCAGAAACATATGCGAAAGCGCCCAAAAGCAAACTTTCAAGCAATAGCGCTACGCAGGATCTACGGCTATAACTGGCAGGAAATTGCGGAATATTTTGGAACTCAACTAAAAGCAACTGCTCGCTTTCACGACCGTTGTCTTCAAGAATTTGCGCCTAAAATCCGGGAGTACTTGCAATCATGATCGAACTACAGCGAGGATAATACGTATATCAGGAATCTAATGAAGATTCATAGAGGAGCAACTCTTCGAGCTTTGCTGCTTCACCACCTAAACTTAGTATTATGAACTAACGGAGGATTATCCATTTTTTAAAAGGGGGTATATCAAAAGAGTGTGCTGACTGCATGAAATAAGGACTTAGCCTTAAAAACAATATGAATGAAAAACGCCTGGATGCTTATCTAAATCTGATTAACGAGTTGTTGGTCTGTTCCAGTGGTGAGGAAAGTTTAATTTTGAACGCCAACTGGCAGCTAGTTGATGCTGGTTTAGTGAAAATAATGGCACAGGTGGCAGATGAGTTTAAAGACAAGGGCGATCAAGATTCTGCTGATTTTCTAATCGCTACGGCTCATCTAATTAAACAGACACTCCAATCTCCAAGAAAAATTACGGATAGGACAGTAGGTAAAGGCGAGGCGTTATCAACAACTAAACAGGAAGAAAACCTGATTTTTTTAGACAAGCTATATCAGGCGATATCAGAAAGCAATAGCGAGCCGCAGGTGGTATACCCGTTACTAGCAGCAAATTTGGACAAGCTGAATGATGATTTCGCTCAGTTATTAGATCGAGTCGTAACGGACACTCTGTCTCAAGTAGAACCAGAAAAGGCGCAGAGTATCGCAGCAGTTATTGGAAATTTCAGCAACCTGATACGAGAGTTTCCTTTAGGTGACAGAGCTAGCAAATTGGAGATTGCCCTTGCTAGCAGTAAAGTCGCTGCCACCATTTTTACTCATGAGGTATTTCCAGTAGATTGGGGCATAATCCAAAATAACTTAGGTACTATCTATAAAAATCGTATTTATGGGAATAGAGCCGAAAATCTGGAAATATCTATTGCTTGTTACACAAATGCTTTACAAATATTTTCCTTAGAGGCATTCCCACAGGAATGGGCTGCTATTCAAAACAATCTGGCAAATGCTTACAGTGAACGTATTTGCGGTAACAAGGCTGAAAATCTAGAACAAGCTATTAGCTGTTATCAACAAGCTTTACGTGTATACACTTCTGAGACAATACCCGAAGAATGGGCAAAAACCCAAAATAATCTAGGGGCTGCCTATAGCAACCGTATTTATGGGGATAAAGCCCAAAATTTGGAAATAGCACTCCGGGCTTACCAAATGGCTCTGAAAGTCCGCGCTAGAGAGGATCTACCAGAAGATTGGGCTGCGACTCAAAGTAATCTAGGTATCATCTACAGCAACCGTATTTTTGGAAATAAGGCTGAAAATCTCGAACAAGCTATCGCTTTATATATTAACGCCCTACAGGTTTATACTCGTGAGGCATTTCCCCAAGAATGGGCAATGATCCAAAACAATCTAGCAGTTGCTTACCGGGAGCGGATCTTTGGAGAAAGAGCAGAAAACCTGGAAGTGTCCATCCAAGCTTACCAGGCAGCTCTTGAAGTACGCACTCGGGAAGCATTGCCAGTACAATGGGCTGCAACTCAAAGTAATCTGGCAGTTGCTTATGGTGAACGTATCTACGGAGACAGAGCAGAAAATTTAGAGCAAGCTCTTGCCTGCTGCATAAACGCTTTACAGGTTTACACTCGTGAAGCATTTCCAGAACAATGGGCTGCAACTCAAAGTAATCTGGGTTTTGCTTACAGAGAGCGCATCTACGGGGATAGGACTGAAAATCTGGAACGAGCAATTATTTGCTATGTAAGTGCTTTACAAATCTACACTCGTGAAGCATTTCCTCAATACTGTGCAGAAACTTTACTTAAGCTTGGTCACCTCTATCAAAATGCTCAACAGTTGCTCAACGCCTACAATAGTTTTGCTACAGCTATTGGCATTGTAGAATCCTTAAAGGCTGAGATTGTTTCTGGTGATGAAGTTAAACAAAAACTGGCTGGAGAATGGAATAATCTCTATCAACAGATAGTGGAAGTTTGCTTAGAATTAGGCAATCTTACCGCTGCTATTGAATATGTAGAGCGTAGTAAAACCCGTAGCTTAGTTGAACTTATCCTCAACCGTGACCTTAAAACCGTCTTCCCCCCAGAAGTTGTCAATCAAATAGAACAACTTCAAGAGGAAATCACCATAGGTCAAAACCAACTTCAAACAGGCAGAGTAGAGAATCCAACTGTTTTAGGGCAACATCTCCAACAGTTGCGACAGAAGCGCAATGAACTGCAAGACAGCTACTTGCCCATCGGTTATGGTTTCAAATTCGACCAATTCCAAACAACATTAGATAAGCAAACCGTTCTATTGGAATGGTATGCCACAGGTGAAAAGCTACTAACTTTTATCGTCACATCAGAAACACAGACCCCTATTGTCTGGGAATCCTCTCTGGAAGACCAGCAAGCTTTGGTAGATTGGACAAGTACCTATTTTACAACTTACTACAGCGATAAAAGACAATGGCAGGATAAACTAAGTGTTTATCTGCGTGAACTTTCGGAGATTCTACACCTCAACCATCTCGTCTCCCTGATTCCAGCGGAGTGCCAAAAACTCATTCTCATCCCCCATCGCTTCCTGCATCTATTTCCCCTACATACTTTGCCGATAAGTGATAGACAATTGGAATGGGCAAATTACGATGAAGATTCTGCTACAGTTTCCGAACCCTTCTACTTGTTAGATCGATTTTCCCAAGGAGTTAGCTATGCTCCTAGTTGCCAACTACTGCAACTAGCCCAGAAGCGCCAGCGCCCAAACTTCAGCAATTTCCTGGCAGTACAAAATCCTACATCAGACCTAATTTTTAGTGATGTTGAGGTAGAGTCTATCCAACAGCATTTTCACCCTAATGCAGTTTTAGTCCACGAAGCCGCAACTAAGGACGCAATCTTTACTCAGCAACTAAGTTCGGTTCACTGCATTCACTTTGCATGTCATGGCTATTTTAATCTAGAATCACCGCCTAACTCTGCTCTAATCCTGGCAGATGCAATCCTTCCAGACTCTCAGCGCAATAAGAACTCAAATCAAGTTTTTGTGCCCAGAGAAGTTCAACAAGCTAAATATAATAATGTTATTGATCTATCTAAATGCCTGACTTTGGAAGATATCTTAAGCCTGAATCTTGATCAATGTCGTTTAGTCACACTTTCTGCTTGTGAGACAGGACTAGTTGATTTTAACTCCGTAAGCGATGAGTACATTGGTCTGCCCAGTGGCTTTCTTTATGCGGGCAGTCCTAGTGTCGTTAGTAGCCTTTGGGCAGTGGAAGATATGTCCACTGCATTCTTGATGATTAAGTTTTATGAAAATCTTCAAAAGTTCTCATCAATAGCTATGGCACTTGGCCAAGCTCAGATTTGGCTCCGAGATGTCACTATATCTCAACTAAGGCAGTGGATTCAAGAAAGGAACTTATCTTTAGATAACAGACTAGAGACTTTTTTACAAAATTATTTTTCTAAACACCATAGTAGAAAGCGAATTTTTGCAAACCCTTATTATTGGGCTGCTTTTACATGCCAGGGATTGGGCTAATTCCATCTTTAATTTGTCGAATCTTACGGTAGTTTGCTGAGAAGTACTTGACAGGAATTGGGAGGGAAAACAGCAATGTCCACAAGATTAATTGACATAGATGAAATCTTGGATTTACGGTATGAAATTCTCACTAAGGCAGAAAAACGCCTTGCTATCGTTGATGATATCTTTGCAAAAATTTCTATAGAGCAGAGAATTCGAGAAGAAATCATACCAGAACTTCGTAAATATGAGGCTAAGTATTGGCAGCTTTTGTCACAAGAGGCGCACTCCCATGTAATTGCAGAACTTAATGCACGTAATGCCATTACTGAGGTAGTGCGGGAACTTGAAATGATTGAGAAAAAGCCTAGTATGAACTATCCTGATGAGTTTATGCGGTTATTACTGGAAATTCGAGATAAACTTAACGAATCGGGAAAACCCGCAGCCGCTAAGGTAAAGTTAGCTCTGCCTCTTATCCCTGGAATTCTGTCTTATGAGGTAGAACTAGATACAGAAAGCTCCTTGAGAAGAGCATTTCAGCTTATTAGAAGACTATTTAAGGGGCACTGAAGCTAAAAAATTAATTAGCCCTAATAATTGCTTGGATTAGAGGCGACTCTAAACTGAAATACTTTCCAAAACCGGCAATAGAAAATTGTTTTTTGTTGCCAGTTTCTGAGTGAGTTAACACATGGTATATAGAAAGTCGAAATTGACACATTTACATCAGTTATTTCTTATGATAGAACACATCAACTGTGTGCCTTCGCTCCTCAAAAAATAGAGGTATTTCTGTTTTTAAGGTATAAATTGATGCCTACTTTAGTATCTAAATCTGTGTGTTGAGAACGTCATCTACATAATTCGCGAAACAATCACCGCGCTGTGCTGGTCGTAACGTTCTACGCACAAGAGCCAATCTACAACGCTCGTTACTCGAAACGCAGATTAGAAAAGGATTCCGGAGGATTGTATAGGCAATGCTCATCCTGCGTTAACTAGCACTAACACATCATCCAAAAGTGATTAAAGCTAAATTTTTACCTGTTTTCTATAAGCGTTAGGTGTTGTACCTATGAGTTTACGAAAGACGTTTGTGAAGTGGCTTTGACTCTGAAAACCTACTTGCTCGCAGATTTGGTCTATCGCTTCTTCTGTTTTAGCCAATAACCTTTTCGCTCTCTCTATTCTGCAATTCATCACGTATTGATGCGGCGAAAAACCAGTTGATTGTTTAAATAGGCGTGAGAAATAATACATACTCATCCCCACAGCAGTGGCAATTTCAGCCAAGCCTAAATCTTTTTCTAAGTTTTGATTGATATAATCAATTGTTTGCTGCAACTTCAAACGCGAAAGCCCTTCAGAATCGGAATGTCTGCCAATCTTAGTGGAAGGTGCAGAATAGTGCTTGAGTAAATGAATGCAGAGCGTCGTCGCAAGAGATTCGATGTAGACACGGCTACCTTTGCCATCTGATTCCAGTTCTGAGTGTAGCGCCAGTCCTATTTGCTGAATCAGCGGGTCTGCGGCAGCAAAATGTGGTATAATCTCCATCTGTTGCAAATCGACTGAATCGTAGGCAGCACGGGCAAATAAAGGTTTCTCTAAACTCAGGACTAAAAATTCAGATTCTAACTCCCAACTGCTTTTGTGATAACTGTTTGCTGGAACGACTGCAACATCGCCATATTTGATACACTCATGCTGAACGTGTCCATTCAACACCCGTTCTGCCTTAACAGCCTGTTTTGTCAGGCTGACACCAATGACGTGCTGTTGAGGAGTATGTTCTGGTGTCTCAAAAGCTGGCTGTTGATGATGATCTAAGCGGATACCATCCCAGTTAGCATGGTAACTGGACGCAAGGGGCGATCGCGGAAGAATTTCTGAACAGGCATCTTCCTGAGTAAAATCAATATTTATGATTTCCTGTGTTGGCATCGCTCTCACCCCAGAAACGATCGCTTTTAAGCTTTAACCTTTGCTGGCTTTTTTGACACCCTGGATAGTTGTCTTTAAAAGCAAAATGTTTAATGTTTAAAATGTTAACACACTAAGCGTTCAAAATAATTTGCGACTTCGATGAGTTACTTTGTTATCTACGACGGGAATTGTAATCTCTGTGTCACCAGCGTGCAATTGCTGGAGAATCTTGACCAAGGACAACTGTTTCGCTACGCCCCCATGCAAGATGAGGCAACTCTCAAACAGTGGGGAATTACACCCCAAGATTGTGAGCTTGGTATGATTCTCATTGATGCGGATGCACCAGAAAGACGCTGGCAAGGCAGTGCGGCGGCTGAGGAAATTGGACGGCTGTTACCTTTGGGGAGTGTATTTGTGGATGCATATCGTGCTTTACCTGGGGTCAAGTGGATCGGCGACCAGGTTTACGAACAAATCCGCGATAACCGTTACACCATTTTTGGTAAGCGTTCCAGTACCTATAAATCTGTGTATTGTGTTGACGATAGCTGCAAGACAGCTAAAAACGATGCATTATGATTCAGAATTATCATCGGTGACAGTTACCGAATCAGAGGTGAAGTACCTACATCAACTGCAAGCAGTATGATATAGGCTTCGGGTAAACTCCCGAATTTCCTTGAGGGTACTCATAGAACCCGAAGATTCTATCACCAATTTCCCCCTCCGGCTTTTTATAGTTGGAAAAACTCCCAATCCAACTCGTTTTATGTTGACTGCCGCGTTGATATCACGGTTTATAATGCCAACATCACACGCTTTACAATCGTGAATCCTATCTGATAGTTCTTTCGGTGCATAGGCATCACAATTGCAACAAATCTGGCTCGTGTAGTTTGGTTTCACCTTGATAACCTGTCCCCCAGCTTTCTCGGCTATGTAAGATAGGATATCAACAAACTGACCGAACCCAGCATCCAAGAAACTTTTATTTAACCCGCTTTTTTGGGCTTGATGATTTGGTAAGAACTTACCGTTTTCATCTTGTTTTGCTTTGTTCCGTAAGGTAAGATTCTTTAAGTCCAAGTCTTCTACAAAGAAGACTTTTTTACCAGTTATTGTTAACTGATGACTTGTTTTGAAGTGATGGTCTTTACGAGAACGTGCTATTTTCTGATGTAACTTAGCTTCCTGACTTGCTAGCTTACGTCTTTTAGCAGACCCTTTTTTCTTGGTTGACTTCTTTTTAGATATTTTTGCTAGTTTCTCTTGGTTTTTGCGGAATGCTTTTACTGATGGTAGCAGTTCCCCTTCGGAAGTGGCAATAAAAGCGTCTCCATCTAGTACCGCATCTAAACCATTGGAATTCTTAACAGTTGGAACAATTTCTATAGACGGAAGTAATGGTACTTTCCTGTCTTCCAATGATAGTGTTATGTACCAACCATCTGCTTTCTTGGAAACAATACAAGTTTTGACCTTGAAACCGGAGGGTAATGAACGGTGAAGAATTATTTCTACTTCCCCTATCTTAGGGAGTTTAATAAAATTTCCTTTAATCCAACTATCTAAGGCTTGTGGATAAGTGAATGATTTGAAGCTTGATTCTGATTTGAACCTGGGCTTACCACTTCGTTTACCATTTTTATCACCTTTGATGTAACGGTCAAAACCTAAATGAACCCGTTTAACAGTGTCTTGTAAAACTTGAGAGTAAACATCACTAAGGTCTAGTAATTCTCCTGACCATTCAACAAGAATTAAGTCCTCTTTGAGAAAGGGTAGTAAGTCTTGATGAGTATTGTAGTTAGGATTAACTCTAAGTTTTGGGAGTGGACAAGAGATGATTGAACAGCTATCTACTGGACAACGATTGTTTTCCCACCAATCCAATTTATCTCCCAACATCCTGTTATAAAGATACTGGCATAATCTTCTAACATGATTTAACCTATCCTTTTGTTCAGTGTTAGGCTTAATCCGGTACTGGTAGCTTACTCTCAACCCTATCTCACCCCCTCGTTGAGTATCAGTGTTATCATTAACTATGATTGATAGTAGGGAAAAATTGAATGAGTGTCAAGAATGACAGAAAAATATTTGTCCCGTGCCAGAGGGCTTTCAGACCTAAAAGCGCATTTAGTGTTAGTGACAAAATATAGAAAAAAGGTGTTTACAGATGAAATGCTAGTAAGGTTAGCTGATATTCTCAAAGAATTGCTTTCAAAGTGGGATTGTGAAGTAATAGAGTTTAATGGCGAAACTGACCACATCCATCTACTATTTAGGTATACTCCACAAACCGACTTGCCAAAATTTATTAATAATTTGAAGTCAGTTACTAGCAGGTATCTAAGAAAAGAATTCGCAGAGCATCTTAGTCAGTATTATTGGAAAGATGTATTTTGGAGTGGTTCATACTTCATTGCTTCGTGTGGTGGGGTAACGGTCGAAACGTTGAAGAAATATGTTGAATCTCAATCACGACCTGAGTAACAAATACTCATATGTCCTCCAATTTCGTCTGGCTGCGCCAAACATTGATTGGAGGACTATTCGCAAATGTTGCCGTTATTCATCCCGGCACTGATTCCTAAGAAAGAATACAGTGCGGGACTTCTACCGGGTAAAGTTAAAAATTTCTAGTGTCTGCTGACAAAACTGTTTAAGCTTTTCCCCTATCTGTGGGGAAGGTTCAGATGCACCAACAAAATTCCAGTTTTCCACCGTAGAAAGCCGCCACTGTTCACCAAGATGGTTGAACCCAGCGGCTTCCACACCTATTGCACGACGTGAACCGTTTAAGGGGTCTTGATAAAAACGGATTTGAATTAATATACTGCGGCTTTGCCAGGATTTACTGATACCAGGAAAGTGAAAACCTATGTCTATAGAATCTGGATCGACTAACTCCCTGGTTTGCGGGTCATTTTTCCAAGGTTTGAGATCCGATCTGGCATCTGGAAACTCAAATTTGAATAAATTTACTACGGTAGCAATCTTGCTGGCGAATTCAAGGTTTGTTGCCATCTCAGATGCGTTCACGAAAAATGCTCCTATATTGTTTCGGCTTACTTTATGTGACCACAGAAAAACCGCCAGAAGGCTTGATATATTAGTGTTTTAGATTATCAATACTTATTTAATTTAGCAACTAGTAGTTTATGTCATTAATTTTGATATGTCGTAGGGTTTAGATCCCCGACTTCTTAAAGAAGTCGGGGATCTTGTAACCCATTAGAATTAATGCGATAGACCACGAGTCCAAAAATCCTAATTCAGCAGTTTTGAAACTGGTATGGCTATATTAAGTAATTGTACTTAATATTTTGAGAAAAGATACTGAAAATATGCCTTCGAGGCAAAAGATTACGTGAAGATAGAGGATTTTCAGCAAAATCCCTCGCTAGCAAGCACGAGAAAATACCCTAGCGATCTAAAATGACACTGATAATTGGCAAGTAAATAAGTTCAGCTTATGCCGCGTCAACGCTCAATTTTGTCATTGATTCTGGTATTGTTGGCAACATTTCTCATTAGTTGTGGCGGTCCTAGCGTCGCAACACCACCTCCAACGTACACACAAGCTCAAGTCGTGAAAATTCAGGAATATACTCCTGAAATTCAGGCTGTACGCGATCGCTCACAAGAAGTGCAAAACCTGATCCAAACCAGACAGTGGATCAAGGTCAGAAACTTCACACACGGTCCTATGGCAGAAGCCAGGCTGTCGATGAACTACATCACATCCAATCTGCTCCCTAAAGACCAAGCAGCAGGGCGTGAGTTAGTGCGTGATTTATTGGATCACCTGATTAAAATCGACCAAGCTGCTGATGTGGGTAACACGAATAGTGCCTTGAATAACTCCGTCGCTGCTTTCGCAGATATTGACAAATTCCTACAACTGGTTCCTAAAACAAGCAGCCAGTCAGAAGAAAGCGAAGCGTGATAGGGTGAGGAGATGAGGGAGATGAGGGAGATGAGGGAGATGAGGGAGATTAAAAGATGAATTTGTCTTTCCCCACTTCCCATCTCCCCATCAATTCATCTCCTCATCTTCTCTGTGTTCACTAGCACAAACAATGAGTCATGTAGTTATTATCGGTTGCGGTGTGGTTGGGGCAACAATTGCTTACGAACTCAGCAAGGTAAAAGGGCTAGAAATCACAGTTGTTGACCAACAACCGCCCGCCCTTGCCTCGACAGGGGCAGCACTGGGTGTTTTGATGGGTATCATCAGCCAAAAAACCAAGGGTAAGGCTTGGCAGATGCGACAAACAAGCATCCAGCGTTATGAAACTCTTATCCCGGAACTGGAAGCCATCACAGGTCGTAAAATTCTCTTCAACCGCCAGGGAATTCTCATGTTACTCCCTGAACCCTCGATATCCTCTTTAGAAAAAGGAGATGGGGAAATCTCACAATGGGAAAAGCTGCAAGAAATCCGTCAATCTCAAGGTTTTTCCTTGGAAATTTGGGATAGTGCTAAACTTAAGCAAATTTGTCCTCAGGTTGATAACGATAAGATTGTGGGCGGTGTTTACTCGAAGTGCGATCGCCAAGTTGACCCGACAGCACTCACATTAGCTTTAGTTGACGCTGCACAGCATCACGGCGTTAGTTTCAAATTTGGCGTTCAGGTTTTGGGTATAGAACCCCACCCCCTACCCCCTCCTCTTTCAAGGGGAGGGGATACAGAACCCCACTCCCTGTCCCCTTCGCATGAACGGGGAGGAGGTGCTGAAAAATATTGCTACCAACTTGAGACAACAGAGGGAAAAATTACCGCTGATTGGTTTGTTGTGGCGGCTGGGCTGGGTTCATCTTTGCTCACAGCACAATTACAGCAAATGATTGATATCCGCCCTGTCCTTGGGCAAGCTTTGCACCTCCGCTTGGGGTATTCTTTGGGAAATCCCGAATTCCAACCTGTGATCACTGGTAATGATGTCCATATTGTCCCCGTAGGTGCTGGAGATTACTGGATAGGTGCCACTGTTGAATTTCCTAGCAACAAAGATGAAATACCACCCAACAAAGAACTGCTGGAGTCTGTTAGACAACAAGCGATCGCCTTTTGCCCAGACTTAGCCAAAGCAACGACTATCCGTACTTGGTCAGGGTTACGTCCCCGCCCTGAAGGACGCCCAGCACCAGTAATTGGTAAATTGCCTGGATATAATAACATCCTGCTTGCTACTGGACATTATCGCAACGGCGTTTTACTAGCGCCTGCAACAGCTGACGCGATTCGTGAGATGATTATCTCTTACGAATCTAAATAACTCACATCTGTAACAACATGACGACCCTACTCCCAAACCCCCTTCCCATGCATGGGGAGGGGGTGGGTCACTGTGCTGGTGCAAGCTGTGAAAATAACAAACTACCTTTTTATCTTTGCGTCTTTGCGCCTTTGCGTGAAGCTTTTCATTCAAATGTCAATAACAGAAAATAAAATTCAAGTTGGGTCATTAGAATGGTTTTACCGTGAATCTTCACCTATTGGTAGAACTGATTTACTCCCTGTGTTACTGCTGCATGGTTTACCATCACAAAGTTACAGTTGGCGCAACTTTTTGCCAGCTTTGGCAAAGCAAGGGACAAGAGCAATAGCGCCTGATTGGATTGGCTTTGGCTTTTCTTCCAAGCCAGAAAAAAGAGATTTCGCTTACACACCTGATGCGTTTATTACGGCTTTAGAAGAGTTTCTAAAATCCATAGAACTTGAACGTTTTTCTTTAGTTGTGCAAGGCTTTTTAGGTTCTGTCGGTTTACAATATGCCTTGCGTCATCCAGAACAAATTGCCAACATCGCTATACTCAATACACCAATTTCTAGCCAAGCAAAGTTACCCTGGAAAATTCAACAAATGGGATTACCTTTGGCAGGTGAAATGATTACCCAAGACCCCTTACTTGTTGACCGGACTCTAGAAGGTGGTTCTCGTTACGTCATTACAGATAAGGATTTAGATATTTATCGTAAACCCTTTTTGAAAAGTTCTGCTGCTGGAAGAAGTCTTCTAGCAACTATCCGTAATCTACAGTTGCCGTCAGCAATGACAGAAATCGAATCTGGTTTTCAAAAATGGCAACAACAAATTTTAATTTTGTGGGGAATGATAGACCCTTGGCTACCGCTAAAAATAGCGCAAGATTTTGTAAATCCCTTAGCACTTGGAGATTTAATTAAACTTAACAACGTTGGGCATTATCCCCAAGAACACTACCACGAAACAATTCTTGAAGACCTGTTGCCTTTTGTTCGTGTCAAAGATGTAAGTTAAGAAGAACACAGAACGCAGAACACAGAACACAGTTGGGTTTCCACAAAGAAAATATGTTCTATTTGGCAAGAAAAAATTCTTTTTTCTCGATGAAGAAATACATTAGCCTTTATATGAATACTCTCCATCCAGTTGTGGAGAACTTATACCGAAGGGCGTATAGGCGTTTTTTATTCTGAGTTCTGACAACTGGGTTCTGAGTTCTTTTTTGGTAAGAATGATAGCAATTGGAATTCAAAATTCAAATATCCTTTATATATTCTTAAGATTCTTGTGTCTGTAGGGTGGGCATTTTGTCCGCCATCTATTTTGCGCTTCATTAAATAACTCAAGTTCAGTTTCATGGATCAGATAGGATTTCTATAGCGCTGTTGTGTTACTTAACTTGCGGCGAAATTCCATTAATGGAGAAAAATATTCATGGCTTATTCCTGGTTTAAAGCTTTTCACATTGTTGGTATAGTCGTTTGGTTTGCTGGTTTGTTCTACCTAGTGCGTCTTTTTATCTATCACGCTGAAGCTAACCAAGAACCGGAACCAGCACGCACAATACTGAAAAATCAGTATCAAATAATGGAAAAGCGTCTGTACAGTATTATCACAACTCCAGGGATGCTGGTGACGGTAGCAATGGCAATTGGTTTATTGACTACGGAACCAGACGTTCTTAAAGAAGGATGGCTGCACGTCAAACTAGGATTTGTTGTCCTTTTAATTGGCTATCATCATTACTGCAAGCGTCTGATGAAGCAGTTGGCAGAAGACAAGTGCAAATGGAATAGTCAGCAGTTACGGGCGTTAAATGAAGCGCCAACTGTGATGTTGATAGTCATTGTGTTGCTGGCTGTGTTCAAGAATAATTTACCCACAGATATCACGGTTTGGGGCATTGTTGGCTTGGTGATCGCGATGGCGGCGACTATTCAGCTTTACGCCAGAAAACGCCGTAAAGATCAGGAAAAGCTTACCGAACAAGTGCCACAGATTCCACAGCAGCAAGGTAGTTAGATCATCTTACCTGGGTTGTCAAAGTTGTTATACATTAAGAAATGTTAAGAACAATACTTTGACATCTCAGGCGTAAGTATGTCCAGTCAACCATTCGGTCAACCTCGTCCTCTATGGCGAGTCATTCTTTTATCTGTAGTCACTTTGATGCTGTATTACGGGTGGTATAAATGGATTATCCAAGAGGAATTACGGCGCTATAACGGCTATGGTTGGTCAGGAACCCTTTCGCTAGCGCCGTTTGTCTTGGGGGTAACAGTTCCCCAAGCCTTGCGGATCTTCGATCCAGATGTTCCAGGATGGTTTGGCTGGTTTTCCTTGCTGGGTATCGTTTGGATTTACATCGTTCAGTTCAAGTTGTACAAAACAGTCAACGAACTCTACCGCCAAGCAGGAATGAAAGAACCGTTAGTGGTTTGGTGGCTGTTTATACCAGGATTGAATTTAATCGTCGGTTTGAGGCAAATTCACTTTTTAACTCAGTTTTGGGCAAAAAAACAGGGTATTACCGTTAACGATGCATTGGCTGAGAATATTCCTTTTTTGTCAGTTAATGCATGAGCAAACTTGATGACTAACCAAGAAAAAGCTCTCTTGCCATTGACTAACAAGAGAGCTACGGTGTGGTGTGAGGAGCAAACTTAATGTTTGCTTATATAAGTGTAGCAAACGAAATATAAAGTTTTGATAGTTAATTTCTTAAAATTATCAAAGCCGTAGTACCCCATCCCCAACGCCGTAGTCCGGGGATATAAGGCGGATAAAAAAAGTCCGTCTCCCAACAATATCAACTATCACTTGCTAACTTTGCCTTCACGCTGGCTAGAAAACGACCAGGACATATTCCCCTTTAAATTTTCTAGCGTAGTTAAAAATGACTCAATCCGGCAGCAGCTTGGCTGGAGCCCTCGTTATAACAGCGATCGCGAGGGGTTGCAACATGTACAGACATGGCTGAGTAAAAATGAAGTCGAATGACCCCGAATAGACATTAGGAATAGGGGACTGGGGAAGAATCTTCTTAATCCCCAATCCCCAATAATCAACCACCAATCCCTACCCACCAACCCGTTTCTTGGCTATGAATTAAAGGGTGATCTCCTGCTACCCACCCTAGAGCATTGCTTACTTAGTAGTACTTTATACTGTTGCTTGAGCACTGGACTTGCCAATCAGCTTTTCAGCATTTTCTTCGCTTTCGAGGATACCGAATTCAATCAACAACTCTTCTAGCTCCTCCATCTCAATGGGTGTGGGAATTGTGAGCTTATCGTTGTTGATGATCTTGTTAGCCAATGTCCGATATTCGTTACTTTGATTGCTGTCAGGTGCGTACTCGTTCACAGTCATCCGGCGTAATTCTGCGTGCTGAACGATGTTGTCGCGAGGTACGTAGTGAATCATTTGGGTGTTCAAGCGTTTTGCCAGGGTTTCGATCAGTTCGATTTCCCGGTCAACGTTACGGCTGTTACAAATCAAACCACCCAAGCGCACACCGCCAGTGTGAGCATATTTGAGAACACCGCGAGCAATATTGTTAGCTGCATACATCGCCATCATCTCACCAGAGGTAACAATGTAGATTTCTTGTGCTTTGCCTTCACGAATAGGCATAGCAAAACCACCGCAGACAACGTCACCCAACACGTCGTAGCTAACGAAGTCAACGTCTTGGTATGCACCGTTTTCTTCCAAGAAGTTGATGGCAGTGATGATACCGCGACCGGCGCAACCTACACCAGGTTCAGGACCGCCAGACTCCACACAACGTACGTCCCGAAAGCCGGTGAGCATGACTTCATGGAGTTCTATATCTTCCACAGCGCCTCGTTCAGCAGCCAATTGGAGAACGCTGGTTTGAGCTTTGCTGTGTAGCATCAAACGGGTAGAGTCAGCTTTCGGGTCGCATCCTACAATCAAAATACGCTGACCTATTTCTGCCATAGCAGCAAGGGTGTTTTGAGAGGTGGTAGATTTACCAATACCGCCTTTACCGTAGAAAGCTATCTGTCTGATTTTTTCGTCAGTAGTCATGGTTAGTGTTTTCCTACAATGATTTTGTTGGTGGATCTGAAGGTTTATGTGAGACGTTCACGCTTGCGTTGGCATATAGCGCCTACTGGAGGCGAACGAACCACCCCAAAAACAGTTACAATCCAGAACATATGCAAGTGTTGATAAGTTTGTGTTGATTATTAGTCATGAGTCCTTTTTCCTGAACAATGACTAATAAGCAATGGCTCAATTGCTTTGACTATCTGGTTCTACAGTCAACAGCGATCGCCCGGAGGCGGGCACTCTGTGCCATCGCTGCGGGCTGCGGGTACTGCGTGCGATCGCTCTTTGGACAGTGCGTTCCGGGCGATCGCCCAGTCTGGCTTTTATGTCAATCTTGAGGGTTGCCAAAACAATCCACACTGAGGCAGATATATTTCCACTCTCGTTTGACTTCGACACAACTGACGCCAGCCAAAATTGCCAAAAAGCTCAATTTATTGAACCGCAAAGCGGCTGCTAACGCAGATAAAAAGATGAGAATGCGTAAGTCCTATTCGATTTAGATCTCGTCAAACCGCTACGAGTCGTTCGTCGATTTCAGATGAATTCTGGCGTTTTGGCGGATAGTGCAAATGTCACCAGACGCGCAGTCATAGGGAATTGCGTTCAAAGATATCAGCCAGTTGTTGGGACAAGGGACACAAAGGAGAGAGGGTAAGATGTATGAACGCAACTTGGTATCAGATAGATGATTTCTCCAAACGAAGTGACGCTATCTGTAGCTTGCTTCCCATAGGGTAGAGTAAGCGTGCTTGGAGTTGATGTAGGGAAACTCTATATCTATCGATAACGAAGCTTTGAAAACTTGTATCTGACCATCGCCAGTTTTTACAACAAAACTCTAATCGTAGCTCAAATCTTTAGAATGGTTGCAGCAGGAGTTCTTAATTTACGTAGAGTTTTGCCACACAACCAACCAAAATAGCAATCCACTCTAAATCGTTGCTACCACGTTCCCAGTTTTGCTAGTATCATAACCGCCGAGAACCTCTAACTGTGAGTGAACCTGCCAATATCCCAAGGTAGTGAGCAAATACCGTGCTTGATTATAAGCTAGCTCAGTTAGCCAACTCTTGTAGGCTCATAACCAGACGAGTTCTGATTAACTTGAAGTTGTTACAAAGGTCACTATCCTGCTTCATCTGGCTTTATCCCTTTATTAAAAGCTGTAGCGAATTGAAGTGGATTGACCAAAGCAAATAAACTATATTCAACTTACCTCAATTTTTTATTGAAGTCTTTTTGTGCTTTTGCTTTTTTTGATTCCTATACAAACCATAACATATATATTGATAATTTATTTACCAATAAATAATAAAGTTTCATTGAAAGCCTATTTTTATTTTTCTTTGTGAGCTTTTGCTCATGGAGTTTCTTACAAAAGCCAATTTTCTAGAGATTTGATAGATATCTATATACGTGTGCTAAACAGAAATTCTCCAACTACTGTACTGCTTCGCGGTAACAATCAAAGAAGCAGATAAAAGGGAATTTGGCTGACACTGTCAGCAAAGGAAGTGATTAATCACGATACCAGGTTACCTGTAAGCCTTGGTTTTGCGCCAAGTTCATATCTCTGTATGAGTTGTAGCCTGTCATTGTCATCTGTTTTCCCTCAATTTTCAAAGAAAGAAATTTTTGAAAAAAGTTTATTTTTCCAGAACTAGTGATTTGAATTTCAAAGTAAGTTCCATCAGTAGCTCTAGTTACATTTTTGTAACTAACCTTTTTATCGTTACCGAACTTTATGGTATTTGGATTAATTAACAGAGTTTCTCCTCGACCATTCGACCATGTACCGACGTAATTTTGAGAAGATTTTGCTAATAGAAGTGTCGTGGGTTGTGTGTCGTTAATTGTTAAAGGTATAGTTTTAGTATCCTCAGCGGTAGGGAGATTTCTTAAAGCTAGCTCTTGAATATTTTTTTCTAGGTTGCTAGCACTCACTGGTGTTTGGAAAAGAGTATAACCACCAACAGAAGTAGCCAATAAAAGTCCTAAAGCAGTCAATCGCTTCTTGAACAATCTATACATGATTTTCTCGTTTATGTAGTTATTTTTTAAGAAAAAGATAGTATTTTTTAGCTTGATAAGTGATTTTCAGAAAAAATTACTATTTTTTCAAATTAATATAAAACTCAGCTTGTAAATCAAATATCTATGCTGTTTTTAATAGTTTTTAGTGCGCTTACACTTATCGGATAATCTGCATTTTGGTAATTAAAGTCTCTAATCGAGATTTACCGCAAGGCTCAGCGCTTTGGCAATCGTTTACCGAAACTCGGTTATAGGATAGCCGTACTTTCTTGTTTAAAAAAGTTTTTTCATTTGCACACAACTCAAACGATGCACCGACACTGTTATACTGTTTTCCTTTGTTATCTACTAAGTTGACATAGCACATGATGTCACCATTTACTATGCTTTTAACTGTGGCAATTGTAGGTCTTTGAACTGCCTTATTCTGTGCTTGTACAGTAGTACTACCCAGCAATCCAATAGCAGAGGCAGCAAAGATAGACACAGATAAGCTGATAGTTTTGAAGGACATTTTTGTACCTTGCATTGTTTTGTATTCCTTTGTTGTCTTGAGTTAAGACTACTTAAGTTCAATTCGTGATTCAAACTTCATCATTTGTCTTTGACTAAGTGATTCAGAATGTATTACTTGTTTTTTCCTACATCACATTCATCTAATATTCCTGAAAAGAGGTTAAACTACTTTTGCTATTAAGAAACGCTCTGGTTCAAAGTTACTAACTTGAGAATTGCCTATGCTGGGAATACTCCTATCCCGCCCGTTCGCCGCTCTTGTGTTCCCGTAGGGTAGAGTACCGAATTAAATAAAGCGCTCCTGAGAAGGACGCCAAGAAAAAGATAGGTAATTTTGTAGCACCGAAGGCAGTAGTCGGGTCTAAACTGATTTGAAAAACTTCAGAAAGTCAGGGGTTACGTAATTAACCAAAAATCTATATAAAATAACACATTTATACACTGCGTAAGTCCTAAACCTTTTCCTGAGCGCCGAGTACTCGGGAGAAAGTAAAGCAATGGCTTTCCTCAGCACTTAGAACTGTTTTGGTCAGGAATAGCAAGATTCAAACATTTTTGGCAAGAACTGAAAAGACAATAGGGGAAAATTACTTGTAAGCTTATTTTTAGCATTCCCCTTTCGATAGATTTGACAAGAGCACGGAAAAAGTATATTGAAATGGATTACTAAGTGGTTCACAGGTGAGCCTTATGCTACTTAAGCAATTTCTCTATCAACGGCTCCAGTTTTGATTCGGTTCTTTGTTAATTTCTTCACAGGTGCCTGTAAGTCATGAAATCTCCTGAGCCTCAAACTCATTTTGAAGACAATCGTCCAGAAAGCCGATTAGAAGAGCCACCCCGCAGATCGCGAAGGTGGCTTTGGTTATTGTTAGCCGTAGTAGTAGCAGGTGGAGGCTATGGACTTTGGCGTTGGCTTGCTCCTCAAAAAAGCGCACCCACAGCTACTAATGCTCAACCGCCAGCATCAAGAGTCAAGATATCCACAGTACAATCTGGCATCATTGAGGATAGTTCAGAGTTTGTTGCTAACTTGGAATCGCGCCGCTCAGTGACTCTTCAGCCGAGAGTTCAGGGTCAAGTAGCCCAAATATTTGTCAGGTCGGGAGATACAGTGGCTGCGGGAAATCCCATCATGCAACTCGACCCTAGAGAGCAACAAGCAGCTGTCAGTAGTGTGAACGCTGCTGCTGAGGTGGCTCAGTCACAACTGGAAAATGCCCGCGCTATCCTCAGATCTCTGGAAGCTGAACGGCAATCTAGCCTAGCTGATTTGAGGTTGAATCAGCAGGACTACGAAAGGTATACCAATTTGGCATCTCAAGGAGCTGTCTCTCGACAGACGAGTGAGCAGTATGCTAACAGATTGGCAACATCACAAGCTGCTGTCCGTGAAGTAGAAGCCCGGATTAAAGCACAGCAAGCTAGCATTAACCAAGCTGAAAAATCCTTAAAGCAAGCACAAGCTAATACCAGTGAACGACAAGTCCAGCTTCAGTATTACAAAATCACCGCTCCCTTTGCTGGCACAGTTGGGAACGTACCCGTAAAAGTCGGTGATTTTGTCAATACGTCTACACAATTAGTTAGCATTACTCAAAACCAACCTTTAGAAGTCAATATATTCGTGTCGATTGAGCGGGGACCTCAACTACGAAAGGGAACACCAGTCGAGGTTATGGACGCACAAGGCAAGGTTATAGGTATGAGTCGTGTATTTTTTATATCACCTAATGTCAATAATAATACTCAATCCATACTTATTAAATCGCTATTTGATAACTCGAACAATCAACTACGAGCAGATCAGTTTGCTCGCGCAAGAGTGATCTGGAGCCAGCGCCCTGGAGTCCTCATCCCAGCAACAGCAGTAACTCGTGTCGCAGGAGAAACTTTTGTCTATGTAACAGCTCAAGCACCCTTACAACCTCCTCAAGGAGAAAAACGAGAAAAACCTCAAGCAGCTCAACAAGGAGCATCTCAACTGGTAGCTCGGCAAAAACGCGTGAAGCTAGGCAATATCAAAGGTAATAACTACCAAGTTCTGGAAGGATTACAGCCAGGAGACAAAATTATTGTCTCAGGGTTACTCAATCTTAGAGATGGTGCTCCCATCGTTCCTGAATCATACTAATGGCGACTAGGGATTGGGGACTGCGGACTAGGGAATAGGTAATCCCTAATCTCTCATCCCCAATTTCTAATGCCCATTACCCTTAATCCCCACTCCCTATGTGTTTTGCAAATGGCAGGGGGGAAGCGTGAGTTCTCCAGTTCCCCATTCCTTTATGCCCCTATGTTCGTTGACTTTTTCATCAAGCGACCTGTCTTCACCAGTGTTTGCGCCATCGTTATTTTGCTGGTTGGGGCAATTAGTATCCCCACACTACCCACGGCGCAGTATCCTGAAATTAGCCCAGTTCAAGTTACCGTTAATGCAAACTATGTCGGTGCTAGTTCTGAAGTTGTAGAAAACACGGTTACGACTCTTTTAGAAAGAGAGATTAACGGGGTCGAGGGCATGAAGTACATGACCTCAAGCAGCAGTAACAATGGCAGTAGTACAATTACAGTTACATTTGATGCATCCCGTAACAAAGATATTGCAGCGGTCGATGTGCAAAATCGAGTGTCGCAGGCTGAGCCGCAATTGCCAGAATCAGTACAAAGGACTGGAGTTACTGTTAGCAAGCAAACCAACGACATCCTGTTAGCCATAGGTTTATACAGCGACAACAACGAGTTCGACAACGTATTTTTAAGCAACTATGCCGACCTTTACTTAGTAGATGCCCTACAAAGAATCGGCGGTGTGAGTGAAGCGCGGATTTTTGGTGAACGCCGCTATGCTATGCGTCTGTGGCTTGACCCCAACCGCCTCGCCAGTCGCAACCTCACCGCCCAAGATGTGGTTGATGCTCTCAACGAGCAAAACATTCAGGTGGGTGCTGGGCAAATTGGTCAGCAGCCTGCGCCAAATGATCAAATGTATCAAATAGACCTGCGAGCGGTCAGCAGACTCAGGGAACCATCCGAATTTAACGAACTAGTTATTCAAACAGGTCAAAATGGTACGCTTGTTAAGCTTAAAGATGTAGGTCGGGCGGAACTGGGAGCAGAAAATTATAACTCCTTCCTCCGGTTCAGAGGTAAGGAGGGTGTGGGTATAGGGATATTTCCCACTCCAGGAAGTAATGCTTTGGATGTTGCCAGGGCAGTTAAAGCGGAAATGGAGCGACTCAAACAAGATTTTCCGCCAGGGTTGAAATCTCAAGTAGCGTTTGATACTACATCATTTGTGGAAGCATCCCTAAGAGAAGTGGTTAAGACGCTGTTTGAGGCACTTGTCCTCGTAGTCGTAGTCATTTTTATCTTCTTGCAGGACTGGCGTACCACTCTGATTCCGGTAATTGTCATTCCTCTGACATTAATTGGTACTTTTGCCTTTATTAAAGTTTTTGGCTTTTCAATCAATACCCTGACCTTGTTTGGTCTGACTTTAGCCACTGGGTTGGTGGTCGATGATGCAATCGTCGTAGTTGAGGACATTTCTCGCCTGATCGAGGAAGAAGAAATGTCGCCGGGTAAAGCAGCCTCACACGCAATGCATGAATTGTTTGGAGCGGTGATTGCCACTTCCTTGGTAATGATGGCAGTATTTGTGCCTGTTGCCTTCTTTCCAGGGTCTATAGGACAGATTTACCGCCAATTTGCGCTGACCATTGCCTTCTCGATGGCAATTTCGACTTTTCTTGCCATTACCTTGACTCCTGCTCTGTCAGCTCTACTACTGCGTCGCGGGCAAAAACCAACCGGTTGGATGGGTTGGGCGTTTGCACGGTTTAATAATGTTATTGATTGGACTCGCAGGCAGTACGAGCGATCGCTTATCTTCTTAAATCGTTTCCGAGCAGTCGTAGTGCTGCTGTTTATCCTGTCATTGGGTTTCACAGGCTGGCTTTACACCCAAGTCCCCACAGCATTTATCCCTGAAGAAGACCAAGGCTATTTCATCACCATCATTCAAGGTCCAGAAGGTGTTTCGCTCAATTACACCAGCAAGGTCATGCGTCAGGTAGAAGAAGAAATCCTGAAATTGCCTGAAGTTGTCGGTACTTTTGCCATAGGTGGCTTTGGTTTTAGTGGCTCTACTGCCAATAAGGGTGTAATTTTTACAACACTCAAAAATTGGGAAGAGCGCCATGAGCCAGATCAGTCAGTACAAGGAATTATCAAGAATTTGGGAGGAAAGCTATCAACAATTACAGATTCAACAGTTTTGCCAGTTAACCCGCCTGCAATTAGGGGTTTAGGCAGTTTTGGTGGCTTCCAATTTCAACTACAAGACAGACGAGGCAACAGTGGCTTGGATACCATGCTGCAAGTCATGGGTCAATTACTAGGGCGGGGAAATCAGACACCAGGGTTGCAAGCTGTGTTTAGCACTTTTTCAGCAAATACGGCTCAGCTTTTGATTGAAGTAGACCGTAATAAAGCCAAGTCGCTGCAAGTCGATGTAGACGATATTTTTAATACCCTACAAAGTTACTTGGGTTCGCGGTACGTCAACGATTTTAACTATCTCCAGCGGACTTACCGAGTTTATGTCCAAGCAGACACTCAGTTTCGCTCCAACCCTCAGGATATTGGTCGTTTGTATGTCCGTTCTCAAAACAATCAAATGGTTCCCCTGAGCAATTTGGTGAAAATTGTCCCAACGACGGGGGCGCAAACAATTAACCATTACAACTTATTCCGGTCAATTGAAATTAACGGTTTAGCTGCTCCTGGTACTAGTTCAGAACAAGCCCTTCAAGCGATGGAACAAGTGGCAAAGCAGGTTTTACCAGCAGGTTATGGTTACGAATGGTCGGGAATCTCAGCTGAAGAGCAACAGTCTGGCGCTCAAGCACCACTGATTTTTGCCTTGGGACTTCTCTTCGTGTTCCTCGTCCTAGCTGCCCAGTACGAGAATTACATTGACCCCTTGATTATTATGCTGTCAGTTCCCTTAGCTATCCTAGGGGCGCTATCGGCGCAGTCGTTGCGAGGTTTAGCCAATGATGTATACTGCCAAGTTGGTTTAGTGATGTTGATTGGTTTGGCAAGTAAGAACGCCATTTTGATTGTGGAATTTGCCAACCAACTACGCGAGCAGGGACGCTCAATTACCAAAGCAGCGATAGAAGCATCAGAACAGCGCTTGCGACCAATTCTGATGACAACATTTGCTTTTATTTTGGGTGTTTGGCCATTACTATTTCCTGAAGGAGCCGGAACTGCTAGCAGAAAATCTCTGGGTACAGCTATTGTTGGTGGGACGTTAGTCTCTACTTTATTAAGCCTGTTTGTAGTACCAATTTTATATATTGTGATTGGAAAGATTCGCGATCGCCTACAACGACGGCGCAAGTCTCCACAGCTACAGCCAGTTGAGGATGGTAGAGTTCCTACTGAGATCCATAAGTAAATTGACTGACTAGGGTGGGCATTGTCCACCCTACTCTTTGTCCGCTATTGAAGAATGGACAGGCGAAGACACTTGTCCCAACAATCTGCCTCCTCAAATATTAGAGAAAACACCATGACACTAGTAGATACTATTACCAGAGTCACTTCTCTCAATTTCTACGAAATCATCCCTGTGCTTGCAACAGCCACAGAAGCAGAAAATGCACCGATGGTACTGTCAGGAGTACTGGCGAGTTTGGTTGTCATTTACCTTGCCAGCACCATCGGTGCAGAAATTTGTGCCCGCATCAATTTACCTCCTGTATTGGGACAACTGCTAGGCGGTTTAGTGGTAGGTATCTCTGCCTTTCATTTGCTGGTTTTTCCTGAGGGTGGTGGTAATATTAGTGACTCATTGATGATGAATTTCTTGGAAGTCACTACTGGGTTGAGTCCAAACGACGCAGCCGCAATTTTTCAAGTAGACAGCGAAGTGATTTCGACCTTGGCAGAAATTGGTGTAGTCATTCTGCTGTTTGAAATTGGTTTGGAATCAGACTTACAAGAACTACTCAAAGTAGGTCCCCAAGCAGCAATAGTAGCAGTGGTAGGAGTCGTCACACCATTTGTTGCGGGTACTTTAGGGTTAATATTCTTGTTCGGTGTCCCTACTATTGCTGCTATTTTCGCAGGTGCAGCCTTAACTGCAACAAGTATCGGCATTACGGCGAAAGTGCTGGCAGAACTCCAATATCTCAATAGTAAAGAAGGTCAGATTATTATTGGCGCAGCAGTGCTAGACGATATTTTAGGTATTATCGTTCTCGCAGTGGTTGCTAGTTTGGCAAAGACCGGAGAGGTGGAACTGACCAATGTGCTATATCTCATTGTCAGTGCAGTAGTTTTCTTGGTAGGAGCTGTTTTTCTCGGTCGCTTGTTCAATCCTTACTTTGTGAAAATAGTTAGTGAACTTAAAACACGCGGTCAACTTCTGATTCCTGCCCTGATTTTTGCTTTTGTTCTTGCCTATATCGCGACTGTTATCAAGTTAGAAGCGATTCTGGGAGCTTTTACCGCTGGCTTAATTTTAGCCGAAACTCAAAAATGCCGAGAGCTAAAAGATCAGGTGATACCAATTGCAGATATACTGGTACCCGTTTTCTTTGTCGTTGTCAGCGCTAAAACGAATATCGGTGTTTTAAATCCATTGATCCCTGAGAATCGCGAAGGGCTGATTATGGCAAGCTTTCTGATTGTAGTCGCAATTTTGGGTAAACTGGTTAGCGGCTTTGCAGTGTTCGGTCAACCAGATACGAATCGGCTGGCAATTGGTGTCGGTATGATTCCACGAGGTGAGGTGGGACTTGTATTTGCTGGTATTGGTTCAGCAAGTGGTATTCTCTCAAGTGCCTTGGATGCTGCCATTATTGTGATGGTGATTGTCACTACCTTTTTAGCGCCGCCTTTATTATCGGTTGTGTTTCGACCAAATCAGCTTGCTGCTGAAGCAAAAGTTCGAGAATCAGCCAAGGTTCCTGCTGAGGTTAAAGAGGCGAACTGAGAGGAAGACACAAAAATTTCTGTTTATCTTAATAAATAGAATCATTACAATCGCTTATTGCTGACAACAATGTTGTGCTTCCAATTCAAGCTGCTGTGCCATTTTGCGTAACTTTTGTGACTTAGAACCTAGAAAAATGGCTAGTAGCAGTGGTGCATGACACAAGGTATGATGCTTCCAAGCTTCCGATTTTCTGTAATTCAAAATAATTGCCTAGCAAGTCATCAGGAGATTAAGGCATGCCTGCGATCGCCAAAAACAACGATGTGATTACGGTGATCATTATCTTCGCCGTAGAACCGGAACGCCAGCAAGAACTCATTGATACTATTGTGGAATTTCTTGAAACCACGGTGAAACAGCAGCCTGGTTTTGTCTCATCCAGCATCCACAAAAGTCTAGACGGGGTGCGGGTGATGAACTATGCCCAGTGGAAAACTCAAGAAGACTACCAAGCGTTTATCAACAATTCCGAGGTGCAAGCGAAAGGAGCTAAACTTTCCCAGTTCGAGTTATTAGATTCCCACATTTTTGAGGTCGTCATTTCCAAGCCGGACAATCACAGCCCCAAAATTACTAAAGGAGGTTTTCTCACTCACTTGGCAGAATTCCGTATGAAACCGGAGAATCAACAAGCCATGCTGCATTTAGCAAAGAAAGAGATAGTGACAGCAGTACAACAGAATCCAGGACTTATATCTGCAACCTTCCACCGTTCATTTGACGGTACTCGTGTCATGAACTACGGACAATGGCGCTCTCAAGAAGATTTTGAAGCAATTCTAAAGAAACCAGATTTTGAAATCGAATCAGGTTATTGGGTAGGTTTAGCTGAGAACGAGTTTCATGTTTACGAGGTAGTTTACACCCAGCCTACTGATTAATTGGGTTTGTTTTCAGTCTCGTGTAAAGCCGCTAACAGAGAAACTTTGCGTCTTGGCGACGCCAGTCGCCTACAGAGGGAAACCCTCCTGCAGCGCTGGCTCGACTTTGCGCGAAATGATATTTGCCTGTATTTAAGGAGATAACCCCTGTGACCACCAATATCAACCTTTTCACCCCCGTTCAACTTGGTCCCTACACCCTGCCAAACCGCACAGTGATGGCACCAATGACCCGTTTGCGAGCAATTGACAATGTCCCCAACTCATTGATGGCGACATACTACGCGCAACGCGCAACAGCAGGGCTGATTGTCACCGAATGCACGATGGTTTCACCCTTAAGTTTAGGCTACATGAACTCTCCGGGTATCTACTCAGAAGAACACATTGCCGGATGGCGGCAAGTAACCAATGCTGTACATGAAAAAGGAGGAAGAATTTTCTTGCAACTGTGGCACTCTGGAAGGGTTTCCCATCCTTCTTTATTGGGTGGAGAGTCGCCAGTTGCACCTTCTGCCATTGCCGCTTCTGGCACACTGCATACTCCTATAGGGAAAGTAGCAATGGAAACTCCCCGCGCCTTAGAAACCCATGAAATTCCTGAAATTGTTGAGCAGTTTCGCAAAGGTGCAGAAAATGCTCTTGCCGCAGGATTTGATGGCGTGGAATTTCATGGGGCATTTGGTTACTTAATCGACCAGTTTCTGCAAGATTGCACAAACCAACGTACTGATGAATACGGTGGTTCGGTAGAAAATCGGGCGCGATTTATGCTGGAAGTTGTAGAAGCTGTCGCCAGTGTGTGGGGTGCAAATCGTGTTGGTATCAAACTTTCACCCAGTAACACATACTACGGAATGGGCGACTCGAATCCGCAAGAAACTTTTGGTTATGCAATAGATGCTCTCAACCGCTTTGATTTGGCATATCTCCACCTGATGGAACCAAATGAAGTTGATTTGGCAAACCGTGTTGTGATGAACCCGGTAACACCCTACTTCCGTAAAATTTACCAAGGGACTTTAATTACCAATGGCAACTATGATCATCCCAAAGCAGATAGCATACTCGCTAGCGGTGATGCAGATTTGGTTTCCTTTGGCAAATTATTTCTCGCCAATCCTGACTTACCAAAACGCTTTGAATTGAATGCATCTTTGAACACGCCAGATCCAAGAACGTTTTACGCGCCAGACGAGAAGGGATACACAGATTATCCATTCTTGGAACTTCAACATAAGTAATTAGGTGCTAGGAGCCAGAAGCCTGCTTGGGAGTTTTGCGTGACTGGCAACGGACTGCCCGTAAGCTTGTCCTGACTTCTGAACGCCAGATCCCTAGGTCGGGAAGCCCTCCTGCATGGCTAGCGCTCCTGCTTACAAAAAATTAATTAAAACTAGGTTGATTTTCACATAGTGTTTAAGTGAAAACCACGCTGTATTCTTCACACACAGTGTCCTTTGTATAAAAGGAAGGTCCATTATGCTTTACTCACGCATCACATGGCTGATTCCACTAGCCTTCACTTTAGTTGGTTTCGGGTCTAGTATCAAAAGCGCAACGGCGCAGACCACGTACCCATTTGAAGCTGTTTATGACACAGAAGCCACCCTTAGGCCCATTCCCAACAGGTCGAATGTCTTTGAGATATTTGTCTCAGGCACAAATCCTGATGCCCCTTACGGTCTGACTAACTTTACAAGCACCAACAACTACGGTCAGCTTGATCCCGGAACTGGAGTACTCACATTTGGTCCAGACCCAGCAACACTTGGTTTAGAAGGCCCATTCGGTAGAGACGAGTTTTTTGGTAGCAGCGATGATAGCCTGTTTGGAAGCAGTAGTGCCACCGCTTTATTGGACTTGCAAAACTTTACATTGTCAGGTTCTGGCACTGTAAATATCACTGGCGGTACGGGCAGATTCAGCGGTGCGATCGGCACACTAAACTTTTTCGAGAACGACGAACTCAATCCCGACCCAACTGCTCCCACAAGAGGTAGAGCTATTTTAAGTGGCTTTTTCCAAGTACCTGAAAAAGTTCCAGAACCGAGAACCAACTTGGCGCTGGTTGGCGTAGGGGTGACCGGGGCAGGTTTCCTGCTGCGTCAACGCCGCCTTCGTTCTGCTGGTAAATCATAATGTCTAGTTGGGCGTGGGAGTTTGCTCACCTATGCCCACAATTCAATTGATCATTAATTCAATACAAAAATCAATACAAAAAATAAATTTATGCAACCAGCAAGCCTGGATGAGCAGCAAAAATCCCCAAAGAATCTGTACATAGATACAAATTTTTACATTATTTGTGCAGTTTCTTTGATGGCAGTTCTCGCGGTATCTAGCGTATCTCCGGCTTTTCCGAAAATATCCTTAGCATTAAACGTCAATCCCCAAAATCTAGGATTGTTGGTTACAGTCTTTACATTTCCTGCTGTTATTTTAGGTCCTATTATTGGTGTCCTTGCTGATAGATTAGGTAGGAAAAAAATTCTCGTTCCTTCACTGTTTTTATTTGGCATTACGGGGACAGCTTGCGCTTTTGCCCGTGATTTTAACCTTTTACTCTTGTTGCGTTTCCTACAAGGAATTGGTGCTGCTTCTTTGCTATCTATGAGCATTACCTTAATCGGCGATTTGTATGCAGGAGATAGACGCACTACAGCAATGGGTTACAATGCCAGCATCACAAGTACTGGCACAGCTTTTTACCCTATTATTGGCGGCATACTAGCAACCCTCGGCTGGTACTACCCCTTTTTGTTACCTATTGTATCGATTCCAATTGGTTTGCTGGTGTTATTTGCATTAAAAAATCCAGAACCAAAAGGAGAAAGAAATCTTCAAGAGTATTTGAAACATGCTTTAAAAGCCTTGAAAAACCGGAAGTTAGCTGGACTATTTATTGGGAGTGCTGCTAACATGGTTCTTCTTTACGGAGCTTACATGACTTATTTACCCGAATTAATCAATGATACTTTCAAAGCGCCTGCTTCCACAATTGGATTCATACTCTCTAGTGTTTCTATAGCAATTGTTATTACATCTTCACAATTAGGAAGATTGACTAAAAAATTTAATACCACAACTTTAATTAGAGCATCTTTTATTTTGTATGCTCTAGCTCTATTCACAATTCCGCTAATACCTCCTCTAATAGCAAATGTCTGGTTACTATTAATCCCAACCACAATTTTTGGCATTGGTATAGGGATTGGTGCTCCTAGTATCCAAACTCGTTTGACAGAAATTGCCCCCAAACAATATCTGGCTACGATTCTCTCTGTCAATGGGACCTTTTACGGGTTAGGACAAACCCTTGGTCCGTTACTAATGCTAATTGCCTTTAGTTTGGGAGGTATCAATAGTGTATTTTATGCAGGTATTGGATTCGCAATTCTTACCCTTGCTGTCTTTAGGTATTGCACTTGCTTGTAATTAAGGAAATGAAATGACATGAGTCAGTCAAAGGTTGCAGTTGTTCTGGGGGTGGGTCCCGGGCTCGGAGCCGCAGTTGCTCATCGGTTTGCACGAGAAGGCTTTGTTGTAGGATTGATGGCAAGAAGCTTTGAGCAGCTGACTCAAATTCCGTCAGAAATTGAACAGTCTGGCGGTAAGGCATTGTCTGTTACGGTTGATGCCACTGATCCTGCATCAGTAAAAGCTGCATTTGAACAGGTGCGATGGCACGGAGTGCCCGCATAATAGCGATCGCAACTTGGTTGTGCTGAAGTCTTTGTCTACAATGCTGGAGCATTTAAGATGGCTGGCATACTCGAACTGACACCAGAACAGTTTGAACAGAACTGGAAAGTCAATTGTTTTGGAGCTTTTCTAGCGGTACAGCAAGTCCTTCCGGCGATGGTTGAACGAGGTCGCGGGACTATCCTGTTGACGGGAGCAACTGCTGCTGTGAGAGGTTCAGGCAAGTTTGCAGCATTGGCGGTGGGCAAATTTGGGTTACGTGCATTGGCGCAGTCGTTGGCGCGGGAGTTTGGTTCTCAGGGCATTCATGTAGCTCATATCATTATTGATGGCATGATTAACACTCCAAGAGTGCGAGCAATGGCATCACAGCGAGAAGAACATACGCTACTCTCACCTGAGGCAATAGCCCAAACATATTGGCAACTTTATCAGCAGGATGCAACTGCATGGACTTTAGAACTTGATTTACGACCTGCGGTGGAGAAATTCTGATTTGTTTGTCAAGTTTTAGCAAGATGAGAACATTTTCCGCAAGAACGTAAAAGACAACACCTCCGGACATTTGCCAATCTTTTAGACAATTGCTCACTCAAGGAGGCTTTTAAACTATGGCATCTCTCGTTGAAAAAGTGGCAATTGTCACAGGTGCATCGCGTGGTATCGGACGGGCTATTGCTGAAAAATTAGCTCAAGAAGGTGCGACAGTTGTTATTAACTATTCTCATAGTGCTGATAAAGCGCAGGAAGTCGTATCGGCTATTACAGCACAAGGCGGAAAGGCAATAGCCACGCAAGCCGATATCAGCCGAGTTACAGACATCAGCCGCCTATTTCAGGAAACAGTAGATAAGTTTGGCAAGCTTGACATCCTGGTTAACAATGCCGGTATCTCTTTATTTAAGCCGCTAGCTGAGACAACTGAGCAAGAGTTTGATCAACAGTTTGCTCTTAACGCCAAAGGGACTTTCTTTGCACTTCAAGAAGCAGCACTTAGGTTTTCAGATGGTGGACGAATTGTCAATATATCCACAGGTGGTACTGTTAACGGTGGTGCTAACTTCTCCGCGTACGTTGGCAGTAAAGCAGCGATCGAGGGCTTCAGTAAGTGCCTAGCAAAGGAACTGGGACAGCGCGGCATCACGGTTAACACCGTCCTACCAGGTGTAACTGAGACAGACATGAACCTAGAGACACTTCCCGAAGAAGCAAGGGCAGCGATGATTGCCCAAACACCCCTAGGTCGCCTGGGTAAACCAGAGGACATTGCAGACGTAGTTGCTTTTTTGGTGAGTGACCAAGCCCGTTGGATCACTGGGCGAAATATCCCTGTTGATGGTGGTTTAGCTTGATTTACAGCTTTTCTAAACAAGTAAAACAAAGGCACAAAACAAAATGGCAACAATGAAAGCAGTACGCATTCATACTTATGGTGGCCCAGAAACCTTAGCTTACGAAGATGCTCCACGACCAGAACCAGCAGCAGACGAAGTTCTGATTCACATTCATGCCGCAAGTGTAAATCCCCTTGACTGGAAAATTCGTGGCGGCTTTGGCAAAGACAGGTTCAAGCACCACTTGCCTTTGATTCTTGGTTGGGATGTTGCTGGAACAATTGCAGCAACTGGTTCTCAAGTGGAGCAGTTCCAGACAGGCGATGCTGTTTATGGTTATACAAGTTTGTTCCGTGATGGTGGTTATGCCGAGTTTATAGTTGCCAAGACAATAGAGATTGCTTTAAAGCCTACATCTGTTGATTTCATTGAAGCAGCCGCCATCCCAGTTGCCGCACTGACGCCATGGCAAGCATTGTTTGATACAGCAGGTTTGTCTGCAAATCAACGAGTGCTGATTCATGCGGCATCAGGTGGGGTCGGTTCATTGGCGGTGCAGTTGGCAAAGGCGAAGGGTGCCTACGTCATCGGCACAGCATCGGCACGCAATGCTGACTTTCTGCGCGAGTTAGGAACTGACGAAATCATTGACTACCAGACAACCAAGTTTGAGACAGCTGTCCAGGATGTGGATGTCGTTTTTGACACAATCGGCGGCGACACTCAAGAGCGCTCGTTTGGCGTGTTGCGAAAAGATGGATGGCTTGTCTCTATCGTTTCTCCCCCATCACAAGAAACAGCCGCCCAGTACGGTGTGCGAAGTACTATGGTTGGGGTTCAACCCAACGGAATACAACTTAAAGAGATTGCTGCGCTAGTGGACTCCGGAAAAGTCAAGCCGTATGTGGAAACAGTCTTGCCACTGAAAGAGGCGCGACAAGCACATGAACTCAGCCAAAGCGGTCGCACACGCGGCAAAATCATCTTACAGATGGTTGACAACTAGCCTGAGCTACAAAATAAATCTCGCTCAAGTTGATAGTCAAAGGTTTGTATGTCCTTAGAAAACAAAAAAATTGTCATTATCGGTGGAACCTCAGGTATGGGATTGGCAACTGCTAAAGCTGCGATCGCTACGGGAGCTTCTGTCACAATTGCCAGCCGCTCCAAGGAAAAACTAGAAACAACACAAAAAGAAATTGGCGGTCATGTAGAAGCTCAACCAATTGATTTGATGCAAGAAAATTCCATCCGAGACTTCTTTCAAACAGTTGGCTCAATTGATCACTTGGTAGTTTCAGGAAGCTCAACCAAATCTAGTTCTTTTCGCGATCTAGCAACCGAAGATGCAAAAGCGTCAATGGCGAGTAAGTTTTGGGGACCTTACCTAGCAGCAAAGTACGCGCAGATAAACTCCAATGGCTCGATTGTGCTGTTCTCTGGAATTCTCAGCCGCAAGCCTTCTTCTGGTATGGCAGTTCTTTCTGCAATTAACGCTGCGGTTGAGGGTTTAGGGCGGGCTTTAGCTGTTGAACTTGCCCCGATTCGGGTAAATGTGATTTCTCCTGGCTTGGTGGCAACTTCAGCTTATGACAAAATGCCAGAAGACCAGAGAGAAGCCATGTTTCAGAACACTGCGAGCCACTTGCCCGTAGGACGGATTGGCAACCCGGAGGAAATTGCAGCAACAGTGCTGCACCTGATGGAAAACGGTTATATAACCGGAGCAGTCATCGATGTCGATGGCGGTGCGCTGGTGATGTAATCTCAGGTTCCTGTTCGAGTGGTAGAAAACCAAGAGTGGTATCATGGTTAACCTCAAATGGTGGAAACAACTGCACTGGTCTGAATACGGAGCAGAACTGCTTGGAACTGCAATTCTTGTTTTTGTGGGGCTGAGCGCTGTTGTATTCAATTTTGCTCAAGGCTTGCCAATGCAACAACTCATACCCGATAAAAGCATACGCTTGCTGCTTACGGGATTGATGTTTTCTGGAACTGGTTCGCTCGTTGCAATTTCGCCGCTGGGAAAACTGAGTGGCGCTCACGTTAATCCTGCTGTTTCTTTGGGATTTTGGCTACAAGGCAAAATGCACCATCATGACATAGGCGGCTACATTATTGCCCAATTCCTCGGCGCAATGAGTGGTGCAGTGTTGTTAGTATTTGTTTGGGGAAAATATGCTGCCAATGTGAATAATGGGATGGCTTTACCTGGGACAGGTTATCCATTGTGGTATGTATTTTTGGCGGAAGTGACCATGACGGCAATACTTGTGCTGGCTATTTTTATTTTTGTCAGCAGTCGTCGCTTGATGCGTTGGACACCACTGATGACGTGGCTGTTGGTAGCAATAATGGTTTGGCTGGAATCGCCGATTTCTGGCACGAGTTTAAATCCAGCACGTAGCATTGGTCCTGCTTTAGTTTCGTGGTTCTGGCAAGACCAATGGCTTTACTGCATTGCACCACCGTTTGGTGCAATCCTTGCGGTGGGAGTTTTTCGCTTGGTGAGTTTGGGGGATAGCGAAATTTTGACCGCAAAACTTTTTCACGTGTCCCACTACCGTTGTATCTTTAAAAACGTTAAAGTTCCCCATCGAACCGCAGGATAAGGAGATCACTAGACATGAGCAATTATGAGTTCCACGACCAACTCAGCTTGGAAGCAAAAGCCGAACAACTAGGGAAACAGGCAATGGCACTTGGTTTGATACCTAGTTTTGTTGTCCATTATTTCCCTGATAACTGGATATTCTACATTCCTAACGAAAAGCAGTCTGAACCTCTAACACCAGAAGAGGCATACCTGTATTTGAAAAAATTGGTTCAACAGTAGACCCGTCAAGGCTCAAAATAAACATGACTATACAATCTCAACAACCAAAAGTCTCCTTGCTGCTTGCTGATGTGGATGGCACTCTAGTCACCCGCGAGAAAGTGTTGACAGATCGCGCCCGTGATGCTGTTCGCAAGCTTAACGAAGCAGGCATTGGCTTTGCCATCACCAGCGGTCGTCCACCTTTAGGGATGAAGATGGTCGTCGAAGCCCTCCAGCTAACCACACCAATTGCTGCCTTTAATGGTGGAGTCTTCCTCAATCCGGACTTTTCCATCATCGACCAGAATGTGCTGAGCGGGGCGATCGCCAAGCAAGTCATTGAAATCATCACAGCACATAAACTCGATGTCTGGATTTATCGCGGCAATGACTGGTTTGTGCATGAACGGCATGGTTCTCACGTTGACCGCGAAGAGAAGACAGTCAAGTTTCCGCCTACCGTCGTTCCCAGCTTTGATGATCTGTTGGACAACGTGGCAAAAATCGTCGGAGTTAGCGATGACTTAGAAGCTGTCGCCAAGTGCGAAAAAGACGTGCAACAACAGTTTAGTGAACAAGTTTTGTGCAAAGCTGGTGCCAATTCCTCTGGCGCTGAGTACGTCTGTGCTGCTCGTAGCCAACCCTACTACTTGGATGTCACCCATCCCCGTGCCAATAAAGGGGCAGTGGTTGACCGCCTCTCAGAACTGCTTGGGATTAACAGTTCGGAGATTGCCACAATTGGCGATATGCCCAACGATGTGCCAATGTTTCAGCGCAGCGGCTTGAGCATTGCGATGGGCAACGCCAGTGCTGATGTGCAGCACTCCGCCAACTACGTCACAACTTCTAACGAAGACGAGGGCTTTGCTCAAGCAGTTGAGCGCTTCGTTTTAAGTATTGAAAATCAAAATACAAGTCAAAAATGAAACGACTGACAAATAAAGTTGCCATTGTGACTGGAGCATCCCGCAGCATTGGACGGGCAATAGCCGAACGATTAGCTGAAGATGGCGCAACAGTTGCTATCAACTACAGAAGTGGTGCTGATGAAGCTAAAGAGGTGATTGAAAGCATCAAATCTCAAGGTGGAGTGGCGATCGCTATCCAAGCAGATGTCAGCCAAGTTTCAGATATTCGTCGCTTGTTTCAAACAGTCATAGACCAATTGGGGCAGTTGGATATTTTGGTCAACAATGCCGGGATTGCACGGGGAGGATTAGTAGCAGAAGTAACAGAAGAAGATTACGAAGCAGTTTTTGGCATCAATGTCCGGGGTGTCCTCTTCTGTCTTCAAGAAGCTGCTCGACAAATGTCGGATAACGGACGCATAGTCAATGTCTCCTCCTCAGCAAGCGTGTTCCCCAGTCCAGGTATTGCTGTGTACGCTGCTAGCAAAGCCGCAGAGAAGTTATTTACAGAAGTCCTAGCGAAAGAATTGGGAGGGCGTGGGATTACAGTTAACAGCGTTCTTCCAGGACCAACGAGTCCGGGAATGTTTGACTCAGTATCGCCGGAATATAAGCAGGCGGCGGCAATGAGTTCTCCGTTTGGTCGTTTGGGACAACCTGAGGATATTGCTGATGTCGTTGCTTTCCTAGTGAGCGAGCAAGCACGCTGGATCACCGGACAGCACATTTTGGCAAATGGCGGAGCAACAATTTAACCTTTTGACAACCTTTTGACAACAATTTGACAACAAGGAGAATAGACATGAAACTTGAAGATAAAGTCGCGCTAGTTACAGGTAGTAGTCAGGGAATCGGACAGGCGATCGCCATTCGTCTTGCCGAAGAAGGTGCGAATATCGTCATTGACTATCGCTCTCATGCAGAAGGTGCTGAAGAAACCAAAGCGAAAGTCGAAGCCAGCGGACGCAAAGGCTTAGTTATCAAAGCAGATTTAGGTGTCGTCAGCGATATCCGTCAGATGGTTGACGAAGGTATCCAACATTTCGGCAAAATAGATATCTTGGTAAACAACGCTGGGTTGGAAAAGAATGCCTCGTTCTGGGATGTCACAGAACAAGACTACGATAATGTACTTAACGTTAACCTCAAGGGTGTATTTTTTGCAACACAGGCTGTTGTCCAGCACTTCCGGGAAACTCAGCGCCCTGGAAAAATTATCAATATCAGTTCAGTGCATGAAGAATTGCCGTTCCCGCACTTTACCTCTTACTGTGCCAGCAAGGGTGGTGTGAAGATGTTGATGCGAAACTTGGCGGTGGAACTCGGACCCTTGGGGATCACCGTAAACAATGTTGCACCGGGAGCAATTGAGACACCGATTAACAAAAGTTTGTTGGAAGACAAAGAAAAGCTAGGCGCTGTACTAAAGAATATCCCCCTCGGGCGACTGGGACAACCCCAGGATGTAGCTTCTCTAGTTGCTTTTTTAGCTTCATCAGACGCAGATTATATCACAGGCTCCACCTTTTTTGTCGATGGCGGACTGCTGTGGAATTATCAAGAGCAGTAAGTCTAACGTTAAACGTCTGCACAAATATAGTGCTTCTGATTTACATGAACGGGATTGGGGATTGGGGATTGGGGATTGGGAATTGGATTCCCACTCTGATTAATTATGGTGGGGGTTGAAACCCACCACCAAATTTTGATTCCCAGTACCCAGTACCGTCGCGTCCATTCATGAGGGCAGTGCGGTGGTGAGCCAGCGCTGCAGGAGGGTTTCCCGACAGCAGGCGACTGGCGTGCATGGTTCCCCGGCATAAAGCAACTGCTCGTCCCCCACCAACGAGTACATATGGTAGGGGTATTCTGGGCGCGACTAGATGACTAGATAAAGTACAAATTTATCTGTGTCCATCTGTGGTTGATTATTTCTTTGGTGTATCTTACCCAATTGCAAACCGCTATGAAGGAAAACCATGAAACCATTAGAAGGAAAAATTGCAATTATCACCGGTGGATCTGGTGGCATTGGTTCAGCCATTTGTGAACGACTTGCCCAAGATGGTGCCAAGGTAGTTGTCCACTACGGCGGTCATCAGGATGCGGCGGACGATGTCGTTGCCAGAATTAAAGATAAGGGCGGGGAAGCCGTTGCTATCCAAGCAAACCTTAGCAAAGTCGAAGACGTTGTCAGGCTGTTTGACCAGACGCACCAACGTTTTGGAACGCCCGATATTGTTGTCAACAATGCTGGAACAGGTGTTGGCGGACCGATTGCCGAGACGGAAGAAGAAGCCTTTGATAAGGTCTTTGGGTTGAACACGAAAGGAACATTCTTCTCCATGAGGGAAGCCGCCCGTCGTGTTAATCCAAATGGGCGTATTGTCAATATATCTAGTGGGTTAGTTGTGCGCCCGCTCGCAGGCTTCAGTCTTTATGTTGGCAGTAAAGCGGCTGTGGAACTGATGGGCAAAGTTCTCTCGATGGAACTTGGCGATCGCGGCATCACAGTGAACACAGTTTCGCCAGGACCAACAGAAACAGAGATGTTTGCCCACTCTGGTGATGACCCAACAGCAGCGGCTGCACGGTCACCCTTTAACCGTCTTGGGAAATCAGAGGATATTGCAGATGTCGTCGCCTTCGTTGTCAGCGACCAATGCCGATGGATTACCGGGCATACCTTCCAAGCAGGAGGTGGATACGTTTGAGTTCGCAATTAAATGGAAAATACGCCCTTGTCACTGGCGGAAATAAAGGCATTGGTTTTGCCATTTGTCAAGGACTGCTAGCAGCTGGGTTTGATGTAACTGTTGCAGGGCGATCGCACCACAAAGCCAAAGCAGCAGCAGAAAAATTGCATACCAACTCGAAAGTGCGTGTCGTCGAACTTGATGTCGCAGATGACCAAAGCATTGACCGAGCTGTAAAGCATTTAAGTCAAGAAATTCCTCAACTGGATGTACTGGTAAATAACGCAGGCATTTATCCTGACGAAGGCGTGAACATTCTGACTATCTCTCGCGAATTGCTAAATCTAGCGATGAACACCAATGCTTTTGGACCAATTCGCACGAGCCAAGCATTTCTACCCCTACTAGAAAAAGCACCCAAAGCCCGTATCATTAATGTTTCTAGTAGTTACGGTCAGTTGGATGGGCTTTCTTTTGATGTTCCCAGTTATTGCTTGTCTAAACTTACCCTCAACGGCGCAACTATTATGCTAGCAGAAGCTTTACAAGCAAAAGGCATTGCAGTCAACGCTATAGATCCTGGCTGGGTCAAAACAGATATGGGCGGTACTTCCGCACCTCGTTCCCCGGAACAGGGCGCTGACACTGCTATTTGGCTCGCAACCGAAGCTTCACCAAACTTAAGCGGGAAGTTGTTCCGGGATCGTAGGGAGATTTCTTACTGAAGCATTTATTTGAACTTAATTTTCACATAGGAGTCAAAAATGGCACATAAATTAGATGGAAAAGTTGCGCTAATTACTGGCGCTTCATCGGGCATTGGTGAAGCAACCGCCCTAGCACTAGCAGCCGAAGGAGCAAAGGTGGCATTGGCAGCAAGACGCGCTGAACGCCTACAGAAGTTGGAAAAACAGATTACAGATGGTGGTGGAAAGGCGCTTTCCCTCGTCACAGATATTGCCGATGAAGCCCAAGCAACTGAGATGGTTCACAAGACTAACAGCAATTTCGGCAGTGTGGATATCTTGGTCAATAACGCTGGTGTGATGCTTGTTGGTCCCGTTGAAGGTGCAGATACTTCAGATTGGCAACGTATGATTAACATCAACTTAATGGGTTTGATGTATGCTACCCATGCTGCCCTACCTTTAATGAAAGCTCAGGGTGGAGGACATATCGTGAATATTTCCTCTGTAGCAGGTCGTGTAGCTGTACCTAATTATGCAGTATACAATGCCACTAAGTTTGGAGTTGGCGCGTTTAGTGAAGCTTTACGGAAGGAGGTTTATAAAGACAAAATCCGTGTCACCGTGATTGAGCCAGGTGGGGTGGCAACGGAATTAGCTGACCAGATTACCAACCCAGAGTTTAAGCAGCTGACAGACCAGTTTTATGAGTCATTAACGGCACTCGAAAGCGAGGATATTGCTGCTGCGTTCACCGAAGGTGGGCGCTCTGCGCCATCGCTTATGCCGTAACTCAGCCGCCTCGTGTCAATGTCAATGAAATTTTAATCCGTCCAACCGAGCAAGAATTGTAGCTTTTTGTCCAATTTCTATTAGGAGACTCTAAGACATGAGAATTGGCACGATTGGTACAGGAAATATGGCAAGGTCTTTGGGGATCTTGTGGGCAGAACAGGGTCACGAAGTTTTTTTCGGTTCCCGCGACTCCTATAAGGGTAAATCTGTAGCCGAATTTGCGGGACACGGAGCCAAAGGCGGAACCAATGATGAAGCAGTTGCATTTGCCGATGTCATCTTCTATTCAGTCCGTGACATGCCTTCTAGCGTGCTGTCCTCAACCGAGGTTCTATCGGACAAGGTTTTGATTGACTGTAACAACCGGGAGATTCCTGAAGGTTTCGCTTTTGAACCTATTTTTGATGAATCACTTGCTGAAAAACTGGCAGCAAATGTACCGAATGCTCATGTGGTTAAAGCATTTAACACAATGGCGCAAGAAGTTTTTGAATTAAGCCCGGAACCACTCAACGAATATAACGTTTCGTGTTTCATTTGTGCTGATAACGAGCAGGCTAAGAAAACAGTCATGACGCTTGCTAAAGAAATAGGTTTTTCTCCTATTGACTGCGGATCGTTACGTAGCGCTCGCATGGTTGAAGGTTTAGGGGACTTTATCCGTTTTATGATAGGTGGAATGAAACTTGGCTCATATGCAACTATTTCTGTCAATAAGCTTTCAGAAGCTAAAAAACAGCGTCTTGGCGGTCGAAACCCAGGGTATCGGTAATTCTTTTGAAATTTAAAATGCGTAAGGTGGGCACTTACCGCCCACCCGACTACTTGTGCAAAACTCGCATGAGATTTAAAACTTAGGAGAAAAAAGAGAAAATCAAGATGGATTTACAACTCAATGGAAAAAGAGCTTTGGTAACTGGCAGTAGTAGCGGCATCGGTCAAGCGATCGCTAAAATACTAGCGCGCTAGGGAGTCAGCGTTATTGTACATGGTCGCAGTCAAGAGCGAACGAATCGTGTTGCCCAAGAAATGATCAATGAAGTAATCATTTATCTGTGTCCATCTGTGTCCCATGAGTGGTTCATTATTTCTTTGGTGTACCTTACTCCGGATTCTTACCGCTATAAGAGGAAAATCATGACCCAAGAAGAAGCAAGATTGCAGCAAGATCGCGAACGCACCGCCTATTGGAAACGCTGGGGTCCGTACCTCAGCGAACGGCAATGGGGAACAGTCCGCGAAGACTACAGCCCTGACGGTAGTGCTTGGGACTACTTCCCTCACGACCACGCCCGTTCCCGCGCTTATCGTTGGGGTGAAGATGGAATCGCTGGTATTTCTGATAACCATCAAAGATTATGTTTTGCGATCGCTTTGTGGAATGGTCAAGACCCAATTCTCAAAGAACGAATTTTTGGCTTAACAGGAAATGAAGGCAATCACGGGGAAGATGTCAAAGAATACTATTTCTATCTCGACAACACCCCGACCCACTCTTACATGAAATGTCTTTATAAGTACCCACAAGCTGCTTTTCCCTATACTCAACTTGTAGAAGAAAATCGCTCCAGAAGCCGCAAAGAATTCGAGTTTGAATTGCTCGATACAGGTGTTTTTGCTGAAGACCGCTATTTTGATGTATTCGTTGAATACGCCAAAAATACACCGGAAGATATTTTAATTCAAATCAGTGCAGTCAACCGAGGACCAGAGGAAAAAACATTATATCTGTTACCAACGCTATGGTTTCGCAATACTTGGTCTTGGTATCCCAATCAAGAAAAGCCTTTTGTTAAAGTCTTAAAATCTGATAATCACCTCAGTGTGATTGAAGCTTTTGAATCAACTTTAGGAAACAGATGGCTATACTGTAACGAAGCGACACAATTGCTGTTTACAGAAAACGAGACAAATTGTGAAAGATTATTTGGTGTTAATAATGGTTGTGCCTACGTCAAAGACGGAATTAACGATTATTTGATTCAGGGTCGTCAAGATGCAGTCAATCCTAATCAAATTGGCACGAAAATGTCAGCTTCTTATGTGTTGACGATCGCACCCGGCGAAACCAAAACTGTGCGGTTGCGACTTTGTGACAATTCAGAACTGGCAGAACCATTTGGCGCTAATTTTGATACGATTTTGGGCGATCGCACCAGAGAAGCCGATGAATTTTATCAGCGCATTTCTCCCTTTCCTGCAACCGAAGACGAACGCAATGTCCAGCGACAAGCATTTGCAGGGTTGTTGTGGAGTAAACAATTTTACTATTATGTGGTAGAAGATTGGTTAAAAGGCGATCCGTCGGGTCCACCGCCACCAGAGTCGCGTCAAAAGGGCAGAAACTCCGAATGGCTACACGTTTTTAATGATGATGTGATCTCAATGCCTGATAAATGGGAGTACCCTTGGTTTGCTGCTTGGGATTTGGCGTTTCATTTGATACCCTTAGCCATGATTGACCCAGACTTTGCTAAGCGGCAACTTAGCCGCCTGACGCGAGAATGGTATATGCACCCCAACGGTCAACTTCCCGCTTATGAATGGGCGTTGAGTGATGTCAACCCTCCAGTTCACGCTTGGGCAGCTTGGCGGATCTACGAGATTGAGCAAAAGATGTACGGACGTGCTGATAAACAATTTTTAGAGCGCGTGTTTCAAAAGCTCCTCGTCAACTTTACTTGGTGGGTAAATCGCAAAGATATCGAGGGCAAGAATATCTTTCAAGGCGGTTTTTTGGGGTTAGACAACATTGGCGTGTTTGATCGCAGTTCTGAACTTCCCACAGGTGGCTACTTAGAACAAGCAGATGGTACCAGTTGGATGGGTATGTTCTCCGTGAATATGCTGACGATCGCCTTAGAACTGGCAAAAGATGAGCCAGTTTATGAAGATATTGCCAGCAAATTTTTTGAGCATTTTCTTCGCATTGCAAGTGCAATGGATGGCATTGGCAACGATGATATAGCACTGTGGGATGAAGCCGATGGCTTTTACTACGATGCGCTGCATTTCCCTGATGGTCATCATTGCCCGATGAAAGTGCGATCAGTCGTGGGGTTGGTTCCCTTGTTTGCTGTGGGAACGCTAGAACCAGAAATTTTAGAAAAACTGCCTTCCTTCAAACGAAGAACCGAATGGTTTATCAAAAACCGACCTGACTTGACTTCAGGTATCGCCTGTATGCAAAGCTTAGGGGCGGGTCATCGCAAATTGCTGGCAATTACTAATCAAGATAAGTTGCACCGCATTCTGGAAAAAATGTTAGATGAAGCAGAATTTTTGAGTCCTTATGGCATTCGCTCTGTTTCCAAATATCACCAGGAGCATCCTTATATCCTAACGGTAAATGGTCATGAGTACCGAGTGGATTACGAACCAGCCGAATCCTGCACTGATTTGTTTGGTGGTAACTCTAACTGGCGTGGTCCGATTTGGTTTCCGATGAATTATTTGATTATTGAATCACTCCAAAGGTTCCATCACTACATGGGCGACTCATTCAAAGTGGAATGTCCAACAGGTTCTGGCAATCACATGACCTTAAACGAAGTGGCAATTGAATTATCTAACAGGCTAGGTCAGATTTTTATGAGAAATTCCTCTGGACGTAGACCTGTTTATGGTGGTACCGAGGTGTTTCAAACTAATCCACATTGGCGTGACTTAATTCTTTTCAACGAATACTTTCATGGAGACAACGGCGCGGGTTTGGGCGCTAGCCATCAAACTGGTTGGACGGGTCTAGTTGCAGAAATGATTCAGCGATGCACAGAACATGGCAAAGAATTATGAAATCAGCGATTATAAGGTGCAAAAATGAGCCTGTCTCTTGATATTGTTGGTTACAGTCATCGCACTTATATGTAAGACGCTTGTCCTAAGGAGAAATTCGAGCATCTGTTGTGTTTACTCCCTTCCCACTCTAAAATTACCTAAATCTCTCTAACTCTTACCTCTGTGTCCTCTGCGCCTCTGCGGTTTTTTAATTAAGTAATCTTCGGGCGGGAAGGGAGTAGTTGTGTTTAATTGATAGCAAACTGCAAACAGGCATTTGGCGCAAGCCGTCTTGAAGAGAAGGACGCGAAGAAAAAAGGGAAAAACTTAATGAAAGTTGGAAAATCATACACAAGATTACTTGTCAAGGACTGGAAGGCTTGTTTCTTGTTTTACAAAGATGTCATAGAATTTGACGTTGCTGTAGAAAATGAACAAGACGGATATGCTGAGTTTAAAGCCGGAGATATGAGACTAAATCTATTCCGGCGGCAAGAAATGGCACAATTGATTCACAACTCAGAAAAGCCTGCTCATGCTGAATGTCAAGATACTGTGGCGTTGATTTTTACAGTGCATGATTTAGAGGAGGAATATCAGCGATTAAGACATAAAGGGGTGCAATTTACCGCAGCACCTATGAATAATCCCTACTTTGGAATCAAAACAGCTTATCTTCGAGATCCAGACGGAACTCTGATTGGCTTATACGAGTTTCTTGTATAAAAAACCAGCAATTAAACAAGGGAGGTCACCGAAGCGCTATGGCTAAACCTGTAATAATAACCGTTGACGATGACCCAGAAGTTTTGCAAGCCGTGGCGCGGGATCTACGGCAAGAGTATGGCGATCGCTTCCGAATTATCCGCGCCGACTCTGGTGCCAGTGCCTTGGAAGCTTTGGAACAACTCAAACTCCGTAATCAGCCAGTGTCGCTGTTTCTTGTGGATCAACGGATGCCACAAATGTCCGGTGTGGAGTTTTTGGAACAAGCCATGTCTATGTTCCCAGAGGCGAAACGTGCTTTACTCACCGCTTATGCAGATACCGATGCCGCCATCCGCGCCATCAACAATACAAAAATTGATTACTATTTGATGAAGCCGTGGGACCCGCCAGAAGAACGCTTGTATCCAGTACTAAACGATTTACTCGAAGACTGGCAAGCAAACTTCCACCCACCGTTTGAAGGGATTCGCGTCATCGGTAACCGCTGGTCACCGCACTCACACCAAGTTAAAGATTTCCTAGCGCGAAATCAAGTGCCTTACCAGTGGATGGATATTGAATTATCAGAAGAAGGACAAAAACTCACGGAATATGCTAGCGGTGATAAAGTAAACCTGCCGGTCGTCCTCTTTGCTGACGGTTCCCATCTCATCCAGCCAACCAACCTGCAAATTGCTGAGAAAATTGGGCTGCAAACTCAAGCAGGAAAACCATTTTATGACTTGATTATCGTTGGTGGCGGTCCTGGTGGTTTAGCAGCTGCGGTGTATGGCGCATCAGAAGGGCTACGCACGGTGATGATTGAACGTGAAGCCCCAGGCGGACAAGCTGGGACAAGCTCGCGTATCGAAAATTACCTTGGTTTTCCCACAGGCTTGAGTGGTGGCGATTTGGCACGGCGTGCTGTGACTCAAGCAAGACGGTTTGGCGTTGAAATTCTCACCCCACAAGAAGTTACGGGTCTTCGCTTAGAAGACCAGTATCGAATTGTGCAACTGGGAGACGGTGGCGAAATCAGTTGCCACGCCATGATCTTAGCGCTGGGTGTGTCGTGGCGGCGGTTAGATGTGCCTGGACTTGATCGGCTGACTGGTGCAGGAGTCTACTATGGTGCCGCACAAGCTGAAGCGATGAGTTGCCAAGGAGAAGAAGTTTACATTATTGGTGGGGCAAACTCAGCCGGACAAGCTGCAATGTACTTTTCGAGATACGCCCACACAGTGACGATGTTAGTGCGTGGCGGCTCCCTAACTAAGAGTATGTCTCAGTATCTGATTGAGCAAATTGTAGAAACACCAAATATCATTGTCAAGACACATAGCAGTGTGATAGAGGCAAAAGGAGAAACAAGTTTAGAAGCACTTACTATTCACAATTCTTTAACAGGTGAAACACAAACCGTTCCTGCAACATCACTATTCATTTTTATTGGTGCCGTTCCCCGCACTGAATGGTTAGATGGTGTCATTGAACGAGATGATCGCGGCTATATCATAACAGGTCCAGACTTGCAAAAAGATGGGCAACGCATCAAGGGATGGACACTAGAACGCGATCCCTATTTGTTAGAAACGAACGTCCCTGGCGTTTTCGCTGTGGGTGATGTGCGTCATGGTTCGGTGAAGCGAGTTGCTTCTGGCGTTGGTGAAGGTTCAATCTGCGTTCAGTTCGTTCATCGATACCTTAGCAACGTGTTGTGATCCTTGAAATGAGTTCACAATGTCTGCCAGATACAGCAACTCTGGCGTTGCATTTACCACATTGTAGGGGTACAGCACTGCTGTGCCTCTACAAGCGCGGTGTATTGCAATGAACTGAAAACCTTAATGCGGGGAATCTCTTGGATTTGATGTCAACATTGATTTAGCACTCAAAGGTGACAGCCATGCAGCAAATAACTCTCGCTGAAGCATCTAAACAATTGCCTGAATTAATCGAGGCAGTAATCAATGGCGAAGAAATTATCATTAATGCCTCATAACAACAGTATAATGATGCAACTGATCGCACCTGGAACACTTAAGACTTCACGGCTGTTGCTTGAGCCACTAGTGGCATCTCATGCAGTACATATCTACAGGGAATTGCAGGATGAAAGGCTTTATCAGTTTATCCCACAGGAGCCTCCTACATCATTGCAGCTTTTGGAGACTCGATACAGTGCGCTATCTTCAAGACTTTCTCCTGACCGGCAACAAGCATGGCTGAATTGGGCTGTGAGTCTTCGCGGTGGAAGATATATTGGAACATTAGAAGCAACAGTATATGCGAACCGGACAGCTGCGATCGCCTACATGATTTTCCCATCATTCTGGCGACAAGGTTATGCAAAGGAAGGATGTTTACAACTGCTAAATCATCTTTTCAACGACTATAAAGTCAACCTTGTAGCAGCCGAGATAGATACTCGTAACGTCGCGTCCATTGAACTCATTAAATCACTTGGATTTAAGCGCGTGTCCACAAAAGAAAACGCGGACTTTTTTAAAGGATGTGTCAGCCACGAGTATCGATATGAGTGTATGTCGTCTTTTACTTGACTCACTCATCTGCTAGTTGGATAAACTAAACTAAGGTTTTTGCATCAAACAACCAATTTTTGATGTAAGTATGAATTAGGAATAAGAGGTAACAGCCATGCAAGAAATAACTCTCGCTGAAGCATCTAAAAATCTGCCTGAATTAATTGAAGCCGCCATCAGTGGCGAAGAAATTGTGATTACAAAAGACAATCAACCTGTTGTCAAATTAACTCCTATATCGCCAGTGAAGCGTCGCCGTGCTGGGAGTGCTAAAGGCTTGATTACAATATCCGATGATTTCGACGAACCGTTAGAAGATTTCAAGGACTATATGTAATGAGGCTGTTGATAAACACTCATATCTTTCTTTGGTACATTCTGGACATTCAGAAACTTAGTCCTACAGTACGAGCATTAATTGACGATGAAGATAACAAAATTCTGCTTAGTACTGCTAGTGTGTGGGAGATGGCAATTAAACAAAGCACAGGCAAGCTCAATTTTCATCTGCCATTTAGGATATTCATAGAGCAGCAACTCAGCCAAAATAACTTCTCTTTGCTAAACATCAACCTCGACCACCTTGCTGTTGTTGCTACTCTACCTTTTCACCATCGTGACCCATTTGACAGACTTTTAATTGCACAGTCTATCGTAGAAAACATACCTATTTTAAGTGTAGATTCAGCCTTTGATGCCTATCCTATTGAACGGCTGTGGTAAGTAACAATTATTTGTTTAATATAAGGAGTTGCCATGCTGCACGATCCAAATCAAATGACGCTGTTTCCTAAATTGCCAGATGATGCTTTGGACGAAATGAAGCAGTTTGGTACTGAAATAGAACTTAATGCAGGTGATCTGTTGTTTAGTGAAGGTGACTCAAAATATCACTTTTTTGTTGTCTTAGAAGGCGAAATTGAAATCACTAAACAAGTTGGCGCTGAAACGAAAGTGCTAGCTGTTCATCGTCGTGGTGAGTTCATGGGCGAACTTTCAATGCTAACAGGTTCGGGTGCGATCGCCTCAGGGCATGCGATCGCACCCAGCCGCGTTTTGCAAATCGACGTTGAAACATTTAGACATATCCTCACTGAATGTTCGCCTATTGCTGAAGTCATTCTCAGTGCTATGGCAGGACGCACCAAAGATGTGGAAGTGCAACTGCGGCAGCAAGAGAAGATGGCAGCCTTAGGTAAAATGTCAGCAGGTTTAGCACACGAATTGAATAATCCAGGGGCGGCGGCGCGACGGGCGGCTTCCCAGTTGCGCGAGAATTTTCAAAACTTGCAAACTCAAGCTTTAGCGCTCAATTTACTATCCAAAGAGCAACTAAAATTTATTAATGATATTCAACATCAAGCAACATTACACGCCTGTCACTCGTCCAAACTCGACCCCATTACCCAAAGCGATCAAGAAGACGAAGTGACAGAATGGCTGGAAGACCATGATGTGAAGAATAGTTGGAAACTTGCCCCCACATTGGTTAACGCCGGACTAGACACTTCAAAGCTTGATACTCTTGCTGACAACATTCCCGTTGACTGTCTTTGCAGTGTCCTCACATGGCTTGACGCAACACTTTCATCCTTCGGGCTGATCCACGAAATTGAGCAAAGTACCGTCCGTATTTCTGAGTTGGTAAAAGCAATTAAAGGTTATTCCTACATGGATCAAGCCCCTCTGCAAGAAATAGATGTGCATGAGGGAATTGAAAACACTCTGCTCATTCTTCATCATCGTCTCAAAAAAGGAGTCATTGTTAACCGAGAGTATGACCGCACTTTGCCAAAAATTTGTGCTTATGCCAGTGAACTTAATCAAGTGTGGACAAATTTAATTGACAATGGCATAGATGCAATGAAAGGCAAAGGTGATTTAACGATTCGTACTTATAGAGAAAATAATTGTTTGGTTGTGGAAATTGGGGATACTGGGGTAGGTATTCCACTAGCAATTCAATCTCGGATTTTTGAACCATTTTTCACAACTAAAGGAGTGGGTAAAGGCACAGGCTTAGGTTTAGAAATTGCCTATCGCATTATTGTTAACAAACATCACGGTGATATTCGGTTTGAATCGAAACCTGGTGAGACACGCTTTCGAGTGCATTTGCCTATTCAAGGTGTAAATTCATGTCAAAAGGTTTGTGAGTAGAATTTTCACGCCTGATTGGATGCAAGCTATGACTGAGATTTTCCAAACACAGCGTTTGATTATTCGTGAGTGGATACCTGAAGCTGATGCTGCACAAGCCTTTGAAATCTACGGTGATTCAGAGGTGGTGCGCTTTCTGAGTGGCATTCCAGAGGAGAGTGTGGAAAACGTTCGGGTGAGACTGCAACGAGTGACTGAACGCTATACCCAACTTAATAATGGTTCTGGCTTGTGGGCAATTGTTGAAAAGCAAACCGGAGAAATTGTAGGAACTGTCCTGCTGAAACAACTACCTAATAACGAGGGCAAACCAACCCAAGATTATGAAGTGGGTTGGCACTTAAAAAAAGCGGTTTGGGGCAAGGGTTATGCGACAGAAGCCGGACGAGGTGCTATTGAGTATGGATTCAATCTTCTCAAATTACCCGTCATCTATGCAGTAGTGAAGCTTGAAAACCATGGTTCAATTCGGGTGACTCAACGGCTTGGCATGATACCAATGGGTCGTACTCACAAATATTACGGTATCGAACTGGAGTTATTTAAACTAGATACAGATCAGTTTTTTCTGTCTTGCCAAATTTAATAACATTCTAATTTTGGGATGTGTATTGCTAATACAGCCAAGGTTTAATATTCATAGTGCTGAAAATTTTGGGACTTAGGAGGAGCGGGTGTCCGAAGTGGAACTATTATCTGATGTTGGTGCGGACTATACCCGACTGCGTAAGCTGTTGGAAGCTGGCAAGTGGAAAGAAGCCGATGAGGAAACCGGAACGCTCATGCTTAAAGTTGCCAGTCGGGAAACTCAAGGCTGGCTAGATAGCGAATCCCTTAGCAAATTCCCCTGCACAGACCTTCGCACAATTGATCAGCTTTGGGTGGAATACTCAAAAGGGCGTTTCGGCTTTAGTGTGCAAAAGCGCATCTATGATGAAGTTGGAAAAGACTCCGAGAAGTGGGGCGATCTCGTTGGATGGCGTCAAGAAGGCATCTGGTTGAACTTTTCAGATCTCACTTTCAATATCAATGCCCCAACTGGTCACCTACCGGGACGGTTTGCGCGTTTCCCAGTGGGGTGGGGGTGGTGGTTTGGTCCTTTTCTTGTGTCGAGAATTGAAGAGTGTAGCCTTTGACATCCTCACCGCCCGCTTATGGGACGGTGATTCCCAAGACTCACGACTTGGGTTTCTGCTTCATTGCAACTGCCTCTACCCTTGAGGGATTTGGTCTTATGTTCGATCCACAGACTGTAACGGTGTGTCCCACCGCCATATGTATCGAAATCCAAAAAAAAGGAATTCTTATGCGTTTTGTTGATTCAAGGGATGTTTCCCATTGCCCCATCCTCTTTTCCCGGTCTACCGATTTTTCTTCCCCGTTGCAATACTTGCAAACTTTGGTGTTAGGGTTTATGTCTCCATCGTCGCGGGTGGGTCAGTGACCTCTTTGATTGTATCAGTAAAGCCGTCCTTTTAGGACGGGGTTTTAGACCCAAAATTTTCGATAAACTCAAGGTGTTATCATGCTTAATATAGAAACTTTACGCCAAGTTCCTCTGTTCTCTAAGTTATCAGACAAACAGTTGCAATGGCTACTTGATCAAGGTGTGGAGGTATGGCGAGAACCGGGAGAAATTCATCGCCATGAAGGTGACCCTGCTGACCATGTTTTTGTACTGCTAGAAGGTCAAGTTCGGATTACACAGAAAGTTGGCAATCAAGAGATTTTGTTGGCGATGTACGAACCAAAAACGCTGTTTGGTGAATTGCCTGTGTTAATGGGTCAGACACATTTCTGGGCGAGTGGTCGTGCTGTGACTCGTAGCCATATTCTGGAATTGCCAAACCAGGTGTTTTGGGAAATGCTTTCGAGTTGTACTTGCGTCATGACGGAAATTCTCCGCACAATGGCAGAACGGTTGCAAGCGGTACAGACGATATCACAGCACAGAGAAAAACTAGTAGCATTAGGCACTCTGGCAGCAGGATTGGCACACGAGTTGAATAACCCGGCTTCCGCATGTCGCAGAGCTGTAGGACAATTACGTCAAACCAGGCAGGTGTTGCAGCCTTTAACAGTAAAGCTGAATCAAAAAGAAATGACCTGCGACCAAAAAGCGTTTGTTGCTAAATTGCAGCAAGATGCGATCGCCACTGCTAGAACAGCAACCAGACTCGATCCACTGATGCAAAGCGATCGCGAGGATGAGGTGATGCAATGGCTAGAAGCACATAACGTTGGCAATGGTTGGAAACTTGCTCCCACGTTAGTTACAGCAGGGCTTGATATCGATTGGTTGGAGAATGTTAAGAAAAATGTAGGTGAATTCTTGCTTGGTAATGTCCTGACTTGGACAGAAATAACGTTACAAGAATGGGGTTTGTTAGACGAACTTGACCATTCTACAACCCGAATCTCTACCTTAGTTGATGCCGTCAAAGATTATTCCTACATGGATCGGGCACCTCTACAGGAAATAGACGTACATGAAGGTATAGAAAGTACTCTCACAATTTTAAATCACAAGTTAAAGCACAGTAATGTAGTGCTCACGCGCGAGTATGACTGTGACGTGCCGCTGATTAGTGCTTATGGCAGAGAACTTAATCAAGTTTGGACGAATTTGATTGATAATGCGATCGATGCTGTCAACGGGCAAGGTGGTCAAATCTGGATTCGCACCAATTGCGAAAGTGACTTTTTGCTCGTGGAGATTGCTGACAATGGTCCGGGAATTCCGCCAGAGGTTCAGTCTCACATTTTCGAGCCATTTTTTACAACTAAAGGAGTCGGTGAGGGGACTGGATTAGGTTTGCACATTGTCTACCAGATTGTCGTGGGACAGCATCAAGGTGATATTCGGCTGTTGTCTCAGCCAGGGGACACTAGGTTTCAGGTGCGGTTGCCGATGAATTTGTCGTAATTTGCTGATTTTACCTCAAAGTTTATCAAGCGTTATACGCGCGTTGCATTCATACGTATAACCTCACCCCGCCCTTACGGGCACCCCTCTCCTTAATAAGGAGAGGGGCAGGGGTGAGGTTTTGGACGCAACGCGCGTATTAGGCTTAAGCCCGAAGGTGTATATCACCTCAGCGAGAAAGGGTTATGATTTGGTGCAAAAAATAATTCCTAAGGATTCAGACAATGCGAGCAACCGTTTACCACGGACCCGGCGACGTGCGAGTTGAAAACGTTCCCGACCCAAAAATTCAGCAGCCCAGCGATGCAATTGTCCGAATCACCCACGCCTGCATCTGCGGTTCAGATTTGTGGTTTTACCGAGGGTTGGAGAATTGGAAACCGGGGTGGCGCACAGGTCACGAGTGGATGGGCGTAGTCGAGGAAGTTGGTTCCGAAGTCCGCAATATTAAAAAAGGCGATCGCGTCCTTGCCCCCTTTGCTTTTTCCGATGGCACCTGCGAATTCTGCGGTCAGGGATTGCAGACTTCCTGTGTTCAAGGTGACTTTTGGGGCGGAGAATCGAACGACGGCGGGCAAGCAGAAGCGGTACGTGCGCCGTTCGCTGAGGCTACTCTTGTCGTTGTACCCCCTTCCGTGGAAAACGACGATGCCATGCTCAAGGCAATTCTGCCTCTCACCGATGTCATGTCAACTGGTCATCACGCGGCGGTTTCTGCTGGAGTGCAGCCAGGGGGTACAGCAGCGGTCATTGGCGATGGTGCTGTTGGGCTGTGCGGCGTACTGGCAGCGAAGCGGTTGGGAGCAGAACGCATCATTATCCTTGGTCGTCACGAAAAACGTTTAGAAATTGCGCGGCGCTTCGGGGCTACTGATGTGGTGACGAGTAGAGATAAGCAGGCGGTTGGCGAAGTTCAGGAGATGACCAAGGGCGGCGTGGAGTCGGTGCTGGAATGCGTCGGAACTGAATCATCTATGGATACAGCAATCGGAATTGCTCGTCCTGGGGGGGCGATCGGCTTTGTGGGAGTACCCCACGGTAGCGAGACAATCAATTTGGGGCGGATGTTCTACTCAAACATCGCCTTACGCGGCGGAGTTGCGCCAGCCCGTGCTTACATTCCCGAACTACTTACCGACGTGGTAGCAGGTAAACTGGACTCTTCCCCCGTCTTGGATCTCACCGTTGACCTCAATGGCGTTCCCTCTGGATACGCAGCGATGGACACCAGGGAAGCGATTAAGGTGATGGTGCAACCCTAATTTCAATTTTGGATTGGTACTGAGTTGCCTTAAATGTGAAAATTAAGGCAGACATCAGGACAATCCTATGAGCACAAACTGTACGCATCTCAATGAGATCCACGACGTTACACCCAGCGCCAACGGCTGCAAAGAATGTCTCAAGATGGGCGATAGGTGGGTGCATTTGCGCCAGTGCCTTATTTGCGGTCACGTTGGCTGCTGTGACTCGTCAAAAAACAAACACGCTACTAAGCACTTCGACGGTACTGGGCATCCGGTTGTGAAGTCCTTCGAGCCTGGCGAGGACTGGAGGTGGTGCTACATCGATAAGACTTTCGTGTAGAAGCATGATTGAATTAGTTAACCTGAGTTCGGTATCCAATTAAGCCATTGCAACTTCTTGGAATTTAGATCCTACTGTAGCGGCTTTAGGAAGTTTTGCGATCGCCTTTATGCGGGGCTTTGCCCATCGCTTGGCATCACTTTGCGCTATTGCAAAACACCATAAGTCTTGCGGGCAGCCTAAGCCAACGCGTAGGGTGCGCTTTGTGTTTAGGCGGGTACAGACTGCCCGCTGAGTTCTGAGCCGGCGGCACGGCTTCGCCCTTAGCGCAAGCTCCTCCGGAGGAGGCACGGACACGCTACGCACATGAAGGAGCCTGCGCTTTGCGCTTACGCGATCGCATTAGGACGTTTGCGTAGCTTGCCCAGGTAATATAGCAATTCTCACTTGTATATAGCAGTCCGTGCAGGATTTGTGAAAAAACAAGATCCCCGACTTCTTTAAGAAGTCGGGGATCTGAAAAACTCAATTTTCACAAATGAAATAGGATTGCTATAGAATACACCTATAAACATAAATTTCCCTTACTGCAAAACCAAAAACCCGATGCCCGCCAAAGACCTCTATCACGATGCTGTAAAAAATGCTCTGATTAAAGATGGGTGGCTGATCATCGCTGACCCTTACATAATTAAATATGAAGACGCTGAACTGTATGCTGACTTAGCCGCAGAAAAACCAATTGCCGCAGAACGCCAGGGGCAGAAAATTGTTGTCGAAATTAAAAGCTTTGTTGGTAAGTCTCAGATGTACGACTTCCATAACGCTCTGGGACAGTACATCGTCTATCGCAACCTCATCCAAGTCAGCGAACCTGAATATAATTTGTACTTAGCAATTGACGACATTGTTTATTTAAACTTTTTTCAACGTCCATCAGTTCAACTCATTGCCAGCCAAAACAATCTGCAATTAATTATCGTAGATATCCAACAGGAGCAAATTGTGCAATGGATACACTAAGCCGCTATCGCCATACTGTCCAAGAAACCATAAAAAAATACTATAACTTGACCAATTCTCAACCCGCTAACACCACAGACTCTACAATTAGCGATCGCCTGATTTTAGATGAACAAAACGACCAATACCTGTGGCTGCGTTGCGGCTGGGATGACAAAAAACGAGTGCAGCACATTATCTTATACCTCCAGATTCAAAAGGGTAAAATCTGGGTTGAAGAAGATAGCACCGACTTGGTGATTGTTGATGACTTATTGGCAGCAGGTATCCCAAAAACCGATATTATTTTGGGCTTCCATCACCCAAGTAAAAGGGCATTAACTGAATTCGCGCTCGCCTAAAGCGGGGCGATGCCCATCGCCTAAACAAATTCCAGTCCTGACTCTGTGAAAAAATTAAGAAACCCGGTCTAAAGCACGCTTGGACGGCACTACGTGCCTGTTCCTCCGGGGCTTTCACGGTCCCGCTAAGTTTTGGTAAAAATACCATCAATCTCTTCACTTACCTGCGGAATGTGGGCTGTAATATAAGGCTTTAAGGCTTTCATCGAAATTTTCAGCAAAAGTTTGCCGGACATTCGGCTGCTTTTATCATTTTTATGAGAGATTCCCATAAGTAAATCATAAGTAAATATAGTTAGATTTGATAAAATTGGCAATAGCCGTATAGGTATACGGATAATACCTCAATGAAGCGTGACAGAACGGGAAAATTTATCCATACTTGGGAAAAAGAACCGAAGCAGGCAGTCAACTTATCGCTAACTAAGACAGCTTGGCAGATTCTAAAGCAGGAGGCGCGTGAACGTGGTATTTCCCGTTCTGAGTTGGTAGAACGCTATGCTCGTACCTTGCAATCTGATTTGTCTTTCAACAATCTTAGTAGCAACGGCAAGCTTGGCGCTTCCCATCTAGCAGCGGAAACACAACAAAGAGTTGATAACGACTTAGAAGGACTTGTCGCAGAACGAACGTCCCAACTATATCGAGCCAATGCACAACTGCAAGTGCAAATTCTTGAACTGCAACGAACCATTGAAGCTTTGCAGTCACGCAAGTTTGATTTCACTCCACCTCAGCCAGCCCAAGCAGCACTACAAGGTAATCCCGAAGTTATTCACATTCTCGAAAGTATCACTGATGCTTTCATTGCCTACGATCGCGACTGGCGCTACACCTACGTTAATGAGGCAGCTGTTGGGCTACTAAAGAAGAGCAGAAACGAACTCATTGGTAAGCGCGTCTGGGATGTGTTTCCTCTTTTATGCGGCACCAACGTTGAACGCATAATGCACAAAGCGGTAGATGAACAAACTGCTCTTGTCTTCGAGGATTATTACGCTCCTTTGGACACTTGGGGGGAAGTTCATGCCTACCCGTCTGCTGAAGGGCTTTCTCTGTTCGTTCGGGACATCACCGAGCGCAAGAAATTGGAACAACTACTCCAAGAGAACGCACAAGCTCAAGCTAATCAACGCCAATGGCTGGAGGCGGTACTCAATCTGCTGCCCATTCCACTGGTATTTATTGAACCTCAAACGGCTCGCTTCACCTTCTCCAATCAGGCAGCAAATGAGATGGCAGGGGGTAAAATTCTTGATCATCGCCCTGCTGGTGTGTATGATACAGAGTTTTCCTGCACCGATGCCACAGGGCTACTTATTCCGCCCGAGCAACTTCCCGCAGTCCGGGTGGCACGAGGCGAAAAAATTCATGGGGCAGAGCTGAACTGGCACACTCCAACAGGTGTTTACTCGCTGCTGGTTTATGCAGATACCTTACCCGCAATGCACGATCAACCAGCAACTTGCGTGATGGTGTTTCAAGATATTGGCTCCCGCAAACAGGTAGAGTTGCAACTTCACCAAAGCCAGCGATTCATCCAACAGGTTGCCGATGCTACGCCCGGTGTGTTGTACATCTATGATTTAATCGAGCAGCGCAATGTCTATGTAAATCGTCAGATTGGCGAACTCCTGGGTTATACCCCAGAACAAATTCAGGCAATGGGAAGCGAACTGTTTCCTCACCTCATGCACCCTGACGATTTTGCCACTCTTCCTAACCACTTGGAACGCTTTGAGCACGCTCATGACGGTGAAATTATTGAACGAGAGTATCGAATGCAGCATGCCAATGGAGAATGGCGTTGGCTTTGGAGTCGGGATCTTATTTTCAGCCGTACACACGATGGGTTACCCCAGCAAGTGATTGGCATCTCACATGATATTAGCGAACGCAAACAAGCAGAAGAAGCTCTGCGGCAACAAGCCGAGGCATTAGAGAACCAGCAGAAATGGTTGGAAGCGGTGCTTGATTTAATGCCGACGCCTATGGTGTTCATCGAACCGGGAACAGCAAAGGTAACTTTTGCCAATCGAATTGCCAATGAATTGGCAGGTGGTGACTTACCCAAAAACAAATCTCTCGAAGAATACCCCCAAGCATACTACTGCACAGATGCAGCAGGTCAGCGCATTCCGACTGAGCGAATGCCTGCGGTTCTTCTAGCAAGAGGAGAAAGATTAGAAAACTATGAAATGAACTGGCATACACCTGGTGGTATTCGCTCAACTCTGTGCTGGGGAGAAACATTACCACCCATGTACGGACATTCCGCTGTTTGCATTGGAATGTTTCAAGATGTCACTAGGTTGAAGCAAATTGAGGAGAACCTGCGACAAACCGAGGAAGGGCTACACCTTGCCTTGTCTGGAACAGGCACGATCGCTTGGGATATGGATTTGAGGGCAAATCATGTCGTGTGCTCTCCCAATGCCCTTGAGGTTTGGGGAATTCAAGCAGGTACGAGAGAAGACTTTTTTGCTGTCGTCCACTCTGAAGATCGGCAAAGTGTCATCGAAGCCTATGAGCGTGCTAAAACCGGAGAAGACTACGCTCAAGAATACCGCGTTATTGGTTCAGATGGAATGGCAAGATGGTTCCGCAGCCAGGGACGAGTATACAAAGATGCTGATGGTCCTGTACGGTTGGTAGGAGTATCGATTGATATAAGCGCCCGTAAACAAACAGAACAAGCGCTCGCAGCAAATGCTCAACGATTAAGTCTGGCTTTGGCAGCTGCGAAAATGGGAGATTGGAGTTGGGATGCAGCAACAGATATTGTCACATTTTCTCAACGAGCAGCCGAAATTTTTGGCATTCCGTCTGGTCCTTATATGACTTGGACGCATATGCGCGACCTACTTCATAAGGAAGACCGAGAGCCGGCTCGTCTAGCGGTCGAGGAAGCAATCCGCTACGAGCGTGATTATGACATTGAATACCGGGTGATTCATCCCAATGGAGCCGAACGATGGGTTGCTGCAAAAGGACGTGCTCAGTATAGCGTTTCAGGAGATGTCCTGAGTATGTTCGGAGTTGTGCAGGATGTGACCGATCGCAAACAGATGGAAGCGGAACTCCGTCGTCGAGAGCAAAGGTTCAAGACTTTAGCTGAAAATTCCCCAGATATCATCAGTCGAATTGATTCAGAATTTCGCCATCTTTATGTTAGCCCTGGTATCGAACAGGTGACTGGCATTCCAGCAGAAGAATTCATTGGCAAAACCAATATTGACTTAGGTATGCCACCAGAGAATTGTAGGCTCTGGCATGAGAACTGGCAACAGATATTCACAACTGGGCAAAGCCGTTCGATAGAGTTTAACTTTCAGGCGCTTAATGGTACCCGTTGGTATCAATCGCGTTTTGTACCTGAGTTTGCAGCTGATGGGACGGTCGAATCAATCATTGGCTATCTCCGTGATGTAACTGAGTTCAAGCGTAATGAGCAACAAGAGCGTTTTCTCGCTCAAGCATCGCAAACGTTTGCAGCAGCGAGTTTAGATTTGCAAACGGTTTTGAATACTATCACCCAACTTGTTAGCGAATATACAGGTGATGTTTGCGTCCTGAGTCTCCTTTCTGAAGATGGGCAGTGGCTTGACCCTGTCTCTGTTTACCATGTTGATCCAGAGGTAAGACAGTTTGTGAATGAACTGTTAAACAGTTATCCTCGCCGTGCTGATGAAGGGATTGGGGGGCGAGTGATGCAGACTGGAGTTGCCCTTTTGATGCCAGTGACATCACAGGAGGAGTTACGTGCCGCTATTATACCAGAGTATCAGCGCTACTTGGATCGCTTTAGGGTTTACAGCACATTGCTTGTGCCACTTAAGGTACGAGGACAAGCGATTGGAGTGTTGAGCCTGACTCGGAATTATCCCGGAGAACCTCACAATACCAATGACCAAACTTTATTTCAAAATTTGGCAGACCGGGCGGCTATGGCGATCGCCAATGCTCAACTCTATCAACAAGCTCAACTCTCACGCCAGCAAGCAGAGCAAACTGCTGACCGTAATGCACGTCTTTTATCAGTCACAGCAGCACTCTCTGAATCGCTCACTCCCACTGAAGTTGCTAAAGTGATTGTTGAGCAAAGTACCGCCGTTTTGAATGCTTGCTCTGCTATGATGGCAATTCTAAATAAAAATGGTACGGAGCTTGAAATCGTCTATTCTATTGGGTATCCACAAGATATAGGAGAATGGCGTTGCTTTCCAATCACAACACAAGTACCACTGGCTGAAGCTGTAAGAACTGGAGAACCCATTTGGGAAGAATCGACCGAAGCACGAGTGGCTCGTTATCCTCACTTGGCAGAATACTACGCCCAGTGTAATTACGGTAGTTGGATTTCGTTACCTCTGGTGGTAGAGGGTCGAGCAGTTGGAGGAATATCTCTCAACTTTACTCAATTCTCACCTTTAAGCGACGATGACCGGGCGTTTATCCTTGCCTTGGCTCAACAGTGTGCTCAAGCTATAGTCCGTGCCCAATTATATGAAGCCGAGCAACAGGCACTAGCCGCAGCCGTTCGCGAAGCGGCGCGTAGTGCAGCAGCTAACCGCACAAAAGATGAGTTTCTTGCTGTTCTCTCACATGAACTGAGAACACCCATGAACCCAATTTTAGGTTGGACGAAATTGTTGCGAGAAGGCAAACTCGATGCTAGCAAGACAGCAGTCGCTCTAGAAACTATTGAACGTAATGCCAAGCTACAAGTCCAACTGATTGAAGATTTACTCAATATTTCTCGGATTTTGCAAGGCAAGCTTAGTTTAAATTCTTGCCCTATCGATTTAAAATCGACAATTGCAGCGGCGCTCAAAACAGTAGATTTGGCAGCCCAAGCTAAAACGATTCAAATTCAAACTTATTTTGAATCGGATGTGGGTAATGTTTTAGGCGATGCCACTCGTTTACAGCAAGTCGTTTGGAATCTGCTCTCCAACGCTATTAAATTTACTCCGAATGGTGGGCGTGTAGAAATCCATCTCAAGGAAGTTGAAAAGCAAGCACAAATTATTGTTAGTGATACAGGCAAGGGCATCAATCCTGATTTTTTGCCCTACGTCTTCGATTACTTCCGTCAAGCAGATAGCAGTATCACTAGAAAATTTGGTGGTTTGGGGTTGGGGCTGGCAATCGCACGGCACATTGTTGAGCTACATGGGGGAACAATCCAAGCTGACAGTTTAGGAGAAGGACAGGGAGCGACGTTTACCGTTATGCTTCCCCTTATGCCGACAACGGCTTCAGCAACTCAAGAGGAGGCATTTATGCAAGACGCACTCACTTTGCAAGGAATTCAAATCCTGGCTGTTGATGATGATGCAGACAATTTAGAATTAGTCACTTTCGTTTTAGAGCAAGCTGGTGCTAGTGTTATGTCTGTGTCTTCTGCAACCGAGGCGCTGCAAAGACTCAAGCAAAACCAGTTCGATATTTTGTTAGCAGATATTGCTATGCCTGAAATGGACGGCTATACATTGTTGCGCTTCTTAAGAGCTATGCCACCAGAACAAGGGGGGGCAATTCCAGCGATCGCTCTGACTGCTTATGCAGGAGAAATCAATCAGCAACAGGCACTAGCCGCTGGATTTCAGTTACATATTCCCAAACCAATTGATCCAGAAGAACTGATTGAGGCGATCGCCCAAATTGTGTCGACTCATTCTACTATACTGTCGGATGAGCGCAAATGATTCATGAGACGACGGGGACTGTACATAAGGAAATCTTTATCCGCTCTCGGTTGCTATGCTATGGGGTTGCGATTCTGGCAGCGACAGTAGCCCTCCTGTTAACACAACTGCTTCTGCCGCTGCTAAATCCGCTGATATTTCCGCTGTTTTTCGCGGCTGTTGCAGTCAGTGCTTGGTATGGTGGAATGGGACCGGGATTGCTGGCGATCGCTCTGGGAGTTGGCTACAGCCTCTACTTCCTTATTGAGCCGATCCACTCATTTGTCATCACTAGTGCGAATCGCTTGGTGCAATTGATTGCGTTCTCACTCGTGTCATTTTTAATCGCATTAATCTGTACACAGTTGCACGTTGCCAACCGGAAAACCAAGGCAAGCTTGCGGGCAGTGCGGCAAGCCAATCGGCAGGTAACACGTACTTTAGAAAGCATAAGTGATGCGTTTGTTGCTCTCGACCGTGACTGGCGGATCATTTACCAGAATGCAGAAGCCGAGCGACTTAACGGCAAATCTCTGACAGAAGTCATTGGAAAGACTTACTGGGAGGAGTGGTCTGCGTTGGTAGGGACGAACGTAGAGCGCCAGTATCGGCGGGCAATGGCAGAACAGATTCCCGTCCACTTTGAGCATCACTATTACCAACCACCCACATCCGATATGTGGCTTGAGATTCACGCCTATCCTCATGAGGATGGTCTGGACATTTTCTTCCGGGATATCACTGATCGCAAACAGGCTGAAGTTGCATTGCGCGAACGGGAAGCACGACTGAGGCTAGCCCTTCGAGCCGCAAAAATGGGCACTTGGCAGGTAGACCTCCGCACAGGAGCAGTGCAGTTCGATGAAGCGCTCAATCAAATTTTTGGACTGTCGAGGAGTCCTCAGAATCGAGACGAGTGGCGCGAGTGCTTATATCCAGAGGATCGCGATCAAGTGGAACAGGTTTTTCAAAAAGCGGTGGCTAGTGAGGGTGAATACGATGTAGAGTACCGTATCGTTTGGTCGGATGGCTCACTGCACTGGGTCATCTCCAGAGGTGATATCATCCGTGACGAAGCCGGACAGCCAATCCGTGCTATTGGTGTCATTGCCGACATTAGCGAACGGCAAGCCGCGCTGCCCGAACGCAAACAAGCGCAACAGGAACTCCAAAAAACCTTACAAACCCTAAGCACCCTCATTAAAGCCTCTCCATTGCCTATAGTTGTCATTAAACCCGACATGACGGTACAGCTTTGGAATCCGGCGACAGAGCGGCTATTTGGTTGGAGTGAAACCGAGGTGTTGGGTCAACTCATTCCGATTGTTCCAGAAGAGAAACGGGAAGAATGCTGTCAGGTCAGAGCTGCGGTGGCGAAGGGAGAAATTTTTGCTGGCGTGGAAACCTATCGCTGTAAGCGTGATGGTTCAACGGTAATCGTCAGCATTTCGGCGGCTCCCCTTTACGATGAATCTGGCAGCGTCAATGCGATCGTGCTAATTTTTCAGGACATCACTGAACAACAGCAGGCAGAGTCAGCGTTGCGCGAGAGCGAAGAACGCGCGCAGCTTGCCATTAAGGTGGGTCGGCTTGGGATTTGGCGTTACGACCCCGACACAAATCTCGTCGAGCTGGACGAGCGGATGCGCGAGATTTGGGGCGAGCCGAATGATGTACTCAAGATTCCCCTTTCTACAGTGATAGAGCGGATACACCCTGATGACCGGACACGCGTAGCAAGTGCTGTTAGCAATGCGCTTGATCCCAAATTGTCGGGCACTTACGAGATTGATTATCGTATCGTGTGCTGCGATGGAACCGAACGGTGGGTGTCAGCCAACGGGCAGGCACAATTCGAGGGAGAGGGCATAGCCCGACGACCGATTGGGTTCACTGGAACCGCACTCGACATCACTGATCGCAAACAAACCGAAGCAACCCTGCGGCAAAGTGAAGAACGCTATCGGTATTTAGCAGAATCGATTCCGCAACTGGTGTGGACTGCCAACACAGATGGAATGCTTATTGATGTCAATCAACGGTGGTCAGATTTTACTGGATTAACCCTTACCCAAGCTCAAACCGCAGGCTGGGAAGCCATCGTCCATCCTGATGATCTACCCACTCTCAGCCAGAATTGGGCAGCAGCTCAACAAGCAGGTACCAGCTATCGAGCAGAAGGTCGGATGCGAGGAGCAGATGGAGAATATCGCTGGCATTTGCATCAAGCAGTACCGCTGAAAAATGAGCAGGGTCAGGTGATTAAGTGGTTTGGTACAGCAACAGATATAGAAAATCAAAAACAACTCGACCAACAACGCCAGCGGCTACTAGAGCAGGAGCAAGTCGCTCGTGCCCAAGCTGAAACCGCTAACCGTATAAAAGATGAATTTTTAGCGGTGCTGTCTCACGAGTTGCGATCGCCCCTCAATCCTATCCTGGGTTGGTCTAAGTTGCTCCTCACCGGCAAGTTAGATGCCACAAAAACGACTCAGGCGATAGAAACAATTGAACGCAATGCCAAACTTCAAGCGCAACTGATTGAAGATTTGTTAGATGTCTCTCGCATTCTGCGTGGCAAACTCAGCTTCAATATGGATTCTGTTAATTTGGCATCAACGATTTCAGCAGCTATTGAAACAGTGCAGTTGGCAGCGCAAGCCAAGTCAATTCAAATTCAGACAGTGCTTGATCCAAATATCGGGCAGGTTTTAGGTGATTCTGCTCGGTTACAGCAAGTGATTTGGAATCTGCTCAGCAACGCCGTCAAATTCACACTTGCAGGCGGACGGGTCGAAATTCGCCTGCAGCGCGTTAGCTCACTCGCTCAAATTACTGTCAGCGATACAGGCAAAGGGATTGATCCTGATTTTTTACCACACGTCTTTGAGTATTTCCGCCAGGAAGATGGCGCAACAACACGCAAGTTTGGTGGACTCGGGTTAGGGCTGGCGATCGTCCGTCACTTGGTCGAGCTGCATGGTGGTACTGTTCGCGCGGAAAGTGCTGGTGTTGGGCAAGGAGCAACTTTCACTGTCAGCTTACCGCTTTTAAACCCGGAAAAAAGTATAAAAAACGAAGATAAATCTTCATCTACCACGCTTGGCAAATTACCTCTCACTGCTCTCAAGATTCTTGTTGTTGATGATGAAGTGGACACAAGAGAGTTAATTGCCTTCATTTTGGAGCAGGCTGGAGGAAGCGTCATAACAGCGGTTTCTGCGATGGAAGCACTCCAAGTCATAGCACAGACCAAGTTTGATGTCCTAGTAAGCGACATTGGGATGCCCGACATGGACGGCTATATGCTCATGCGACAAATTCGGGTAATGCAAAGCGAGAGAAATAGTCAGATAAGAGCTATTGCTCTAACTGCTTATGCAGGAGAAATCGATCAGCAGCAGGCACTTGCGGCTGGATTTCAGTTACATATTCCCAAACCAATTGATCCAGAAGTCTTGATTGAGGCGATCGCTCAAATGTCAACTCATTCTAAGTAGGTTGGCGTTAAAAATTGTCGTTATCACAAGCCAGAAGGCAAAATATCATAAGATTCGCTTGCACTTTAACATCTTATGCTATCTGATACTTCTATGCCGATTTCTTCAACACTAGCTCATCGCCTTCAAGCCATGCCGAAAGTAGAAATTCACGTGCATCTTGAAGGTGCAACTGATGCAGAAACCATTTATGAAATGGCTCAGCGGAATCAAGTGGAATTACCTGTTACCTCACTTGATGAATGGAAAAAATTCTACCAGTTTCGTGATTTTAATCATTTTATTCAGGTTTATACTACTGCAAGCGAGTGTATACAAGCACCTGACGATTATAACTTGATGATAGAGCGATTCATCAAGTATCAATCAGAACAAAATATTCGCTACAGCGAAGTTTTTCTGAGTGTTTCGCTACATTCTCAAAAATTAACTGATGATGAATTACTTGCTGCCTTAGCTGCCGGAATTGCAGCAGGCGAAGCTAAATACAACAGCCGTGTGAAGTTTATTGCTGATATCTCGCGGGAATACCCAGACACACAAACCAAAGTTTTAGAGTTTGCCCTTAAAGGTCAGGAAAAAGGAATTTTTATTGGTCTTGGTTTGGGTGGAGTAGAACCAGGAAATCCACCAGAGGGTTTTGCTGAAACTTATCAGGAAGCCAAAAGACAAGGACTTCGAGTGGTCGCCCATGCTGGCGAAGCTGACGGACCGGAAAGTATTCGTGGTGCGATCAAAAGTTTGCAAGCAGAACGCATCGGACACGGGATTAGATGTTTAGAAGATCCAGAACTCGTTGAGGAACTACGTCGCAGTCAAATACCACTTGAAGTCTCACCACAAAGTAACTACTGCTTAGGTATTGTACCGCCTGATCAACCGCATCCAATTCGTAAAATGATTGATGCCGGACTATACTGCACGCTCAATTCCGACGATCCGCCGATGTTTTCCACCAACTTAAATAAGGAGTATCTGACGCTTGCAGCTCAAGGCTTTTCCTGGGAAGAACTTTGGCAGTTGAATCTTAATACACTTGAAGCCAGTTTTTTAAGCGAAGCGGAAAAAGTCATGTATCGTGCTCAGTGGCAAGCGTTTTTACTATAGTAGTAAACAAGAACCCCGACTTCTTAGAGAAGTCGGGGTTCTGTGTCTTCTACACCATCGGCAGCTTAACTCAAGTAACTTTGCAATAAAGATACAATAGCCTCAGGGTGAATCTTTTTATATTCTTTTGTCCCAATTTGCAAAATATAATTAGGTGCGCTTTTACAACATTTAAAACAGCCAGTTTGCTCAATGATAACTTGGTCAGACAAACCATGATCAGACAACATCTTTTCTAATTCTGATAAGAAACTTTTTCCACCCCGCTTTATACAACCAGATTTTTGACAGACTAAAATCTTGGCTTTGGGAGGAGACTTTCGTTGTTGAAGGGGGATTTCTTGATTTGGACAAACACCAATTGGTGTCACCCCAAAAGCTTTTAGTTTGATTTCGCCTGTATGTGTGTCTAACTTACTAATACCAAATACACGAATTTGCTCACCAGGAACTAGGGATAAACTGAGAAATTGACGCAACTCCTTAGGGATTTTAATTTGCACATTCTCGGATTCTAATGCCAATTGCAGGTATTTAAATTTTCCAGGAGTCTCACCTACAAAGCCAATAAACTGTCCCTCAAGGTTAAATTCAGATAATTTTAGGTAATGATGACTCATGTTATTTAAAATCGTAAACTTTTTCGTATTTATTTTCATGTAAATCGTCCTTTGTAATGAGTCATTTGCATTTCCAAAGGACAGTCGCTGACACTCAAATTCAAAATTCAAAATCATCAATTAAAAATTCTTCTTTTGAGCTTTGAATTTTGAATTCCCCTTTTAGAGGTGACAAGCGTTAAGTTACGAGAGACGTTTAGCCTCATAAGTCTGGGGTAACTGTAGCGGATCTGGCAAGTTGGTAAATGCTAATTCCCAACCATTTGCTAAAGTAAAAATCTTGCCTTCTGCTCCTTCCGTTTGTTTAACAACTTCTTCTTCAAGGTCTTTTTTAGCAACGTAAGCAATCAAAGCTCCAGCAGCATTATGACGTAGCATGACTTTCATCTCTAGTTTTCCCGCTTACTAGTGGTGATATTAATGTATTAGTGAAATGTCTTAATTTCTGTTCAGGAAAAGAAGTTTGCTAGGCTTCTTCAACGACTTCTTGTTCCTTGTCAACAGGTTCTAATTCTTTTTTAAGACAACCGACAACAAATCCTCTCTCCAAAAAATGCACAGCATAGATATACGACCTTTGTAAATAGGTGCCTATACTAGCGACGTAGCCGATATCTCCCTTTTTTGCCAAGATGACCCCAATTTCTTGACCGGGAAAAGTACCATCGTTCTTGATCATTTTGCGAAGTCGGACTTTATCACCGATGTTAAAGGCGGGTGGCTGCTCTAGCTCTAATTCATCTGACCGCATGAGAATACCTCTGTTGTTCTTGTACCAAATTCAATAGTTCCTGCACGGTTAAGCTACGTTTTTTCTGTACCGACTCTTGTCGTACCACCTCCAACACAGATTGAGTTTCTTGCGAGTTCAAAAAAATGCCATGCTGCTGTAGCACACTAGACAACAAATGCCTACCAGAATGCTTACCCACAACCAAACGTCGTTCCCACCCAACCTCTTCAGGAGCAAACGGTTCGTAAGTCATCGGGTTTTGCAGAACGCCGTGAGCATGAATACCTGCTTCGTGAGCAAAGGTATTTTCGCCCACAATTGCCTTCCAAGGCGGTACATTGCTCCCTGATGCTGCTGCAACAAGTCGAGACAGTTCTAATAAACGAGGAGTGTCAAGACCAACATTAACGCCATAAATACGTTTGAGAGCCATGACAACTTCTTCTAAAGCTGCATTTCCAGCTCTTTCACCCAACCCATTCACCGTTGTATTCACCGATAAAGCTCCACCTTTGATCCCAGCAAGGGCATTGGCAGTTGCTAGACCAAAATCATTGTGGGTGTGGACTTCTACGGGAATTAACAAAGCCGTCACCAGTCGTCTTACTTTCGCATATGTGGTGAAGGGGTCAAGAATACCTACCGTGTCACAGAAGCGAAACCGCGATGCACCCCATTCTTGGGCATATTGTGCTACGTCTAGGAGGAAGCTTTCATCAGCTCTGGAAGAATCTTCTCCTCCTACAGCGACCCAAAGACCTTTATCAACGGCGAAACTAATACTGTCTTTAAGTTGTTGCAAAGTTACCCGCCATTGACCGTGAAATTTGGCAGTAATTTGGATTCCAGAAACGGGAATAGCAATATGCACTCGCTTCAAACCACAAGCCATAGAAGCCTGGATATCAGAAATCACCGCGCGGTTCCAGCCAAGCAGTTTGGCTTGCAAACCCATCTCAGCAATTGCCGAGATTGCTCGTGTTTCTTGCTCACCCATCGCCGGAATACCGACTTCTATTTCATGAACGCCGATCGCATCAAGAAATTTGGCGATCGCAACTTTCTCCTCTAAGTTGAAGGCAACTCCTGCTGCTTGTTCGCCGTCGCGCAATGTTGTGTCATTTATTAAGACTTGATTCATCTTGTAAAAACCTCTTGGATAATGATGAATGATGACGAAAAAAGAACTCAGAACTCGTACGGTAAGAACTCAAAATGGTTTTTTACCGATTGGGTGTTGAGCCAGAATGCACAGCAACTATAGCTGTTATCATCCGGAGCAAGTAGAAGTACCCTGCCTTAAGCCCTTCGGGTATCTCCTATGCCTGCGGCACACCAAGGGCGAACGGAGACGCTGCGCACATGAAGGAGCCTGCGCTTTGCGCTTACGCAGTCGCTGTGAGTTCGGGCTAACCCTCCTGCAGCGCTGTCTCACCACCTTTGGGGCGTCTACATCTGCGTCCAATCTTTTGTCCATTGCGGTTCGTTAATTCTTTGATGTATTGCACCCAATTGAAAACCGTTATAAATTTACAGGTCGATGAATCACATTTTCGTTGTCAAATGCCTGGAATGAATTCGTAGGCATATTCACTTATTCTGAATTCTGCGTTCTGAGTTCTCATCAAAAATATCACTATTCATAATTCACCATCTCTAATTTATAGTTGATAATTCTTGTTCTATCTGTATGGCTTAAAACAAGAATTTAGTATCAACTACGATTTTTTATCATCAGGTGAAAATTCTGTGTCAGAAAATAGCCTTTGGCTGAAATATGTATTAGCCATTCCTGAAAAAAACAAGATGCTTAATCCGGCAATTAAAGTAGAAATCATCGTCATGTCCTCCCTAGTTTTTCAATTTTTTTATTGGTTACTGTGTAGTAGAAATGACTAATAAAAAGGACAAAATTCCTAAGCTATCCTTCATTAAAATGACACATTTATAGCAAGAGTAAGATACTTGCTATGATTGCTATTTGTCATTCTGGATTGCTTAAACTTGCTCTTCCAGCCAATCAAAAATGCGTTCTAACTGTTGTATGTCCACTAAACCATATTGCCAAAGAAGCATTGCTAAGGGGCTATTATCTAACTCGTGTTTGCGTAGTGCTACAGCAATATCGACAGTTGAAAGTGCGAACTCAGATTGTAAAAAATCAATGAATTTTATATCACTGTGACAATTCGCCATAATACAAGTTTTCACAAAAAGAACGAAGTATAAAGGTTTAAGAATAAAGAATCTAGACGCCCTCTGGAGAGCTTCCTAGAAGGTAGGATAAAAATCTTTATATTTCACCTTCATACTTGTTGTCACACTTCACACCTGTTTTCATACTTCTTATTTCAGATTTGCCTGAATTGAGGTAGTCAAAAATTCAAAGCTGCCAACATCTTTCTAGCCAATCGATTAATTCTTGGCGACTTGCCATAAATTGCAGTACGGTACTACGGACAAGAATCGCTGTTAAACAACTATTCACTTGCACCCGCAAAGAACCATCAGAGAGACACCAACAGGGAATCATCAACTCTTGCAAGCGGTGATAAATTGAAAAGCGATCGCTCATAGGAATTTGCAAAATATGCTCGCCTGTGGTTTGAAAATTACGGGATTGCAACATAGTTAATGTTCCTTTGTCACCAGTTCTTTTTCCTTTGTTTGGCTTGTAAGGGTTTGCAGCTTTTGTTCGAGTTGCTCAATACGTTCCTGCAAACAGCGAAACACTTCAGCTTCTAAATCAGGTAGTTTTCCATGTTCTAAAGGAGAAACCTGTTCGCCCTGTTTGCTCGAAATAATCCGCCCCGGGATTCCCACAACAGTGCAATAGTCAGGGACATTCCGCAAAACAATCGAACCTGCGCCGATGCGGACGCGATCGCCAATCTCAATATTGCCTAAGACTTTCGCACCTGCTCCCACAACGACATTTTTGCCCAAGGTAGGATGGCGTTTACCACTTTCTTTTCCAGTTCCGCCAAGGGTGACATCCTGGTAAATCAGTGTGTAGTCTCCCACAATAGCGGTTTCGCCAATAACAACACCCATACCGTGGTCGATAAACACGCCTTTGCCAATCTCTGCACCTGGGTGAATTTCAATTCCTGTAAGGAACCGTCCCAAGTGAGAAATGAAACGGGGGATAAAAGCCACTCCACGGCGGTGCAACCAATGAGCAATGCGATGCAAACATAGTGCGTGCAATCCAGGGTAACAAAACAGGACCTCCAGCCAATGACATGCTGCTGGATCTCGTTCAAATATGATGCGAAAATCAGTCAATACTGGCTCAAAAGAAATGCCAGAAAGCATTGCAAAAAACAGGTTGGAATAATCACCCAACATTTTTGCAATCTTTGAATTCCTTATGTGGTCGAATGGCTGTTGCATCGGTACTGGTTTTTTGAAAATAACCGTGTGGTACGTTCTCTGCTTATATCAGGTGTTTGCAAAGACAGCTTAAATCCGACGCCGATTGGATTTATTGGATTGATTAAGGCTGTACTCACCAGCCCTAAACCTTGATGTAACGCAAATTTAAAATTTCTCTTAGGGTAGGGGTACTAGTATTTTCAGGATCGGGGTACTGGAATTTATGGGGGAGGGGGATAAGTATTTCTGTACTCAATATCAATTGACTTGCCTGTAAGACTTTGATGCGATTTAGGCAAGAAATTTTTGCATAAATTAACAACTGTTCACTTGTACTCAAACAACACGCGAACAAGATGAAAAGTAAAAATTCTGTATATCGAGTTACTATTTATTATTGTATTCCTACAATTGAGAAAAGACAAGCGAAGCTATTTTGCCTAACAGTTTTTGTCTGTAAGTATAGATACTATTTTGTATATTTATAATTGTAGTTTGCTTAACTGTTATACCTATTTTATCCTTGGCGACAGGCATCTTGACCATTAGATATGAATAAAATGCAACGTAATTATGCATTTAGTGCATGATAGATTTCTTGCAAAAGCCTGTATTTGAACTGGGGATTGGCAATTAGGGATTAGGGACTGGGATGGGAGGATTATGGACGAGGATTCAAACCCTGCCCAAAGGAAAGTAGGAACATCTTCCCAGTCCCCAGTACCTAGTACCCAGTCCCAGAGCGGCGTTCCTCCCCTCAGACTTCTATTCTGATAGTTTTTACAAAACTTTGACACGTTAACCCGCAACTGCAATTGCTATTTTGCCCACTGCTCGCTCGCTTTCGCTATATGCATGAGCAGCAGCTAGTTCTTGTAGGGGAAAGGTGCGGTCAATCACAGAACGAATTTTACCAGCCTCAATCAACTCTTTCAGGTAAAGCAAGTCCTGACTCCTAGGTGTTTCTAAGATAAATTTAGCTTTTTTACCAGGAATAAACGCTGTCAATACACTTTGCACAATGGTTTCCGGCGTAGGGAGCGTATTTACATAAATTCCCTTGGCTTTTAAAACTTGTTTACAACTAGAAAACGACTGCTTAGCAACCGCATCCAAAATAATGTCGTACTGCGCCGTGCCTTGAGTAAAATCTTCTTGGCTGTAATCAATGACGTGGTCTGCTCCTAAAGATTTCACCAAGTTTATGTTTTTTGTACTGCAAACTGCGGTGACCTCTGCTCCCAAAGCCTTAGCAATTTGCACAGCAAAAGTGCCTACACCGCCAGAAGCGCCATTGATAAGCACGGTTTGTCCTACTTGGATATGGGCTAAGTCTTGCATGGCTTGTAGGGCTGTGAGGGCTGCTACGGGTACAGAGGCTGCTTCTTCATAAGTCATGTTCGTCGGTTTCAGGGCGACAGATTTTTCTGGGACGGCTGCAAGTTCTGCGTAAGCTCCTCCCAATAAACCAACGTTTCCGTAAATTGCGTCTCCTGGCTTGAAGCGCGTCACTTGTGAGCCCACCTCCACCACATCTCCCGACAAATCAAACCCCAAAATCATTGGGAATTTGTTACCCGTGATCAATTTCAACATTCCCTTGCGGATTTTCCAATCAACCGGATTAACGCAAGTCGCACGAACTTTGACGAGTAATTGGTCGGGCTTAATTTTCGGCGGCTCCACCTCTTGGTACTGCAACACTTCAGGGGAGCCATACTCACGGATAACAACTGCTTTCATAGGTTTCTTCCTGGTACCCTGATTCCTGCTGAATTAGGAAAACATTTTTCCAGTGTATAGTACACTGCTGTAGCTTTTCACCTGTTGTTGTATCTCACGGTCTTGCAATGGGGGTAGGATGAATGGATAACTGTTTACTATTAACTAATAATTGATGGTTAAGCCAGTGCCTTACGGTGCTGCGCGCGAGGATAGACTTTCCTGCGCATCCAGAACCAATAATCATGATTTTCTTCACTTAAGACCAAATCTACGTTAAAAAACATCTTTTTCTATATGCTAAAACTCAGTTAATTGAGATAAAATTCTATTAATCATCCGTAAAAAACAATGTGATTCCTTGTTTGTGCCTATGTTCCAGCCCAAATGGATGAGAAAAATTTATGAACTGATACTAGTGAACACAGCAAAAATTAAAAAAGTTTGAATTGCATTTTTTCCTTTGAAAAAATGATATTCTGTATACAGAATTGAATTTCGCAAATTTCTGGAGTCAGTCTCCGTAACTTACTCCAGATTTCCAAAGTCAAAATCTCCCTTGGGGCAGTGCTCGGAGTCTTGCTAAATCAGCCTTTGAGTACAAGTCGGAAAAGCTAAAAAAAAGCTAAAATTTTACTCAAATCCTTACTGGGATTGACTTTGCTCTGAGTACACGAATACTTGTCCCTATTTCCATAAATACTCGAACCCCAACCCAAAAATTCTAGTACCCCTACCCAGAAAAAATCTTTTTGAGTCCTCAAATGCCGAAAGGGTGAGGGTTTTCGGTTTTGAGTACAAATCTAATCAATCCAATAAATTCTATCCAGGACACAAGCGCTGCCCTCGTTTGAGACGACTGATATAAAACTTATATCGCCAACACTTCAAGCGCAAACAAAAACAACGCTTCGGAGTGAGTGGAGGGATGAGATAGCACCATGCCCCTGTGAACAGAAGTCGTGGCTTGACCCGCTAGTCCTCCCCAAGTCCAAGAGCGTTGACACACACCAGCCCTTGCGTTCCTTGGGTTGACAGCGTAAGTACAAGACGCGGCTTCCATTCCTGACAAAACACAGACAAAACAGAGTCGCTATAGCATCTTCCACAGTGGCAGCGTTAGTACCCGATATGCATGCGAGATTCAATGACATCACCCTCTACAGGACGCATTACCCCATCAGTTGGTTCCCCAACTTCTACCAAAGCAAAATCCAGTGGTTGCGGCACCGGATGCAGCGATAGCAGCACCACTGTGGAAATGGATGAAAAACTTAAAGAACGTATTGCCAATCATCCCTGCTACAGCGAAGAAGCTCATCACCACTTCGCAAGGTTGCACGTTGCAGTCGCCCCTGCTTGCAACATACAATGCAATTACTGTAACCGTAAATACGACTGTGCTAACGAGAGCCGTCCTGGAGTGGTAAGCGAGTTGCTAACTCCGGAAGAAGCAGCGCACAAAGCTTTAGTGATTGCAGGTAAGATTCCTCAATTGACGGTGTTGGGAATTGCAGGTCCTGGCGATCCACTAGCGAATCCAGAACAAACTTTCCGCACTTTTGAGTTGATTGCTGAGAAAGCGCCAGATATCAAGCTTTGTCTGTCAACTAACGGTTTAATGCTCCCTGAGTATGTTGACCGCATCAAACAACTGAATATCGACCACGTTACAATTACCATTAATATGGTAGACCCAGAAATTGGGGCAAAGATTTATCCTTGGGTTCACTACAAGCGCAAGCGTTACAGAGGCATCGAAGGGGTAAAAATTCTGCACGAAAAGCAGATGGAAGGATTGCAAGCCCTCAAAGAAGCCGATATTTTGTGCAAAGTCAACTCGGTGATGATTCCCGGAATTAATGATGAGCACCTGACAGAAGTGAATAAGGTCATTCGCTCCAAAGGCGCATTCATTCACAACATTATGCCGCTGATTTCCGCACCAGAACACGGCACTCACTTCGGTTTGACTGGTCAGCGCGGTCCTACACCAAAAGAACTGCAGACAGTGCAAGATAACTGTGGTGGTAATATGAAGATGATGCGTCATTGCCGTCAGTGCCGTGCGGATGCAGTAGGTCTTTTGGGTGAAGACCGCAGCCAGGAATTTACGAAAGCCAAAATCATGGAAATGGCTCCTGAATATGACCTTCAAAAACGCCAAGAAGTTCATGCAGGTATTGAGAAGTTCCAAGAAGAACTGAAACTAGCCAAACAAAAGGCTCTGACTGCTGTAGAAGCTGTACAAAATAGTCCAAAAATCCTAGTTGCAGTCGCGACTAAGGGCAGCGGATTGGTTAATCAGCACTTCGGTCATGCCAAAGAATTCCAGATTTACGAAGTCGATGGCAATCAAACTCGCTTTATCGGTCATCGCAAAGTTGACCACTATTGCCAAGGCGGATACGGAGAGAAAGCCACTCTAGAAAATATCATCCAAGCGATCGCTGATTGCAAAGCAGTGTTGGTTTCCAAGATTGGTGACAGTCCAAAGGAAAAATTGCATCAACTCGGAATTGAGGTGGTTGAAAGCTACGACGTGATTGAAAAGGTGGCTTTGGAATTTTACAAGCAATACGTACAGGAACAACAGAAGTAATTTAAAAGTAAAAAGTCAAAAGTCAAAAGAATATTTGTAACTTTTTACTTTTAACTTTTTACTTTTTTCCTCAATTACCATTATCCAGTACCCAATTCCCAATCCACAATCTACAAATTTAGTAAAGGGAATAGTCATGGCTTACAAAATTACCAGCAAGTGCATTTCCTGCAACCTATGTCTTTCCGCGTGTCCTACTGGTGCAATCAAAATAGTGAACGGACAGCACTGGATTGACCCCAACCTCTGCACAAACTGCAATGGAACTGCTTACAGCGTCCCTCAGTGTGTGGCTACTTGTCCCACCTACGATGGTTCCGTCATAGAGCGTAAGGATTACTGGGAGTCCTGGTTTCACACTTACAATAAAGTAGTAACAAAATTAACAAAAAAACAAGATTATTGGGATAACTGGTTTAACGTTTATTCCCAAAAGTTATCACAGCAATTACAAAAGGTTTCAATTCCTGATGGAATTGAACGTTAATCAACAGTCCTTGATAAAAAACATTCCTCTCATTCTTAGTTGTTATCACGTAAAATTGGAAGCAATGCAAAAAGACTGCATTTATCTCGACAATAATGCCACCACGAAGGTAGATCCAGAAGTTATAGAGGCAATGCTGCCCTACTTGAGGGATTACTACGGAAACCCTTCCAGCATGCACACCTTTGGTGGACAAGTCGGCAAAGCGGTTAGACAAGCACGAGAACAAGTCGCCGCCCTCCTCGGTGCTGATGAATCAGAAATTATCTTTACCAGTTGTGGTACCGAGGGAGATAACGCCGCCATTCGAGCAGCACTGTTGGCGCAACCAGAAAAGCGACACATCATCACCACACAAGTGGAACACCCAGCGGTGCTGAATGTCTGCAAACAATTGGAAACCCAGGGTTACAGCGTTACCTATTTGTCGGTGAATCGTCAGGGACAGTTGGATCTCGATGAACTCGAAGCCTCGCTGACGGGTAACACCGCGCTGGTGACGATTATGTACGCCAATAACGAAACCGGAACCGTTTTCCCAATAGAGCAGATTGGGTTGCGGGCGAAAGAGCGTGGCGCACTCTTCCATGTCGATGCGGTGCAAGCAGTGGGGAAAATCCCCTTGAACATGAAGACAAGCACCATTGATATACTCACCATGTCTGGTCATAAGATCCATGCTCCGAAAGGAATTGGTGCATTATACGTGCGGCGCGGAGTTCGGTTCCGCCCCCTGCTGATTGGCGGAGGACAAGAGCGCGGAAGAAGAGCGGGAACAGAAAATGTTCCAGGAATAGTTGCATTAGGCAAAGCAGCTGAATTAGAATTATTTCATCTAGAAGAAGCGACAACCAGAGAAAAGCGGTTGCGCGATCGCCTTGAACAAACTTTAATCGCCACAATTCCTGAGTGCGAAGTCAACGGTGATCCAACCCACAGACTGCCAAACACCACCAACATTGGCTTCAAGTACATTGAAGGTGAAGCAATTCTCCTCCACCTCAACAAACACAACATTTGTGCCTCATCTGGTTCTGCTTGCAGTTCTGGCTCTCTAGAACCCTCTCATGTTTTGCGAGCGATGGGTTTACCTTACACCATCTTGCATGGTTCCATCCGCTTCAGCCTTTGCCGTTATACCACAGAAGCCGAAATTGATGCAGTTTTATCGGTGATGCCTAGTGTTGTAGAACGTCTACGCGCCCTCTCGCCCTTCAAGAGTGATCAAGCGAATTGGCTGCAACAACAAGAGCAAGCACTACTCACTAAGTCCTGAGTCACAATTTCCTACTTTGGTTTATCCAACTCAGCACTGTCAAAGCATTTATCACGCTATCACTTGTAACTAGTAAAGGCTATGTGGGACTATACAGATAAAGTCATGGATCTCTTCTACAATCCCAAAAATCAAGGGGTTTTGGAAGACAACAGCGAACCTGGAATCAAAATTACTGTTGGTGAAGTAGGTAGCATTGCTTGCGGAGATGCCCTGAGACTACACCTGAAAGTTGAGGAACAAACCGACAAAATCGTCGATGCTCGCTATCAAACCTTTGGCTGCACGAGCGCGATCGCATCTTCAGAAGCTCTAGTGGATTTAATCAAGGGTTTAACTCTAGACGAAGCCCTCAATGTGACTAACAAAGATATTGCCAACTACCTTGGGGGATTACCATCTGCAAAGATGCATTGCTCGGTAATGGGACAAGAAGCGCTAGAAGCAGCTATCTATAACTACCGAGGCATTGCTCACGATGTCCATGAAGACGATGATGAAGGAGCACTGATTTGCACCTGTTTTGGCATCAGCGATACAAAAATTCGGCGTGTAATTGTAGAAAATAATCTTAGCACTGCCGAAGAAGTCACAAATTATGTCAAAGCCGGTGGCGGATGCGGATCTTGTCTGGCAACGATTGATGATATAATTGCATCTGTGCATAAAGAATCTGCTGCCCCTGTCAGGACTTCCTTGAAACAGAATACGGTTAGCCAGCAAGCCGAAAAACTGCTGACGCCGGTGCAAAAGATTGCACTGATTCAAAAAGTTCTAGATGAAGAAGTCAGACCCGTTTTAATCGCCGACGGGGGTGATGTGGAACTGTATGACATACAAGGCAATTCTGTGAAAGTTCTGCTGCAAGGTGCGTGTGGTTCTTGTTCTAGCAGCACAGCAACACTCAAGGTTGCGATTGAAGCAAGACTGCGCGATCGCGTAAGCAAAGACCTTGTCGTAGAAGCGGTTGAGCCTTTGCTTTAGAAGTCTTATAAATAGACCGTAATATGCATTAGCCTGAAACACCAAGTAGGATGTGACTCATATAATTGTCAATCATCAATGCTTAAGTCCTGCTTACAACAAACCGCAAGGCGCTGTACTGAGAACACATTAGTGGTATTAAGCGCACGAGCGTGCCAATTTCGATATCCAACTCGCTTCAAAGGAAAAGGATATGAGCACATTATTCGACAAACTTGGCGGACAGCAGGGTATTGATCAAATCGTCGATGATTTCTACAAACGTGTCATGGCTGACAACACCCTGAACCACTTTTTCGCTAATACAGATATGGACAAACAGCGCCGTCATCAAGCTGCTTTGTTCTCCCAGATTTTTGATGGTCCGAACCAATACAGCGGTCGTCAAATGGAAAAAGTACACACGGGTATGAATCTGCAGCAACAACACTTCGATGCTATTGCGAAGCACCTTGGTGAGTCACTTGCTCAGGTTGGAGTGTCGTCAGAGGACACAAACGCTGCACTTGCTCGCGTCTCAAGTTTGAAGGACTCTATTTTGAACAAGTGAGACCAGTGTTGCAGGCGGGTTTCTCCACCCAAGCAACTAGCGTAAGCGCAAAGCGAAGAATGATGTAGAACCTACGCATTGATTGTTGACGAATAACCACCTCAAGTCCTACTTGGTGTTTCAGGCTAATGCACATTAAATACTAATTGTCAAGTTTTCTCGTCCTATGCTTATTGGTCATGAGTCACGACAAATGACATAGATGCCCGGAGGGCTTCTTGAAGGGTAGGACAAACAACAAATAGAAATTTAACGAGGAAATCGATGTTCTTGCTTTGTTTTGTTTTAGGGGTAGAGCGATCGCCCCCGGCGGGCAGATAGTGCCAACGCCAAAACGCGACGTTCTATACGCGGTTCCAGCTGTAACCCAACAGGTGTGAACGCATCACACAAAAAGACAGACCCATCAACCAACCAATTGCAGGAGAAAAACCCATCATGTCCGTTGACGAAAGAATTAGACAGATAGCATTCTACGGCAAAGGCGGTATCGGTAAATCTACCACTTCCCAAAATACCCTTGCCGCTATGGCAGAAATGGGTCAGCGTATCTTGATTGTGGGATGCGACCCGAAAGCTGACTCCACCCGTTTGATGCTGCACAGCAAAGCTCAAACCACCGTATTGCACTTGGCTGCTGAACGCGGTGCTGTAGAAGATCTAGAACTCGAAGAAGTGATGCTCACCGGTTTCCGTGGTGTGCGTTGCGTGGAGTCTGGTGGTCCAGAACCCGGTGTAGGTTGCGCCGGTCGTGGTATCATCACTGCCATCAACTTCTTGGAAGAAAACGGTGCATACCAAGATGTTGACTTCGTTAGCTACGACGTGTTGGGTGACGTTGTTTGCGGTGGTTTCGCTATGCCTATTCGTGAAGGCAAAGCACAAGAAATCTACATCGTGACCTCTGGTGAGATGATGGCGATGTACGCTGCTAACAACATCGCTCGCGGTATTCTCAAGTATGCTCACACTGGTGGTGTGCGCTTGGGTGGTTTGATTTGTAACAGCCGTAAAGTTGACCGGGAAATCGAACTGATCGAAACCCTGGCAGAACGGTTAAACACCCAGATGATTCACTTCGTACCTCGCGACAACATCGTTCAGCACGCAGAATTGCGTCGGATGACCGTCAACGAGTACGCACCTGACAGCAACCAAGGTCAGGAATACCGCGCATTAGCTAAGAAAATCATCAACAACGACAAACTCACCATTCCTACACCAATCGAAATGGACGAGCTAGAAGCATTGTTGATCGAATTCGGTATCCTCGAAAGCGACGAAGAAGCAGAAAAGCTGATTGCCGCAGAAGCAGCAGCTAAAGCAGCAGCTGGCGCTAAATAAAGCCTTAGCAAAAGGAAAAAGGGAAAGGAAAAAATTGCATAATTTCTCTTTGACCTTCTCCCAACATTCCTTTTATACCCCAAGGGGACTGGTGAGTCCCCAAACCCCAAAGGGGACAACGGGCAGTTAAACAGCCCTCCCCTACTCCCCCCATCTCCATTCCTTAGGTGCAACAGAGGCAAAAATGACTCCTCCAGAAAACAACAACATCATCGAAGAAAGAAAAGAACTAATTAAAGAAGTTCTAGAAGCTTACCCAGAAAAAGCTAAGAAAAAACGCGAAAAGCACTTAAACGTATACGAAGAAGGTAAGAGCGACTGCGGAGTTAAATCTAACATTAAATCCCTTCCCGGTGTCATGACCGCTCGTGGTTGTGCTTATGCTGGTTCTAAGGGTGTGGTTTGGGGTCCGATCAAAGACATGATCCACATCAGCCACGGTCCTGTCGGTTGCGGTTACTGGTCTTGGTCTGGTCGTCGTAACTACTACATCGGCACCACAGGTGTTGACACCTTTGGTACCATGCACTTCACCTCCGACTTCCAAGAACGCGATATCGTTTTCGGCGGTGACAAAAAACTCTTCAAACTAATCCAAGAACTCGACGAACTCTTCCCCCTCAACCGTGGTGTCTCAATTCAATCCGAATGTCCCATCGGTCTGATTGGGGATGACATCGAAGCAGTAGCTAAGAAGTCATCAAAAGAGATTGACAAGCCCGTTGTCCCCGTACGTTGCGAAGGCTTCCGGGGTGTTTCCCAGTCTCTTGGACACCACATTGCGAACGACATGGTTCGTGACTGGGTGTTCACCAGATCCGATAAGGAAAGAAAAGAAGGCAAGCTGCAATTTGAGTCTACTCCCTATGATGTAGCAATTATCGGTGACTACAACATCGGTGGTGATGCTTGGGCTAGCCGTATCCTGCTAGAAGAACTCGGCTTGCGCGTAGTCGCCCAGTGGTCAGGTGATGGCACCATCAACGAGATGATGCAGACACCGAACGTGAAGATGAACCTCATCCACTGCTACCGGTCGATGAACTACATCAGCCGCCACATGGAAGAAACTTACGGTATACCCTGGTTGGAATACAACTTCTTTGGTCCTACCAAGATTGCCGAATCCTTACGGGAAATCGCTTCCAAATTTGACGAGAAGATCCAAGAAAACGCTGAGAAGATCATCGCCAAGTATCAGCCAGTCATGGATGAAATCGTCGCTAAGTACCGTCCAGGCTTGGAAGGCAAGACTGTCGCCATGATGGTTGGTGGTTTACGTCCTCGCCACGTCGTTCCCGCGTTCCAAGATTTGGGAATGAAGATGGTTGGTACTGGTTATGAGTTCGCTCACAACGACGACTACAAGCGCACTACCGACTACATCGAAAACGGCACCATCGTTTATGATGACGTGACCGCATATGAGTTCGAGGAGTTTGTGAAAGCACTCAAGCCCGACCTCATCGCTTCTGGTGTGAAAGAGAAGTACGTCTTCCAAAAGATGGGTCTTCCTTTCCGTCAAATGCACTCTTGGGATTACTCCGGTCTTGGCGATCGCGCTTCAAAGTCAGGTAAGCCAAGGTTTTTTAGCGACGGCAGAAAAAACAGCCTATTTCTAGCCTAAATACAAGTTTTAGGGTTATGTAGGAACAATCTGTTTTTATGCTTAAGACAGTACAACTCTTATTCTGTCTGGTTTTAAGATTTTGCTTGCATTTTGCTCAAAGAAAAACTGTAAAAAAAAAGACTATTTTAAATGACGTTTTTTTAGATTAAATAAAGTGATGGACATTCAAACAAACCAAGGCAATATTGATTTGGGCGAAGCTGAAGCAATTATTTTGGCACTGGAATTAAGAGCAGATTTACTCTTGATGGATGAGCGTCGTAGTAGAGCATTGGCTACATCTGTATCCAACAAATATTTCATGCCTCATCCTGAATTTCGATTATTGGCTCATCGCCTTGACGAATCGCACGTCCATAAGCGAGTACCTCTTCAAACGCAGGCTCGTCTTTGAAGGAAGCAGTAATTTGTTGGAGCCAATTTGTTGGTTGAGAAGCCGCTACTTGTTTTTGCAACTCCGTCACAGCCGCCTCGACAGCTGCGAGACGTTCTTCCACAGAAGTATTAGTTGACATTTGAGGTTCTCCCTAACTGCCTTTGCGCCTATCTGAAGAATAACGAGTCAGAGTAAGGGGTGGCAACTCTCAAAGAAGGTAATAAAGATGATTTAATTGCTTTTATGAGCGATCGCCCCAACTGAATTGATAATTTTGAATGTTTGAGAAGCGAGTGACGTGTTCTGAGTTGGGATAGAAATCTATAATTTTAGAAATAATCCGGTCAGACAGGTTTTCGTCTAAAAGCAGTTTCACAGGGACACCACAAATAACTTTTTCTCACGATCAGCAGCGAAAGCAAGGCAAGCCTTAATATCCTCAGAAGTGAGTTCAGAAAAATCTTCGAGAATCTCCGCCTCAGTCATACCACCTGCGAGATATTCCAAGACATCGTATACAGTTATTCGCATACCTCGGATGCAAGGTTTTCCGCTACGCTTTCCTGGTTCAATCGTGATAATGTCGTGGTAGTCCATAAGCTATTTGTAAGTTATCCATCCATATTATAAGAAAGGTCAAAATTCAGTGAAATGCATAAGCATAGATTGTTGTAGACATCCCCTCAACTTTGCCGAAAGCCAGTGTATATTTAAGGATCTGTGTGAAAGGTGTAGACGTAGTCTGTCGTAGATATCGCCCCAAGACAAACAGCAATTGCATCCTTTGTGTGATAGTAAGTGAAGTCAAACGATTTCCTCTAACTCAGGAATGTGTTCAGTTTCATAATTTTCAATTAAGACACCGATGACTTCCATTAGAGACGCCAGCGGATGGCTTTCATCTTCACCTACTTGATCGATAAGGCGATCAAGCATTTCGACCAAGCGATTATATTCCTCTTCGGTGTGAGGAACAAAGACATTTTCGGCAATGGATGACCAAGCAGTGATGGTTTGAGCGAGGTTGAAACTTTGCATTATTCTTTCCACTTTCCTTCATCGTATTCTGGGTGCGTTAACACAGCCCGGATGTAGATTTTTTGGCGGTTGTAGTGAATTGCGGCAATGAGTCGAACTTTGTTACCACCAATATTAAACACAGTCAATTTACCGACTTGATCTGAGTAAGTGCAAACATTTCACGGAGTTCCACAAATGAGGCAAAGTCCGGAGTGCTTTACCAATCGATACCACTGAGCCAGAGCATTCGTTGTATCTGGATAGAGTTTGGCAAATTCATTCAGCCGTTTACGAGTAATCACATGCATGTGAAAACCCCTGATATGTTAATAATTCTGTCATCTATCCAACTCACCTTCCATCGTTAATCTTATATTTTATATAGCAATCCTAAATCTAAACTTGACAAAAAAACTACTTTATGTATATATCTGCAACACGATTGTTATGCAGCAATGCTGTAATTAGCTGATGCCTTAGTCTCTTCCTTCACCTATGACTTGAACATCGAACTGCTTAAGCCAGCTAATGTCCAGTTTCCAATTATAGTTACTCCGTTGTCGCCATACCTCAAATTGGGTACTAACATACTCCCTTGTCTGTTCATGCGTCCATCCATTAACCTTTGCCAAATGCTCCTTAGCAATGTGAGCGCGTCCACGAATGTTTGCCAAGCCCATATGTTTCACTTCGTGACACGCAGGGCACAGCGCAACAAGACTCACCAAAGTTTGAATGTGCTGATGATCGTCGTAGTGCCAAATTTCATGACATTCTACTGGCCACTGAGAACCTTTACCACCACAAACTTCGCATCGATAGCTAGCTTTCTGAAACGTGATTTTCTTTAACTTGTTCCAATCTTCATCACTGACTTCTGAACGTACATTCGAGAACCAACACGTTTCGGGAACAAGTTCAATTGTCAAGCGTAGTTCTGGGTTACTAGATTGTGGCAAATGAGCAGTCTGTGCAACATCTCCAAGTATATTTTCTGACTGCAACTGTCTATGTGCGGCAAGCAGTCCTGCTTCTTTGCATTTATAGTACAACCAGCCCGGTTTATAGCCTTTCTCGCCTCTGGTGGCTTCTAGTTGCAAAACTTGTTCACGAGCAGACATAGAAACTTCCGGTAAATTATCTTCACTTAAAGACATATCAATGCTCCTACTTAACTACATTAAGACGACAATTGTACGGCATAACCATTTAGTATACGGAAAGTTTCCGTTTATTCTTGTGGTTTAGTCTGGGAAAGCTACACCAGTCATTGGGTCACGGATATACAGCCCTAGTGTGAGACTACGTATCACTTCATCCCAAACGGGTATTAGCTGCTGTGCCTGATCTGCCCAATAATCGAATGTAATCAAGCACTGAACATTCGACCCCAAACCAATGCAAGTTCGCGAAAAAGCTTCGCGTGGCTCTGTTTGGGTGTCGATAAACTTAATTTCTGTCCACACAATCTTGGCGGTTTGGCGCTTGATGGTAAAGATTTCTCCCGATTCAATGACGTTGCGGCTGTCGTCTTCTATGATTTTCTTCAAGGTAGATTTTAGCGGAAACTGGCTCCAGTCATTGGGTGGCAGACGATTGAAAGAGACTTCCAAGCAGCAATCATCGTTGGGCGGTTTTCTATCAAGGAACTTGAACGATTTTTCTTGTGGCTCAAAAACCCAATCCTGAGGAACATTGAAGCGAACAGATCCTCGATCCGCTACAAAAATTTTGTAGCCTGATGGAGATTCCCAGCGATGGTCAGGTTTTAGTTCAAGCGTTTCTTTAATCCACTGGAGATTGCTTTTCTTACGCTTTGCCATAGTGTTGAATGCAAATCTGCTGATGAGTGCGTTCGCGTAGCGTGCCCCTTGGGCGATCGCCCATTTTGTTAATGGTATCAAATCGCTGGTAGGGTTTGTTCCATTTGTTGGCCTATACTAACTCCGATATCCATCTCGTAGAATAACAAATAAAAGCAGTGCAACTTACCCCTCTAACGGAAACCTTAAATGGTAAAAATCCCTGCTAAACTCGTAACTTTAGAAGAATTCCTAAAGCTGCCGGAGACGGAACCTGCCAGTGAATATATTGATGGGCGTATTATACAAAAACCAATCCCGCAAGGAGAACATAGCGTCATTCAAACTGAGTTAGCATCTGCAATCAACTTTGTCGTAAAATCTAAACAGATTGCCCGAGCTTTCTCAGAACTTCGCTGTACCTTTGGTGGACGCTCAATTGTACCTGACATTTCAGTGTTTTTATGGGGAAGAATCCCACGCAAGGAAAATGGTGGGGTTGCTAACATCTTCTCAATTGCCCCAGATTGGACAATCGAAATCCTATCTCCTGATCAAAGTCAAACTAAAGTTACCAAAAATATTCTGCATTGTCTCAAGCATGGAACTCAGATGGGATGGCTCATTGATCCAGAAGAACAATCTGTGTTTGTTTACCCGCCAGATCAAAGTGCCACTTTTTACGATGAACCAGGAACACGTTTGCCAGTGCCAGAATTTGCTAAAGATTTCAACCTTACTGTAGAAGGCTTGTTTGGTTGGTTGCTTGAGTAAGTTATGCTCTTACCCTGCTAAAATCTAAACGACAATATTTTCCAAATTCGTCTTGCTGAAAAAGTGAACGTCTGTGCCAACATCATTCGCTATAATTCTGTGCGGCATTTTGTGCACTGCAACAATGGGCTTTTTCGAGTATTCATCGTTTTATCACAAGTTGTTGTGAAAGAGTTCTAGAACATGTTGCCAAGCATCAGGAGCAGCTTCTGGGTTGTAACTTGGGTGCTGCTTGAAGAATGGGTATTGGTCTACAAATAATCCGTGGAAGAATCCGTGTTCTGCATCGTATCGGAATACACGATGATTGATTTTATGTTTTTTTAATTCTGCCTCAATTTGCTCGTTTTCCTCCTGCGAAACAAATGAATCTCTTGTAGCATAAAACGCATAAATAGTACCTTTAATTTGAGGGGTGCGATTAATAGTTGGAGTCTCTTCACCATAACTAGAAGTGGTAATCCCACCACCGTAGAACGAAGCTGTTGCTTTGATATCGGGTAACGTTGCAGCCATGTAAGCAACATGACCACCAAAACAGAAACCAATCACACCAATTGCATTATCTTTGACATTAGGTAAAGTTTTTAGGTAGGCAATCGTAGCTTGAATATCGCTTAATATTTCTTGATACTTTACTTGTTGATAGTATTGCAAGCCAAGCCGATAGCTTTCTTGGCTATACCCAACATCTTCTTGGCTATAGTCAACCTCAAAACCGGGAGCAATACGTTGATACATGGCGGGCGCTATTGCTACATAACCTTGTTTAGCTATGAGTTCGGTGACATCTCGAATCTGACTGTTGACTCCAAAAATTTCGTGAAAAACTATAACCGCGCCAAAGATTCCCTTATGTGCAGGTTGAGCTAAGTAAGCATCGATTTCTAAGTTATTGTTAGGTACTTTAACATAGTAAGTGTTAATTTCAACGTTTCTTATTTCTACCATCTTTGTTTCAGCTTATCTTGGTGTTATCCTACTGTAGAAAAAGTGCTACTTAGGACTCTAGAAAAAAGTTGCGGGATTTTAGTAAATTATTGCGATTGGATTTGGAGGAGTTGTTTGGGTGTAACGCCAACAATCCGCTTGAAATATCGAGTAAAGTGGCTTTGATCGCAAAAACCTAGCCTAGCAGCAATGTCTGCAATGCTGAGTTCGCTATGTTGCAACAGATATTTGGCTTTATCGATCCGACATTGCAAAATGTATTGGTGGGGCGTTACACCCATACTTTGCTTGAACAAACGCAAGAAGTGATATTGACTCATCTGGGCGATCGCAGCAATCTCACTTAGCTTTACATCCTGATGGAGATGTTCATTGATATACTCGGTTACCTGTTGCAGGGTATATTTGGATAATCCATCAGCATAGCTAGAGAGCTTAGGTTGCGTGGTGCAATAGTTCCGTAATAGATGAATGGCTAATGTCGTTTTGAGACTATCAATCAGCAAATCACCACCAATTTTGCCAGACTCTAATTCTTCTCTCAAGGCACAGAAGATACCTTGTATCAATACATCTTGCCCAGTCATAAAATGAGGGATGAGTTCAATGCGATCGGGATTAACCAAATCTTCACCGACTTGTTTGAGGAGTGCAGACTCAATTGCCAAAATCATAAACTGGACTGAGGTGTTCCAATTACAGCGATGGGAAATACCCGCAGGGATGATAGCAATGTCTCCCAAATTGCGCGTCTCTCTTGTCAGCTTTCCATCCAACCATCGTTCTCCTGATGAGCAAACGCGTGATGAGCAGGAAAGCCCAGAAGCAATGACGTGCATTGTGTGTTGATGCTCAGCTACGTCAAACTTTGGCTGTTGATGGAGTTCAAGATAGATACTGTCCCAACCGCGGCTTGAGAGAACAGCGGGTTTAGGCACAAACGGAGCTGATGCATTCTCTTGGCGGTAATCAATAACTTTGATCGTTTGCCCTTGCGTTCTCATAGAGTGCTTAAACAGCTTGGGGATTTATCTATTCTGACTGTTTTTCGACACGGATGAGCGATCGCCCAAAAGGCACTGTGCTGCGTCCGATCACAGCAGTGACAAGCTAGAATGTGCGCTATTACTGAAAATTTTGTCAAGCGCAAATAAGTGCGATTGTTGAGAGCATAGCGATAGCCGCTTCACCCCCTCACTGTTAACGGCAAAGTTGAGCAGCAGCAAATAACCTCGGCAACTCCATCAGGGGCTTTCGTCCATCCGCTGCATTGTCTTGTTAGCCCGCCCCAAGTGACAGATGTAGAGTGCGTGTACCATGATAGTAACAGACAAACTATTAATAATTCTAAAGAAGATGGGACTCCAGATCTCGATCTCTGACTCTATTGTGCAAGCTCTTCGTTTACCGGAGCAGCGTATTGAGCAAGAACTGCGCCGAGAATTAGCTATTGCTCTATACACACAAGACATTCTTGCGTTTGGCAAAGCACGAGAACTTGCTGAGATGGATAAATATGAATTTGGACAATTACTTGCTCGTCGCGGAGTAGTGCGGCACTATAGTTGTAAAGCCGGATTTCGGATTGCACCAGAGTTATTGGTAGAAATTCTGATGCAGTAGCATGAACGTTGCCAATGTGGACGGCAATCAAAATGGAAAGAACACAGCAACGACAAGCTAAAATGTGTGCTATTACTCAAAATTTTGTCAAGCGGCAATAAGTGCGATCGCCCAGAGCATAGGGATCACTCTGACTGTTAACGGCAAAAATCAGCGGCGGCAGACAACCTTTCCAACCCCACGAGGGGCTTTCCTCCTTCTGCTGCTTGGGCTGCTGGTACTGACGACAAGCTTTAAACTGCTTGAAGCTGTTTTTCTATTGCATCACTCGCAGCACTAACCCCGTTTTCAGCTTGAATGATATGTCTGACTTCTGCTGCTTTAGTTGCATAACTAGGATTTTCCAACAACTCACATAACTCCTTGGCTACCCGTGACGCGAAATACTGCTTACGGGGAATCGTACGAGATGTTCCTAACCGTTCAACTCGTGCGGCGTTGTCCGGTTGGTCATGACTATAGGGCATGATTAGAGTTGGACGACCCGCCCGTAATGCTTGAGCTGTCGTCCCAATTCCGCCGTGATGCACGATCGCACAAGCGTTAGGAAAAATCTGAGAATACGGCACATACTTGACAGCTACAATATCTGCTGAAAGATTCTCTGGAGGTGTATTGTTGCCAATCAACAAAACAGCACGGCGATTAAGGCGCATTGCGGCTTGGATGCTTTCCTGGTAGAAGTTGCCAGCGTCCATCACGGCGGCTGATCCAAGGGTGAAGACAATCGGCGGCTCACCTGCATCCAAAAACTCCTTCAGTTCTGGAGTCAGCTCTGCTTTGCCTTGCGTCCCATCATAGAACGTGAAACCTGCTACTACAGTATTTGCAGCCCAGTCCGGTTGAGGCTTTGCTAAAACAGAGGAAAACAGCGCAACAACAAGGTAGGGGGAGAACTTGCTGTCAATGAAGGGATTGCCCTTGAGCGGCGATAATCCGAGTTCACGGCGAAGTTGACGAATCGGCTCTGCCCAAGAATTACTGACAAATTTGGCAAAAGTGACAATGCCTCGATTCATAGTCAGACCGAGCCTATATAGGTTCGCCAAAGCAGGAAATGACGCTAAAACGGATGGGTCGTAAGCCGAGAAAAAGGACATGGGAACCATTGCACTGGATGCCCATCGCATTCTGAGTTTCTCTGCCACCAGTGGAGTTGCGATTACACCTTCGCCTGAAAAGATAAAATCTGCTCTCTTCGCAACGTTCAGCAAGTCCGTGTACATCTCGCGTAAATTTGGATTAGCCCACTGGCGCACCATGTACTCTTGACCTGTTTTCAGATCCATCATTTGTGCCATTTCTTGTGGATTGTCCAGTGCAGTAAAATCGGGGCGCATTCGATGAAACTCAAATTTCAACGCTTCAATCTTGGATTGATACTCTTTGTGCGTTACGAATACGACATCATGACCGCGTTGCCGCAATTCCAGTGCGATCGCAATCATAGGATGGAGATCGCCAAGAGTTCCTAACGTGGTAACAACAATTCGACTCACTATGAAAGCCTCTCGCTCAGGATCGTTTGCATAAACACAGTTGCTTCATTTTAAACTGTCTGAATTGCTCCACTGAAAAAATTAAAGAACCGCCCCTATTGATAACCTAAGCAGCCTAACTACTACTCTGCCAACCCAAAATTAACGGGTAAAGGCAGACACACCAGACACACCAGATACACGGTCGCGGAGAATGTTTACACCCTGCAAAGTTGCTGTGACAGAGTACTAGCTTGAAAATCGACGCTCTGACGCGGAGAAAGGGAGACGCGGTGAATGAGATTTTCATGTTTGGTTATGGGATTTTCCCATGATTGACTGACTTGAAAAAGGCATAGAGTGCCAGAGAAAATGCTAGCTTGCTTAGATTATAATGAGAATAAACTTAGTCTACAAACTAAGTTTATTCTCATTATGGAAACAGTCAATATCCACCAAGCTAAAATGAATCTCTCACGGCTTTTGTCGCGGGTAGAACTTGGAGAAGAAATCATTATTTCAAACCGAGGTATTGCGATCGCCAAGCTAGTTCCGTTTCGATCCTCATCCAATCGACGCAGTAGTCTAGGGCAGGTTCGAGGGCGTTTCGTAATTCTAGAGGACTTCAACGCTCCCTTGCCGGAAGATATCCTAGCAGCATTTGAGGGTAGCCAGGAGTGAAACTTTTGCTAGATACGTAGTAGGGTGCGTTCTCGCACAAGGTAAGCGCACCACATCAATATTTTTAGCAAATTTAACTACGCTTATAAACTAACTCCATTTTCAGCTTTTCAATCTCAAGCTTCAACTTTTCATTCTCCATCTTCAGCTTGGCATTTTCCTCCTTAATAACTTCAATTTCATTTCTCTTCGTTAAAGCCTGATTCATCGCCAACTTTCGCATATCTAGTGAGAACCAACGCTGATAAGTTTGAGTATGAACTTGCACACTATGCCCCAAATTATCCGCCGCAGCTTTTATAGGTATTCCCAAAATATGCGCCCTAATTGCCCATGCATGACGTAAATCATACGGCTTAAAATCCAATCCTATTTTCCGGAACCACCAACTCACTCGTTGTGTTAATGCCGTTATCTCTGCATGATTACTTTTATCTTTTTTACTAATTGCTGTTGCTAGCATTTCTAAATATTTCGGATTTCTTAAATCAAATTCTTCAATCCATTGTTTATGTAATGGTAATGCTTGTCTTTCACCAGTTTTACACTCTTTATGAACTTTCCACGTCATGTCTGCATTTTCTTCGCTTAACCACCAATCGATATCAGGACTAATAAAAAGCTCCCGTGGTCGTAAACCAAAAGTTGCTAACATTCCATAAGTCCATCGCCAAAGCTGCCAACTATCTTTAACATCTGGATTAACTTGATTGCCTCTGTTATTGAGGTAATCGGCAAACTTGATAATTCCTGCGGATATTTCCACATCAGTCGGTATCTTCCGGGAATTATTTTCAGGCATTTTAGAATATTTAGATAAATCAATTTCAATTTGGAATGTTATGCAAAATGCAGAAATAGCTCTTGCAGCATTATATTTAGCCCATTCTTTATCAATTTTATCAATGCAATTAATCAGATTTTCTGGAGTAGCCAAATCTTTAGGATTAGTGAATCGCTTGGTTCGAGAAAAGTAATAAAAAAAAGTATGCTCGCTTTTTGTAGTACGTTTATGATTTTTAAAATACTCATTTTCAAATTCTTCGAGTAACTCTCCTATTGTTTTCAAGTCTTTTTTACTTGCTTCATTACCTAAATATTTCTCATTCCATTCAAAAGTATGCCTTGCGATTAACTTTCCTAATTCATATGCTTCTTCCTCTGCCGTCTTTAATCCATCCAAATTAGCAGGAATATTCAAACTGAGATTATATTGTTTTCTTCCAGTTCCATTTGTGTCCTTATCTCCGGGTTTAATGGGTAACGTCGCTCGTAATTGCAGACTTCCATTCGATTCTCTAATTGTCACCTTTGTCTTTGCAGACTTCAAACGCTGATTAACTTTCTCTAATTCTAATAGTACTTTTGTTCTCATATACTCTCTTTGCTGCTGTGCTTGCTGACTTGAGCCAAGAAAACTCCCATCGGTAGATGAAATTGGCTCCAAGCCTTCAAAAGCTTGCTGATACTTGTCTTTATCTTGGTTATGCATTGTTGTGTTTTTAGCCTATATTTAGCCTAAAAATAAATGTGTTATCAGCGAACAATGCTTAAGACTGACACTGCTTACTGTAAACATTAGGCTATTTGAAGCTATTGAATCATAAAAAGGATTACTCCGGTCCTTACCACGGTTATGACGGCTTTGCCATCTTTGCCCGCGACATGGATCTCGCGCTCAACAGCCCTACATGGGGATTAATCGGCGCTCCCTGGAATCAAAACGCTAAAGCTAAAGCTGAGGCTAAGGCTGTCGCCTAGGGAAATGGGAGAAAAAAAGATGTGGGGATAACCTGGGGTTTTTACCCCAGGGGGGAGTAGAAAGTAGGGAATGTAACACTCACCACTTCCCACTCCCCACTCCCAACTCTTATTACGCACTCTCCATTACCTCAAATCTTTATTCCTCGACCAATAACTCATTACAGCAACCTAAGGATAGGAAAATGCCTCAGAATCCGGAAAAAATTCAAGACCACGTCGAACTATTCCACCAACCGGAATACCAGCAGCTATTTGAGAACAAAAAGCAATTTGAAAACGGACACGACCCTGAAGAAGTAAAAAGGGTTGCAGAATGGACGAAGACTTGGGAGTATCGTGAAAAGAACTTCGCTCGTGAAGCATTGACCGTTAACCCTGCTAAAGGCTGCCAACCATTAGGGGCAATCTTCGCTGCTGTTGGTTTTGAAGGCACTCTACCTTTTGTCCAAGGTTCCCAAGGTTGCGTTGCTTACTTCCGTACCCACCTAACCCGTCACTACAAAGAACCGTTTTCTGGCGTGTCTTCCTCGATGACTGAAGACGCAGCGGTGTTCGGTGGACTGCAAAACATGATCGACGGCTTGGCGAATTCCTACCAACTCTACAAGCCCAAGATGATTGCTGTCTGCACCACCTGTATGGCAGAGGTTATCGGTGATGACTTGCAGGCTTTCATCAACAATGCCAAGAATGCAGGTTCAGTTCCTCAAGATTTCCCAGTCCCCTTTGCTCACACTCCTAGCTTTGTTGGTTCCCACATCACAGGCTACGACAACATGATGAAGGGTATTCTTTCTAACCTCACAGCAGGTAAGAAGAAAGAAACCAGCAATGGCAAAATCAACTTTATCCCTGGTTTTGACACGTATGTTGGTAACAACCGGGAAATCAAGCGGATTTGTAATCTGATGGGTATCGATTACACCGTGCTGGCTGATAACAGCGACTATCTGGATTCACCCAACACAGGTGAATTTGATATGTACCCAGGTGGTACTCCCCTAGAAGAAGCAGCAGATTCAATTAATGCTAAAGCTACAGTTGCTCTGCAAGCACACTCTACCCCCAAAACCCGCGAATACATCGAAAAAGAATGGAAGCAACAGACCGTAGTTTCTCGTCCTTGGGGTATTAAGGGTACTGATGAGTTCTTGATGAAACTCAGTGAACTGACTGGTAAACCCATTCCTAAAGAACTGGAAATCGAACGCGGTCGCGCAGTTGATGCGATGACTGACTCCCATGCATGGGTTCACGGCAAGCGCTTCGCTATCTACGGTGAGCCTGATCTCGTGTACTGCATGGTAAGCTTCATGCTGGAAATGGGTGCTGAACCTGTGCATATCCTGGTTCATAACAGCAATGAACACTTTGAGAAAGAACTTAAAGAGTTGCTGGATTCTAGCCCCAATGGTAAGAGTGCTACCATCTGGCCTGGTAAAGACCTGTGGCATATGCGTTCTTTGCTATTCACCGAACCCGTAGACTTGCTCATCGGTAACACCTACGGTAAGTACCTGTGGCGTGATTGCAAGGTTCCCCTCGTGAGAATTGGCTATCCGATCATGGATCGTCACCACCTGCACCGCTACGCCACTATCGGATATCAAGGTGCGATCAACTTGCTCAACTGGATCGTGAATACCCTCTTCGAGGAAATCGATCGCAACACCAACATTCCTGCTAAGACCGATATCTCCTACGACTTGATTCGTTAGAGATTGCTTCAACTCGCGTCGTGCCAATAAAGGAAAAGGAAAAGGCAGAAGTAAAATTGAACATTTCTTAATGAATGCCTTTTTCCTTTTACCTTTTTTCTTTTACCTTTTTCCTAAGGATTGTATTATGAAATCGGTAACTCACACTCACACTCACCGGAACTATTATCCACCTAACTATAAAAAATCTGGTTTTGATATTCTAAATCCATTGCGCCGTCGGGTGGATGAAATTCAAGTTAAAAATGCTCGCTTCGCTCATTTAATTTGCCAAGTCATTCCTTGTTGTTGCCCGTTTGAGCGAAAGATTCATTTCTTTGGACATACCCTTCACATTCCTGCACTGTGCAAACTTAATCCCCTGTATGACAATTTTGTTGGATTACGTTTCCGTGCCTTATCTTACCTAAGCGATCAGTGTGGAGAGGATGTCACAAAATATATTTGCTAGTTATTAGTCATTAGTGAGCCAGCGCTGCAGGAGGTGAGACCAGTGCTGCAGGAGGGTTTCCCGACCTAGGCAACTGGCTCTCCCGTTGGGGTTTCCCGACAGCAGGCGACTGGCGTAAGCGCAAAGCGCAGGCTCCGCCAACGCGAAGCGTCTCCGAAGGAGATACCCGAAGGGTCATTAGTCATTGGTTAATCACAAAGCAACGAACAAAAACAAATGACAAAGGATGAAAGACAGATAACAAACGACAAAGGAAAAATCAGATGAAAATCACCCAAGGCAAAATCAACGAGCTGCTCACTGAGCCTGGATGCGAACACAATAAAGACAAGCATGGAGACAAGAAAAACAAGTCTTGCACGCAATTACCGAAGCCTGGTGCTGCTCAGGGTGGTTGTGCCTTTGATGGTGCAATGATTTCCCTAGTCCCAATTACCGATGCTGCTCATTTAGTCCACGGACCGATCGCCTGCTCTGGTAACTCCTGGGGAAGTCGTGGTAGTCTCTCCTCTGGTCCTATGCTCTACAAAACGGGCTTTACCACCGATTTGAGTGAGAATGATGTCATCTTCGGCGGGGAAAAAAAGCTCTACAAAGCCATCCAGGACATACACAAGCGTTACCAACCAGCTGCCATCTTTGTTTACTCCACCTGTGTCACCGCCTTGATTGGTGAAGATATAGATGCAGTCTGCGAAGCCGCTGCCAAGAAATTAGGAACTCCTGTTATCCCCGTAAATGCACCAGGGTTCATTGGTAGCAAAAATCTAGGCAACCGCCTTGCTGGTGAAGCTCTGCTGGAACACGTTGTCGGAACAGCCGAACCTGAATTTACCACACCTTATGACATCAACCTCATCGGTGAATACAACATCGCGGGTGAAATGTGGGGAGTGCTCCCACTGTTGGAGAAATTAGGTATTCGAGTCTTGGCAAAAATTACAGGTGATGCTCGCTACGAAGAAATTTGCTACGCCCACCGTGCCAAGCTCAACGTGATGATCTGCTCAAAAGCGCTAGTCAACATGGGCAGAAAGATGGAAGAGCGCTATGGCATCCCCTACATTGAAGAGTCTTTCTACGGCATAGAAGACATGAACCGCTGTCTGCGGAACACTGCCGCGAAATTGGGCGATCCTGATTTGCAAGAACGTACAGAAAAGCTCATTGCTGAAGAAACCGCCGCCCTGGATCTAGGACTGGCTCCCTATCGCGATCGCCTCAAAGGAAAGCGCGTCGTACTTTATACTGGGGGTGTCAAGAGTTGGTCGATTATTTCTGCGGCTCGTGACTTGGGGATGGAAGTTGTTGCGACCAGCGCCAGAAAAAGTACTGAGGAGGATAAAGCCCGAATCAAGAGGTTGCTAGGTAAAGATGGCGTCATTCTTGAACAAGAAAGCCCTAAGGAAATCTTGCGAATCATTGACGAATCTAAGGCAGATATGTTGATTGCTGGTGGTCGCAATCAATACACCGCTCTTAAAGCCCGGATTCCTTTCTTAGACATCAACCAAGAACGCCATCATCCGTATGCAGGCTATGTGGGGATGTTAGAGATGGCACGAGAAGTGTATGAAGCCCTCTACAGCCCTGTGTGGGAGCAAGTACGCAAACCGGCTCCGTGGGAAGCAAAGGGAGATGAGGGAAATAAGGTAGCAATATCCTCCTCATCCCCCTCATCCTCCTCATCCCCATCTCTTCTACAGGAGGTGAGGTGATGGCGATTGTCAGCGTCACAAACTCATCAGTTGCAGTTAATCCCCTCAAGCAAAGCCAAGCCTTGGGTGCAGCCTTAGCTTTTTTGGGATTGAAAGGCATAATTCCCTTAATGCACGGTTCTCAAGGCTGTACTGCCTTTGCCAAAGTCGTTCTGGTGCGGCATTTCCGTGAAGCGATTCCTCTTTCCACCACAGCGATGACTGAAGTATCGACTATTTTGGGTGGCGAGGAAAATGTTGAACAGGCAATCCTAACGCTGGTGCAAAAGTCTAAGCCAGAAATTATTGGTTTGTGTACCACTGGACTGACGGAAACCAGAGGGGATGATATGCCGGGCTTTCTCAAGGAAATCCGCAAACGTCACCCAGAACTAGATCACCTGCCGATTGTGTTAGTCTCTACACCTGATTTTAAGGGTGCATTGCAAGATGGCTTTGCTGCTGCTGTCGAAAGCATAGTTAAGGAAATTCCGCAAGCAGGCGAAACCAAAGCGCAACAAATCACGATTTTGGCAAGTTCTGCCTTCACTCCAGGGGATGTGCAGGAAATCAAAGAAATTGTCACCGCCTTTGGACTAAAGCCGATCTTTGTGCCCGATCTTTCCGCTTCACTAGATGGTCACTTAGAGGATTCCTACAGCCCCATAACAGCATCTGGCACGAGTTTGGCACAACTGCGGCAAATCGGCAGTTCTTCGTTCACTTTGGCACTCGGCGAAAGTATGCGGGGTGCGGCGCAAATTTTGGAACAGCAGTTTGGCATACCTTACGAGGTGTTTGGTGAACTGACGGGATTAGAAGCGGTGGACTCTTTCCTGCAAGCATTGGCAGACATCAGCGGTATGAGTGTACCAGAGAAATATCGTCGCCAACGCCGCCAGCTACAAGATGCCATGTTGGATACTCACTTTTATTTTGGTTGTAAGCGAGTGTCTTTAGCGCTGGAACCGGACTTGCTTTGGTCAACAGTTCGTTTTCTGCAATCAATGGGGTCTCAGATTCATGCAGCAGTAACGACAACACGCTCTGCTGTGCTGGAAAAACTCCCCGTTAAAAGCGTCACCATCGGTGATTTGGAAGATTTTGAGCAACTCGCACCTGGATCTGACTTGTTGATTGGTAATTCTCATACAGTGGCGATCGCCAAACGCTTAGGAATTCCTGTTTACCGCCAAGGCATTCCGATTTTTGACCGCTTGGGCAATGGTCAGTTTACCAAAGTTGGCTACCGAGGCACGATACAGCTTTTGTTTGACATTGGGAACCTCTTTTTAGAGGAAGAGGAAGAAAAAGCTAAGCATTTCATGAACCACAAAGACCTAGAAAACGCTAATAAAGAATGAGAATTGGGTGTCAGTTTTAGCATTCATGAAATTTCAAAAACATGAGTTATGAATTATGAGTTGTCGTAAATGTTTATTTACTACTCATTACTCATCACTCATAAATTGAGTAGAGGAGAATAAGGATGAAAATTGCTTTCACGACAAGTGACCGACTTCATATTAATGCTCACTTTGGTTGGGCGAAAGAAATTGATGTTTATGAAATTTCTGATTCTGGATATCAGTTTCTAGAAACTCTCACCTTTGATGGTGATCTCAAACAAGATGGTAATGAGGATAAAGTCACACCGAAACTTGATGCACTGGCTGACTGCACGATTGTTTATGTTGCGGCAATTGGAGGTAGTGCAGCTGCTCGGTTAATCAAGAAAGGTGTCACTCCAGTCAAGGCGAAATCGGAAGAAGAAGAGATTGCTGATATTCTCAATAAGTTAGTGCAAACTCTCAAAGGAAACCCTCCGCCTTGGTTGCGTAAAGCTTTACAACAAAAACCCCAAAGCTTTGAAGATGAATTGGAAGAGGAAGCAACCGTATGACGACAACTAATAGTGTTAACGGAACAACTCCAGCAGAAATCTTAAACTCGCCTTTTCTCAAGGCGATCGTGCAACAATTCCGAGGTCAGGATAGTTATGGAACTTACCGTAAGTGGTCGGATGAGTTGCTGCTTAAACCATTTGTTGTAAGTAAACAAAAGAAACGCGAAATTTCTCTTGAGGGTGAAGTCGATCCGATGACTCAGGCACGGATTATGACGTTTTATCGCGCTGTAGCTGCTTGTATTGAAAAGGAAACAGGTCTTTTATCGCAAGTTGTCATTGATTTGAGTCATGAAGGATTTGGTTGGGCGCTCGTCTTTTCCGGTCGTCTTTTGTTAGTTACAAAGACCTTACGCGATGCACACCGCTTTGGCTTTGATTCGTTGGAAAAATTAGCAGAAGAAGGAGAAAAGTTCGTACAAAAGGGAATTGATTTGGCTAAGCGCTTTCCCGAAGTCAGCAAGGTTTAACTAATTAGTCATTAGTCATTAGTCATTGGTCATTAGTAAAGATAAATGACAATGATTAATGACAAATGACAAAGGACAAATGACAAAGGACACGTGAAAAATGACAGTTGAGGAGTTGAAAACTCAAATAAAACGTCTCAATAGTAAAGCAGGTCAAATGAAAATGGACTTGCATGATTTGGCAGAGGGATTACCAACAAATTATCAACAGCTTATGGATGCTGCCTCTGAAACTTATGAAATTTATCGTCAGTTAGATGAACTTAAGCAACAGCTAAAAAAACTGGAGCAGGCAAAATGAACTGGGATTATAATAAATTCAAAAATCTCGTAGATGCAGAGGAGTATTTTGATTTTTTTGAACTCCCATACGACCAAAATGTTGTACACGTAAACCGTCTGCATATTTTGAAAAAGTTTTCTCAACTTATCAAAGAAATTGATGAAAATGATACTGACCTCAGTCTCTCAGATAGGTTAAGTAAATATCGTGAGGCTTTTTCTAAAGCCTATGAGGTATTTCTTGAATCAACACCCCAAGAACAAAAGCTGTTCAAAGTGTTTAATGAGAAGCCTAAAAATGTAGTCACGCTGACAGAAATCACATCGGATTAGGAGGTAAAAAGTGGTAAACCTAACGCCTACCGAATTGGAACGTTACCGTCGCCAAATGATGCTTCCTAATTTTGGCGAAGTAGCACAGAAGCGCCTCAAGTCAGCGACGGTTGTGGTTACAGGAGTAGGAGGCTTGGGCGGTACGGCGGCGCTATACCTTGCGGTAGCTGGCGTTGGGCGGCTGATTCTGGTTCGGGGTGGTGATCTGCGGCTTGATGATATGAATCGTCAGATTCTGATGACGCACGATTGGGTAGGCAAACCCAGAGTATTCAAAGCAAAAGAAACTCTGGAAGCTATCAATCCTGATGTCCAGGTGGAAGCAGTTCATGAATATGTCACCCCGGAAAATGTAGACTCCTTGGTGCAATCAGCTGATATGGCTCTTGACTGCGCTCATAATTTTACGGAGCGCGATTTGTTAAATGAAGCTTGCGTGCGGTGGCGTAAGCCTATGGTAGAAGCAGCAATGGACGGGATGGAGGCTTACTTAACCACGATTATTCCTGGTGTAACGCCTTGTTTATCTTGCCTATTTCCTGAGAAGCCTGATTGGGATACACGTGGCTTTTCAGTTCTGGGTGCTGTTTCTGGAACACTGGCTTGTCTGGCGGCGCTGGAGGCTATCAAGCTGATCACTGGGTTGAGTCAACCTCTGTTGTCAGAACTTTTGACAATTGACCTGACCCGGATGGAATTTGTCAAGCGTCGTTCTTACCGCGATCGCTCTTGTCCTGTATGCGGTAACAGTGCGCCTTGGAGATACTCGCAATCCAATCCTATGGAAACCACCAGTCATTGCAAGTAAATATTAGTCATGTTGGTGTCTTCATTCATTGCTTTAGGGTTTGCCATAGCGTTGTCTCAAGTCAGTGCAAAAATCGCAAATCAAATCTGGCAGTTCCTGGCTATGTTAATTGCTTTGTTCTGCTTGGGTTTAAGCTTCATTTTTTCACCTGTGCCAATTGAAGTGCTGATTGTGATTGCTTTACTCATCACCACTAAACAAATTCACACTTTGAATCACAACAACTAATTCCAACTCATTAGGAGGTTTGATGACGGTTACTTTGACGGAAAAAGCAGAATTTCGCCTGCGCGCGTTTCTGCGGGATTCTACTCCCGAAACCAATACGCCAACTAAAGGTATCCGCATCTCAGTCAAAGATGGTGGTTGCAGTGGCTATGAGTATGCAATGGAAGTCACAAGTTCGCCGCAACCAGATGATTTAGTCAGCCAGCAAGGCAAGGTGCAAGTTTACGTTGATGCTAAAAGTGCGCCGTTATTGGAAGGGGTGGTTGTCGATTTTGTAGAAGGCGTCATGGACGGCGGGTTTAGGTTCATCAACCCCAAGGCTACTGATACCTGTGGTTGTGGAAAGTCATTTAGAACGGCTGACTGTTCCTCTGATGGCGTACCTTGCAGCTAATAGACCTATGATTGAAAATCACTTTCAGACCCTTATGCCGTATGGTCTGAAATCTAATTTCTGGAGATGTCTAATAGCCAATTAGATCCTTCGCCTGGAAAGGAATTCAAATTCAAAATTAGAATTCAAGAATTTTTTGAATTTTGAATTTTGAATGCGTGAATTCTTAAAGCCCTTGAAGTCATAAAACCTAACTGAACTGTACCGCGTGTGAAAAGAATCAGAAAATGACTACATACCAAGTTCGATTAATCAGCAAGAAAGAAGGTCTGGATACCACAATTGAAGTTGATGAGGAGACAACCATCCTAGATGCAGCTGAAGAAAGCGGTATTGATTTGCCCTTTTCTTGTCACGCAGGTGCTTGTTCTAGCTGCGTTGGTAAAGTTGTTGAAGGTGAAATCGACCAATCTGAGCAAAGCTTTTTGGATGACGAGCAAATGTCGAAGGGTTTTGCTCTACTTTGCGTGACTTATCCACGTTCTAATTGCACGATTAAGACTCACCAAGAACCGTACTTAGTCTAGTTCATCTCTTGTTGCAGTGTTTTCATCTGTAAGGCAATAAATTCCTGACTCATGTAGAGACGTAACATGTGAGTCCAGCGCTGCGGGAGGGAAACCCTCCGCAGGCGACTGGCTCTCCCGTTGGGCTACATCTGTACAATAAACTTCTTGTAAAAATCTGAGTTATGAATTTTTAACCACAGATGGACACGAGATTTACACAGATAATTTATCTGTGTCCATCTGTGTTCATCTGTGGTTTCTTTATCAAAAATTAGACTTTTTTAGATATGCAAAATCGAAAATAAGTAAGTAGGCGAGAAAAAATCAAACTATATAAAGAAAAGTAAAGGTTGGAAACTCGCTTGTAGTAGGCGCTTTAGCGCTAAAGCGCTTACTACATACCTTTAATTATTTACACTGACCTACTTAAATAATGTTTTCTAAATTTAGTATCGCAGGTTCCTCATTAGCCTTGCTGAAAATAGGAGAGCGAGGAATCGTCAAGTTCTGCAACATTAAGGACGAAAAATTTCTCAAAGAACTGATATCAATGGGAGTAATACCAGGAGCTTCCATCACTTTAGAACAGCAGTTTCCTTATTTTGTCATCAGAGTAGGAGAAAACAGATTGACACTGCAAAAGGAAATTGCTCGAAGAATTTATGTCCGCATTGATGATCAGTAAACCAATGAGGAATTTGTAGAACCATGATTGAGAATACCGCTGTACGCCACCATCAAAACTTTTTACAAGTCATTCAGAGTTACTATCAACTCACAAAGCCTCGGATTATCCCGCTACTACTCATGACGACTGCTGCTAGTATGTGGATTGCATCCGAGGGAAACGTCAACCCGGTATTGCTGCTTGTGACTCTTTGTGGCGGGACTTTCGCCGCTGCTAGCGCCCAGACAATTAACTGTATCTATGACCGCGACATTGATGACCAAATGGAACGTACGCGTCATCGACCTTTGGTTTCCGGTCGCATACAGCCATCTCATGCTTTGATATTTGCGATCGCACTTGCTTGTCTTTCCTTCAGCCTACTTGCTGTGTTCGTCAACTTGCTAAGTGCTTTATTAACAATGTCCGGTATTATCTTTTATATAGGCGTCTACACTCACTTACTCAAACGCCATAATTCTGCAAACATCGTCATTGGTGGTGCTGCTGGAGCAATTCCGACCTTAGTAGGTTGGGCGGCGGTAACAGATACTTTAAGCTGGGCAGCATGGTTACTATTTGCGATCATATTCTTGTGGACACCTCCCCATTTCTGGGCTTTAGCATTGATGATCCGTGATGAGTATGCCAAAGTTAGTGTACCGATGCTTCCTGTTGTCGCTGGTAGTGTTGCTGCGACTCGTCAGATTTGGGTGTACTCTTTGCTTCTTATCCCCACTACATTTTTACTCGTCTATCCGCTTGCTGTTACTGGTGCTGTTTACGCCTGTATCGCCCTTGTACTGGGGGCTATTTTCATCAAAAAAGCTTGGGCGCTTTTGCACAATCCAGATGATAAACAACTAGCGCGTTCTCTATTTCTCTACTCGATTTTTTATATGATGTTGCTATGCGTTGGAATGGTGATTGATAGCTTGCCTTTGACTCATCGGCTAATAGGAGCAATTTTAGATTTGAGATTTTAGATGGGAGATGACACAGAAAAAAAGGTAGAAGGAAAAAGGCATGGTATATTTTACCTTTTCCCTTACACCTTTACCTAATTGCTGATCTCACATCCAAACTTCAAACCGAGTCATTTTTCGTTCAAGATAAGGAGTTGCAGGAAAAAGCCAGCCACTTTCTCAAGCAACAGCAATTATCATGTTAATACTAGCTTGTTATAAGGATTACTGTCCTCAGTAAATTTACTACTGTGATAACATCTACCGTAGCTTTACTAAACTAAGATGCAAAATCTATTACAGTGGTTTTCTTTGGGGTGGGTATTGCTCGCGAATATCTCAAATGTCCACCAAATCGGCTTTTATAAGCAACAAATACCCTATGATTTATGATTTAATCATAGAAGAAGCAATGTAATTTTTTTCTAAATATTAATTAATATAGTAATTCTAAATCATAAGCTCAACGGGCTGCCTTCGGCTACGTCAACAACAAGATTCCCGACTTCTTTAAGAAGTCGGGAATCTGAACACGCGCGATTTTCATAAATCAAATAGGATTTTTATATATGGGTTAGTTGTGAAAATTTCCACGAGTAATTGTATATATTATGTCAGAAGTGAATCACTATCAATCTGAAGGTAAAGATTTTGAGCGCAAGTGGTCGGATTATTATAACGCTGTTGTGGGTCGTCCACCACGAGACACCCTACTTGAAGCTTTAGCGCGTTTTGACGCTGAAAGTCTTAACCAACAAGAAACAGTTGTCGAACAGCCACGGTTTGCCATTGACTTAGGCTGCGGGGAAGGGCGAGATACAGTAGAACTGTTGCGTCGGGGTTGGCGGGTTTTGGCTATTGATGGTGAAGCTGAAGCGATCGCCCGTTTATTAAATCGTTCAGATATTAATCGCCAACTTCTAGAAACTCGCGTTGTTCTCTTTGAAGACGTAGTGCTACCCGAATCAGTAGATTTAGTAAACGCCAGCTTTTCATTACCATTTTGTCCGCCAAACTCTTTCCCTAGTTTATGGGAAAAAATTATTTCATCATTGCGTTCTGGTGGTCGTTTCTGTGGACAATTGTTTGGGGAACGCGATTCTTGGGCAATTTATGCTTCCATGAATCACCATACGCGCCAACAGATAGAAATGTTGCTGCAACCTTTTGAAATAGAAATGTTACAGGAAGAAGATCATCCCGGAAAAACAGCTATAGGGGAAGACAAGCACTGGCATATTTTTCATGTTGTGGCTCGCAAAAAGTAAGATTTTTATGATAAAAACCTTCGCCAAGCAAATCAGTAGGCAGTGCCTACCCATTCATCATCGAAAATTATGGGTAGAAACCCCGTCCTTCTAGGACGGCTTTGCATTTTTCTTATGAACCATTGCCGCCTTGGGGTTACTTGATTTGGTGTACTTTTGTGTTGTACTTTCAACGGGACAATTACCGTCTCAAATCTTTCACCCTGTACGCACAACGGTTTTGCTCGGTAGAGCCTTCCCGAAAGGGAGTAATGTTAGCCTAGACAATGTTATTAATCGGTACTATATCAAAGACACTGGCTTAACCCTCTAAACCTGTTTAATCCTTGATTTCTAGAGCTACAGACTGGCTGCGCATCCGTAGGTAGGAACTTAAACGCTTACCAATAACGTAGTACTCAAGGTACTTAGTCGGGTCAACTAATCCTATCGGTTTGAGGCGCTTAAGCCCCGAGCCGCGAGAAAGGGGTGTTGACTAGATAGACAGTACCCAATACGGTTGATGATAACATGGTTTGCACTGCCTTCTGACCTATGTAGAGACGTAGCATGCTACGTCTCTACAAGTATGGAATTGTCACAAATAACCCTTAACTTAACGATATTGAGACACTACCCATCCTATCCTTATAGTAATGGTTAACGTCCCGAGCCAGGAGCTGTTGTGCCAGAAGTGCCAGAAGTGCCAGAAGTGCCAGAAGTTCCTGCGCCATTCGTGCCGGAACCGCCGGTAGTTCCTGTACCATTCGTGCCGGAACCGGTAGTTCCTGTACCAGAATGTCCAGAACCAGAATGTCCAGAGCCGCTTGAGCCGGTAGTTCCCGAGCCTCCTGCCATGTTCTGTGCCATTTGTAGGTGATCGGCGACGATTGGAGCAAACTGACTTGCAAACGCTCTCAGATCTGGGTCTTGTCCCTGTTTGAGGTAATTTTGGTAATTAGCCAGAGTTTTGGCATGAGCTTGAGCCTGCCCTTGCATATATGCTCGGTCAAACTCTGTACCTTTTAGGTTGCTCAGTTTCGTCAATAAAGCTCTGTTTTCCTTGCCGATGTCTTTTGGTGGTGTAAAACCCTTTTGCTGGGCTATGGGCGTCAGTTGTTGGCTCGAAGTTGTATGCTCTTGAATCATGCGCTCTGCAAAGCTTCTCACTTCTTGGTTTTGAGACCGTTTAAGTGCCAGTTGACTTGTTTGGATCTCTGTCTGGTCACTTTGCGCTGCCTTGGTGATAAATTGTTTATCCACAGCAGTGAGCGAACGATTAGAACTCGTGCCACCAGGAGAAGACGTGGCACCACCAGAAGGGCTTGTTGTCCCTGGAGTATTCTGGGAAAGGATGGACTGACTAGAACTATTGGAAGAACTAGAGTTAATGTTGGCTTGTACCATTCCTGGGAAAACAATGAAGCTACTTACGCCAGCCACTCCTACAAAACTGCCTACAAACTTTTTCATTAACCGTGTGTGATTGTGCATATTCTTTGATACCTGTGTGTTTGAATCTTTGAAAGATGGTTATGATTTCTATTCCTGAGCGCTCTTGAAGGAGATTCAGAGTAAGGTATGTTCCAAAAATCAGCTTTTATAGGAACTTTCACACTGCTTTGCTTCTAACGGTATTCCTCGCACAAAAACAGGTATAGAGAGCATTCAGGTCAAGTCTCCTTGCCGTTGAGTCGTTAAGGCAGGCTTGAGCTTAATTTATTTGCTTCTTATGAAAAGGTAACTACTGTAGCTTTTTCAAACTTCTACCTCAGGAATATCCTGCCCTTCCATCTGTGGAGGTACTTTATGCCTATTGCAAAGTACGGTGAGCAGCTATCAAGCTAAATGCTTGCTATACCAAGTTCATAACACTTGTAAGTATCTTTGATCTCTTTTGTAATAACAGACCTATTTCATTTGTGATTCAGATCTCCGACTTCTTTAAGAAGTCGGAGATCTTGTGTTTTCACAAATTATTTAGGTTTGCTATATTTACTAAAATCAATGCTTATTATTTATATTTTTTAAGATCCTACTTAAATTATAAGAGTTAGAAAAATATTTTTTTGGATCTGTGATTTTTCCTGATATTGAAAATTAAATCAATACTTGTATCGGTCTTTATAATGCCCTGAGATCTATAAATACACCGATAGTCGTAACTCATTGTTAGAGGCTAACAAACTAAACAATCAAGTAATGCTACAAAAAAGAAATAGAGTATTTCAAAGCAAAACTAACGAATGTTTATGAAGCAACCTTTGAGTGAGACGACAACCCAATGGCTTATAGCAAAAGCTTACAATATTCAAGATTTAAATTCCAGAGGTGAAAATGGCGATACAGCTTTGATGAAAGCCACAAGAGAAGGCGTTTACTCAGTCGTTAAAGAACTGATTGACGCAGGTGCAAATATCAATGCTAGAAACAATGATGGCAATAATGCTTTGTGGTTTGCTTGTTTTGGCAACCACTACGATTTGATGAATTTATTACTGATGACGAATATTAACATTGACAACCAAAATGATAACGGCGCTACTGTTTTGATGTACGCAGCATCAGCGGGCAAACTAGAAGTTGTCAAGCTGCTCTTAAAGCATAACCCTAACCTAGATTTGAAGAACTTAGATGATTTTAAAGCTCTAGATTTTGCCAGCACTATAGAAGTTTTAACAATACTGAAAGATGCAACCAAACCAAAAAGTAGGTAAAACTTATCACGACTCCACAAAGCATTCTTACCTATCAGTAATGCTCGACCCAAATTATGTCGATGCATCTACCCAACCATCACCATTTAAATTCTATCCAAAGTTTTATAGGAGATTGAAATTAAATGTCAATAATCCTATTCATTCATTTCTTTGGCTAACCAGCGCTATTACTTTTGAAAAAAATTATCAAGATGCTCCATATAAGCTGCGAGTCAATCCATCCGCTGGCGCTCTCTATCCTACTGAAGTTTACGTCCAAATTCGAGGGATAGAGGGGATAGTAGATGGTATCTATCATCTAGAAGTTGCAAATCATTGTCTAACACTCATTTATGAATTGATTGATGATGGATTAGAGAGTTACATATTAGCTAATAATCGTATCATCGGATTCATTTTTTTAATCAGTTGCGTTTATTATAGGTCTAGTTGGAAATATAAAGAAAGGAGTGTGAGGTATTGCTGTTTAGATAGCGGGCACCATTTAGGCGCTATTGCAGCCTCAACTTATCTACACAATAGAAAGCTACAATTATTTTTTGATTTTGATAAACTCGCTCTCAATGCTGATTTAGGCTTTGAGAATAAAGAGTTTATAACTGCTTGTGCTATCTCTGGTGAGTTCCAAGAAAAGACTGTCAGACGTTTAAGGCTGAAAGTGCCTTTCGTTTGCGGAACTGATTATTTTGAAGCTAATCAATTTATTGAAGATGGCTATCAAGCAACTGCTACTTCTGGGAGTTCCCAAAAACAACTAGAGTATCCGCAGTTTGACTTTGACAAGGAAAGATTTTACCAAACTGTTTGGAACAGACGCTCAATCAGGCGTTTTCAGAAAAAGTCTATCTCTGCAAAAGATTTCTGGAATATCTTACAAGAAGTACAAAAACCGATACCAACAGAAAATTTCGAGGAGATAGAAATTTACTCTGTTATTCACCGAGTTGAGGGAATATCGCCTGGCTTATATCAAGGAAAGCGTCTGATTAAAGCAGGTAATTTCAATGACAAGGTGGGTTACTTGTGTGTGAATCAAGCCCTTGCTAGAGATAGTGCTGTAACTTTATTTTTTGTTTCCAACTACAGCAATTATCAAACGGCGATGCAAATTGCTGGTTTTTTGGGACAGAGGCTGTATCTATCCAGCAACTATTGGGATATTCAGTGTAGCGGTATTGGTGCTTTCTATGATGACGAGACTCAGGAATTTTTAGAAACAAAGAAAGACGTACTCTATGCAATGGTCATTGGAAAATAGTTAGAGCAATCGAGAGACAAGGAGATGAAGAGCAAACATTTTTTTCACGAAGAGGATTCACGCCCTGTTCAAGCTACATCAGCAGATATTATTCTGCGGCAGCAACTCGAGTATTCTATTAGTAGATACTTTTACGAAGGGTGCGATCGCACTATCCAAGATTTATTGTCTAATTGTCGGTGGTACGTAACCACTCACGTGAGTACTTTGACTTTGGTCATTGAATGTCCTGACCAAGTGACAAACTGGCGTATGTTACAGAAACTTGTGACGATGGCTGCATTGCTACATACACTTGTCAGCAGTGCAAAAATTCGCCTCTGTCCTCCCAAAGGTCAAGGAATGCCTTTTGAAATGAGAGTGGATGAATTATCAGTTTACCGAGATTTGGCTTAAGTTTGCAACACAGCCTGCGTTCTTAATTCGCGGGATCTACTCAACATATTCTTGGCGTACAATCAACATCTCAAAGCACACTTGTCTTTATTATTACTAACTACATTTGGTTGGATGCTGAGATTTTGACTGAGTTAGCATGAGCCAGGAACTTAGCTCATGCTAACTCAGTCAGTAACTTTGACTTACTATGTTACATGTTTTCCCATTTGGTTAAAGGTAGTTCAAAATTGCAGTGAAGACTCATTTACATCAAACAAAGTAAGCTTGAACGCAAGGCGAGTAAAAAAAGACGAGAGAACAGTTTCATTTTTCGTGTCAAGTGTTTCTCCTTGGCTGCATCTACCTCTTTATTCCTCTTGCCTTTCTCTGGACGCGATAAATCGCTTCTGGTACAATAATGGCTACTTTGTTAGTATTAAGTGCAATTTCATGACGCAACTTTGCACAAAATTTACTGAATACCAACCAAAGGATGTGAAAACATTAAAGCCATACCTTCTGTAGTTACAGATGTTTTTAAGCAGATGAACAGAAAATTTGTCTTCACCTTGCTTTCTAGTCCAGTACTGTTTGCTTCGATGCTGTCTTTGGCAATGATGACCCAACCAGCTAGAGCAAATCAAACAGCGAATCCAGCCACCAACAATCTCTCCTGCACAACTTCCCCTCACAAATCAACCCCTCGTCTAACATGTTCGCGGGTTAACAACACTTCTGGTTCCTCTGTTGTAGAATTTGCAGCACCACAAGGCGATCAAAATAAAGCCGCCGGAGAACTGGAATTCACTGATGAAGAAAGCGAAGCAGCCATAGCCAAATATGGCTGTGATTGCGTAGCCTGCATCAATGGTATTCGTCAAATGCGAGGTCTTGCTCCTGTGACAGGATAGTGAACAAGCCAGGAAAATAGGCACACAAGAGCCAGAAATTATCCAAAAGCACCATAATACCCCATCCTAAAAATACCCGTAGGTTGGGGTATTACGTATGTAATGACGACGAATGACCCCTAAATAATCAGGACTTACGCATTTTAACGAAAAACTGTCATTCTGAGTGTAGCAAAGAGCGAAACGTAAGCGCTTTGCGCTTACGCTACACTCCGTTTCGCTTAGTATGACATTCTCGACTTGGCGTAAGTCCTGTAATGTTTCACGTAGTGAGGCTACTAGGTGTCAATAAGCCTTTCTAAAAAGAGGTTAATTAACAGTAAACAAGCAATCATCATGAAGATAATATGAACTGCTGCGCTTTCCGCTACGCTCCAAACGGAGTTTCTGCAGAAAACATCGCTTCTGACGCTTCACCTGGAGAACTTACCAACTTGATTCCCGGAGGTACAAGATGATAGCGGTTCTCCATCGACGTCTAAGGACGCTAGTTCCTAACGCCCATATTTATTTCTTGTTGACAGGGGACTTATTTTTTCGTCGTATTCCTGCCTTACGGGTTGGCTTCTCCGGGTACTGCCGTCAACTGTACCGAACAGGGGTAGATAAGAGCTTTTGTCCCTTTAGGGGAAGGAGGTTGTCATCCCTAACAGCAAGCGCCTCTGATTACAAGTTTTAGGTCGCTGCATGTATGATTTCATACTTCCGGTCTACCTGTCAAGTGGACGCCTGCCTTTCATCCCCAGGTTCCGCTGCACTCCACCTGGGGACTTCCCGCCAGGATTGTTAAACTCAAGGTGATGTAGATTCATAGTTCCTACCTGTGTTATGTCCTCTACCATTGATTCCTTGCCACCAAATCTTGCTAAAATTGTCCAACGTTTCCAACGAGCCTCTGACCCGAAGCGACGTTACGAACAGCTCATTTGGTATGGTCAGCGGCTCAAGGAGTTCCCAGAAGGTGACAAAGTACCAGAAAACAAAGTTCCTGGCTGCGCTTCCCAAGTTTTTGTCACAGCGACTCTGGAAGACGATAAAGTCATATTCCAAGGGGACTCGGATTCTCAATTAACCAAAGGATTAGTCGGGCTTTTGGTCGAAGGGTTAAATGGACTGACTCCTAGTGAAATTGTGCAACTGACTCCAGATTTTATTCAAGAAACTGGTTTAAATGTCAGCCTGACGCCCTCGCGAGCGAATGGATTTTACAACATTTTTAAAACTATGCAAAAAAAAGCCTTGGAATCTCAGTTAATCGCTAATGGCTAACATATAGTTAATAGTCAATAGTCAATAGTTAATAGTTAATAGTAAAAAACTATAGATTATAGGCTATGGACACCGGACTATTGACTTATCAGAAAACTCAAATAGCCAAACCTTTTAAGAAAATATTTTGTTATGTCAACCAATTTATTATCTGCATCTCCCTATAGTGAGATTGGTGGAGTCGTTCAAGAATATTTTTGGAACTGGGAAAACCAGCAATTACGTGCTGTGTATGAAAGTTTAGGAAAAGGTTCGCAGCTTTTGCTACTCCCAGCTTTCAGTACCGTTTCTACGCGCTCAGAAATGGGCGAAATCGGCAAATTGCTTTCTCCCAATTTTCAAGTAGTCGCAGTAGATTGGCCTGGTTTTGGGCAATCTTCACGCCTTGCAGTAAATTACGGACCAGCTTTGTACCAGGAATTTCTGGAAGGTTTCGTCACATCTGTAATAAAGACGCCAGTAGCAGTGGTTGCGGCGGGTCATAGCGCAGCTTATGTTCTGCAACTCGCAAATAAAATACCAACCGTATTTTCGCGTATAGTCTTGGTAGCTCCAACTTGGCGCGGTCCGTTACGGGTTATGGGACTCAATCAGCAAATCACTGGGACAGTTAGAGAGTTGGTGCGATCGCCTTTTGTTGGTCAATTTCTTTACAAGCTCAACACCTTACCCTCTTTCCTCAGTTTTATGTATCGTCGCCACGTCTATGTAGATGCGGCAAAACTCACACCCGACTTCATCCAGCATAAATGGCGCAATACACAACAGCCAGGGGGAAGATATGCTCCGGCGGCATTTGTCACCGGTACCCTCGATGCTGTAGACAACCAAGCTGATTTTCTAGCACTTGCTCGGGGTTTGTCTGTACCGTTGAAAGTTGTTATTGGAGAATCCAGCCCTGCGAAATCTCGTGCAGAAATGGATGCTTTGGCAACTTTACCGGGAGTACAAACAGTTGTTCTTCCAGGTTCGTTAGGAATGCATGAGGAATACCCACAGGCTGTGGTTGAAGCGGTTCGAGACTTTTTATTATCTTCCTGAAATTTAATCGACTCCAGACAGAAAGCGGTTTTCTCCAAGAAACCCGCTTTCTATTGTCACCTGATTAGCTACCCAATCTGTTAGCAGTACGTTTCTTGTGTCGAAAAAGCGAAAACGCTAGTAACCCAACAACACCGAGTCCAATTGTGGTTGTAGGTTCAGGTATTGGCTTGACTTGAAAATCAAAACTGAAGGTGCCAGACTCGCCGAGAAGTGTGCGGTTATTAGCAGTACCTAAATCTATAAGCTTGAATGTAGCTAAGTAATTTCCTTGTGGCGCAGCAGCGTCAGTCCAAAAAGTAGGAGTGAAAGAAAAATCATCCCCACTGCCGATAGTGTAAATATCGCCAACAGAGTTGAAGAGATTTGACCCTGACTGGTCAGCAATATTTAAACCATTGCTTAATGACACCAATTGTAAACCAATTGTTGCTCCCTCAAGCGATCCTTGCCAACGACTATTACTGCTATTAAACAGATATTGGTTTTCTGGTTCGGTAGAATTTTGGAGCGATCGCACAGGTTGTATATTGAGATCGCTGTACTCCTCGTTTGTCGGAGTGGTAATTAAACGACCAGTAAAAACTCCTGTTCCTGGTAATAATGTTAGAGGCGATTGTTGTAAGTATGGTTCAGGAATTCTGTTATTTGTGTTGGTTGAGGTAATGGTTGGACTGTTTTGTGACCCTAAATAGCTGTAAGCACCAATACCGTGGAAATGGTTGGTTGTGGGGTCTTCTTCCCTATGTGCATACAAAAAGGTCAGACGATTGTAGTTCGGGTTTTCCAAGCCAGCGTATGTACCGCTCGTAAGAACCTGCAAAGTATCTCGCCCTACGAAGTATTCAGTTTCATCAGCATGACTATGAGCGTCATGAGCTTGTGCTGATGTCAATGCGGTAGATAACACTAGGGGTGCTGACACTAAAAAGCTGACTGCAATAGACACAGATGCTTGCCCTGTTTGAATTTGTTGCTTAAGAAACCGGGTCGTGTTATTCGCAACCACAACGCTTCTCCATTTAAGTCTGATTTTGATTAAGATAATGATTATCACAAAGTCTTGGATTTTGTTTATTAAGAATTTTTAAAGAGAATTTCAAGCTACTGTTTCGCTTCCTACCAAGTTACGTTCAAAACCTTAGCGCCGCGCCTCTTTGAACTTTAGAGAGGCGTATCCGTAAGGGCGGGTTCAGTGTCGGGTGTGGGACTACCGCAGCCTGAAGGTGGTGCAGGAGAGATTGCTGAGCGGTCCGCTCAGCAACGAGCTGTGTGATAAGATGTCAGGACATCTTCACGGATTGTATTTCAACTTGGGTAGTAGTGTATGAAGTGGAATCCACAAGACTATGCTAAAAACTCGGATGCTCAATTGAAATGGGCAAAGGAACTAAAGCAAAGTCTTAATTTGCAAGGTGATGAATCCGTTCTGGATGTCGGCTGTGGAGATGGAAAAATCACCGCTGAGTTTGCAACTACTTTACCCAAAGGCAGAGTGGTTGGTATAGATAGTTCCCCCGATATGATTGCTTATGCTACTCGCACCTATGGGGCTCATGTATATGCAAACCTTTCTTTCGCTTGTGTTGATGCACGTTCTCTCGATTTCGAGCAGGAGTTCCATCTGTGCTTTTCAAATGAGGCGCTGCACTGGGTTGACGATCACCAAGCATTTCTTGGAGGTGCGAGTCGGTCGTTGCGGCGTGGGGGTCGGTTGGTTATTGCATGTGGTGGTCAGGGAACTGCGGCGGATATTTTGCAAGTTTTCTCTGAACTTATCTGCTGCGAACCTTGGAAGCACTATTTTGATGGCTTTCACAATCCCTATTTCTTCTACGGGGATCAGGACTATTCACTATGGTTAGAAAAAGCTGGTTTTAACATTGAGCGGCTTGAGTTAATTCCAAAAGACATGACGCATGTTGGTAAAGAGGGTTTAGCAGGTTGGATACGCACAACCTGGATGCCTTTCACACAAAGCGTTCCTGAGAGTAAACGGGGCGATTTTATCACTCATTTTGTGGAGACATACCTCCAAAGGATTCCCCTTGACCAAGATGGATTAGTACATGTTCGTATGGTGAAATTAGAAGTCAGTGCCCTCAAGTCATAATCCTCATAACTTGAGGGCAAATGCATTTGAGCAGCAGTTAAGAAACGGGTCGTGCGCCCTTGCAAGTTTGGCAAAGGTAGCAAAGTCATTCCACGTCCAGGAATAGTACGGCTAAACCTGTTCAAAGTGCAGCAATACTACTAAAAACCAAGAAAAAGCCGTTCTAGAAGGACGGGGCTTGTATCCCATTAATTTCGGTCAAAGTTTCGGGCGCGGCTGATTTCTTGTTTGCAATCTCAAGCGGAAATTCAGCAAGCAAGAGGTGATTTATCTTATACCCTTTCTAAATAAGCCTAATGACTCTTGAGAGAAAATTAGTTATGCTGTATGTGCAAGACTCCTATGTTTTCGTAAACTATGAAAGTAGCTAAACTGATTATTCTAGCGTCTCCTGCAGTTGTAGCATCTATGCTGCTGTTAACTAAACCTGCAGAAGCATCAATTGTGAAATCTGCACCTGCTCAATCACACCTTGCTTTGGCATCTGAGCAATCACTTTCTGAGTCAGTAACAGCAAATTCCTCTCAAGAGTCTAATCCAATCAAGGATCAAATGGGTTGCAATTGTGCCAGTTGCGCGGAAGCTAGACTTAAGCTACAAGGCAAGTTACCTCTCTCCAACCATTTCTCCAACCATTTATAAATTGTCAAGTAAGAATGTAAAATATGAATTATGAATTTTTCTAAAATTTATAGTTCATATTTTTTATTTTCAATTCTTCAAAAATTTTCTATTCATTACATATTCATAAGTTTAACAAAAATCTCCCCATTTATTTCATCCCTTTCATCTCCCACTAAAAAGTTTTTTCTTGTCTGTCCTTATAAACGGGAAGTTGGCGGGGATAGGAAAAAAGGGGAGCTTCGCTTATGAAATTTTTTCTATAATTGCCAAAAGATGCATAATATAGCTGGCGAAAACAACCCGTATAAGCAGTATCCGCCATCATTATTGTGTTTGTGCAAATAAAAGTTATTATGTCAAAAAAATTACGATTCACCTTACCATTACGTACTGCTCTCGTCGCTCTTACTATTGGCTTGTTCGGGTGTCAAAATCTGGATAGTGTAGCCAAGACTTCTTCTACTGCGACTGTTTCTGAACTCAACAGTAATCTTCCTAAAGTCGTGGTAACGACAAGCATATTATGCGACTTCACCAAACAGATTGCACAGGAGACAATTAATCTCACCTGCTTGATTCCCCCTGATACAAATCCCTACCTTTATCAACCAAAACCAGAAGATCGCCAAGCCATTGAGCAAGCTCAATTGATTCTTTTCACTGGGTACAATTTAGAACCTAGTTTGCTCAAGTTAATGAAAGCGACTAAAAACAGTGTGCCTAAAATCGCAGTTGGTCAACGTGCTGTTCCTCAACCACTAGAGTTTAGAGGAGATGGTAACACAGTACCAGACCCTTACATTTGGCACAATGCTAACAATGGTATCAGGATGGTAGAGGTCATTAGCAGTAACCTGAGTAAAGCAATACCAGAAAATGCATCGCTTTACAGCAGCAACGCGCAAAAAGTCAAAAATGAACTCACCAAATTGGATGCTTGGATTAAGTCAAGAATTGGTAGCGTTCCCGCGAAACAACGCGAATTAATCACAACTCTCGATGTCATGGGTTATTATGCCAAAGCTTACGGTCTTTCATATGCAGCTGCTTCGGAAGGTGTTAGTGATCAGTCTAAACCTACTGCAACCCGAGTAAAAGCACTGACAAGATACATCAAACAATCTGGGGTTCCAACAGTTTTTGTAGAAACAACAAATAACGCTGATTTCATGAAATCTGTCGCCAAAGACACAAAAGTAAAACTGTCAGAAAGAAAGCTATTTGTTGATAACTTAGGTGCGCCAGGAAGCGAAGCGGACACTTATCAAAAAATGATGGTTGCCAATACGCGGACAATTGTAGAAGGCTTGGGGGGGACATATCTGATATTTGAGCCAATACTCTCAAAGTAGCCAACACCAATACTAATAACTATTGGAAAATTCGGTAATCGGTAATGGTTGATGGGATATCCCACCATTACCATGTGAGTATTACGTAATAATACAAATAGTATCAGTAGTATTAGGTTAACAACATGACTTGCGAGTTGTGTGAAAGAGAAGTGGAACCATTAACCGTTCACCATCTGATTCCTAGGCAGAAAAAGGGTCATCATGGACCGAAAATAAATATCTGTTCTGCCTGCCATAAGCAGATTCACACCCTGTACGATAATACACGCTTAGCACAGGAATTGAACTCGCTGGAGAAGCTAAAAAACGAGCCGCAAATGCACAAATTCCTCTGTTGGGTGAGCAAGCAAGACCCCAATAAACGGGTTAAAGTGCATCGTAGAAAAGCTTAAAGCGGTGGTGCTGGAAGAGGTTTCGCTGGAGCTGACATTGGATCTACCCCACCTTGCCCCACTTCAAACTGACTCATCATATCGTGGTCTTCGTGAACTATGTTGTGGCAATGGTACATATATTTACCCATGTTAGGTTTAAACTTTCCAATCACCCGTACTGTCTCGTTTTCACCAACGTAGAAAACATCCTTCAAGCCACGCTCATAAGGAAAAGGTGGTTGACCATTACGGTCAAGTATTCGACCATCAATGAGGTGAAGGTGCATTGGATGAAACGAGATATTTGCGGTGTCGTTAAATGTCCATATTTCCACGTCTTCGAGTTGAGGATTTGCATCCACTCGATTTCGGTCCCATCCATTGTTGTTGATCACCCACAATTTATCACCACTTCTCTGCTCCATCGTGAAGTCGCGAGTTCGTACAGCTGAAGATTCTGGTATGAATTCAATATTGCGTAGTGTGCTGGGAACAAGGCTGTTATCAGTCTCGGCACGCACTACGTCAAAGCGCATAATTTTATCTGTGTGGGTGAAATTATCGTTATTAGGCAGCCCCAGATTTTGCAATACTATCTGAGTTCCTATAGGATATTTAGAAAAATCGATAATCAACTCATAACGCTCTCCCGTTGCAAGACGCATATCTTTAGTATTTACTGGTGCAGGCATCAATCCACCATCAGTCCCAATCACAATCAAGTCCTCACCAGTACTGAGAGCGAGTTTGTAAGAACGGGAAATGGATGCGTTTAACACCCGAAAACGGTATTTGCGGTTAGCCACTTCCATGCGAGGCCAAGGCACACCATTGACTGTAATGACATCCCCCATTAGGCGCACATGAGCTTGGTCATCAAAAATGAGTGAATTATCAGACGCGAATTGCTTATCCTGAATGATTAAAGGGATATCATAATCATCCTTGGGCAGTGGCAAATTAAGTTCATTGTCATCTTGGACAATGTACATCCCAGCCAACCCCATGTAAACATTTTGGGAAGTTCTACCATGAGCATGGTCGTGGTACCACAAAGTAGCAGCGTTAGTGTTGGGATAGACATAATCCTTGTAGTACCCCGTAGAAACAAAATCCCTAGCGTAGCCATCGTACTGCGGTTGGGATGCCATTCCATGTAAATGGACTGAGGTGTTTACACTAAGAGTCTTGGGAAACCACATAGATAGTCCATTGCTACGTTGTTTGATAGCAATATTATTGATAAACCGCACAACTGATTGTCGATCTTTACGCTGTTTAATTGTCGGTCCCGGAAATATACCGTTATAGCCCCAAATCTCCGTCGTTTGCCCTGGTAGAATCCCTACTTGAGCAGTCTGCATCGTGATTTGGTAGTAATCAGTTGTTGCATCGCTGCGTACAGGACTCAACACTGGCGGTGTGCGGAACCCAAGTGTAAATGGCTGAACTGAGTTATTGACATTCTGAGCGTATCCGCGATACTGAAGTCCTACGGGAAGCACAATAGAACCTCCTGCAAGCGCTGCCATCTTCAGCGCTTGGCGTCTGCTGATTTTTTTCATGCTCAAGTTTTTTGGTTAAGAACCTGTATAAATTTGACTAGTTCAAAACTATTCACGAATTTCTGTAAATATTTCAGAATAAATATAGCAAAATATAATTTTTTGTTTTTAGTAAAAATACTAACTTGGCTAAGATTTTACAAATAACAAGTTTTCATAAAATTTCAATTTTTATCCCTGTTTGAATTTTTACTTCTGTTTATTAGAAAAGTAACGGAAAAAAGTATGCTGTGGTTTCAAAGCCATTTATACAAGTTTTTTCTACAAAGAAGGCTTATTTTTTCTTGGATAAAAACGCTAATGATTGAAAAATATCTCAGAGATACAAATAATATTTTGTAAATTAAAATCTTGATTGATAATAAATAATCCTACAGCGAAGTAAATAAGTTTAATTTATTTTGATTATTACTTGTTTAAAAAATAAGAAATCACGTTTTTTGCAACTCATGAAACATCACCCCGCCCTTACGGGCAACCCTCTCCGAACTTCGGAGAGAGGTTTTGAACGCAACTTGGTATTATTCGCCTCCGTAATGACCGTCAGTCACTTTCCCCCGGAAAACAATGTACTGGTAAAGGTTGTAAAACAGCATAACGGGAATGAGGAAGCCAATGAAGATAATCATGATCACCAGCGAACTGGGATCAGCAGATGCTTCATAAATAGTGATTTGCGTGGGAATGATATAGGGGAAAACAATTAACCCTAGTCCCAAGAATGTGAGAACGAAAAGAAGAATTGTCCAGACAAAGGGCGCTCTTTCTTCTTTACGGTTCAGGCTTTGAAGAAGTTGCCAAATCAGCAGAACTCCCAGTATGGGAATGATGGCAAAGATATAAACGAGCGGCTGCTGAAACAAACGCGTTCTGGCACTTTCATAAAATATTGGTGTTGCAATTGTAATGAAAATGGCACCAATCAGCGTTGTCAAAGCGGCAATTTTGGCAGTTCTATAGTGAGTTGTTTGCAGTTCGCCTGTTGTTTTCCAAACAAGATAAGTTGAGCCAATGAGGACATATGCTTGAATTAAAGTTAGAGCCACCAGCACTGTTTGCCAGCTCAGCCAGTCCCAAGATGTTCCAATAAAGTGACCTGTCTCATCAACTCGAATCCCTTTTAGCACAGCACCAAGAGCAAACCCTTGACCGAGTGCGGCGACAAAACTCCCAGCACCAAAGGCAAAATTCCAAAAGAATTTTCGGTTTGCTAACTCGCGAAACTCAAACGCTACAGCACGAAAGATGAACCCAAACACCATAGTGAGAATTGGGATGTACAGCGCGTTGAGAATTGTGCCATAAGCTAAGGGAAATGCTCCAAAAAGACCCCCCGCCATGAGAACCAGCCAGGTTTCATTGGCATCCCAAATATTGCTCAAGCTGGTCATTAAGATGCTGCGGCGTTCTTCATCTTGTGAAGTTAGAGATAAAATACCTACCCCTAAGTCAAATCCATCCAGCATCACATAGAGGAACAAGAAGAGGGCTAAAATGACGAACCATACCTGGGGCAGAAAATACTCTAGCGTCTCCATATAATCTCTTTGAGTGTTGTGCCTTTATTTGCACCTAGCACTAGTAGTTTGTCACATTAAGTAGGTCAACCTAATTAAACGTAAGACCTCTCTCCAAACCTCTCCCCTACAAGGGGAGAGGCTTTGACTCTCCCTTTTCCCTTATAGGGAACTCGGGGCCCCCACGGAGGAGCCAGCGCCTTGCGGGGGTTCCCCCCGTTGTGGCGACTGGCGTTGGGGATTAGGGTCAGGGGGCTGGGGGGTTAGGTTTGTTTTATGTTTTTTAAGGTTGACCTACTTAATAATGAATGATGGTTGTATAAGTTTGTAGTAAGGACTTTAGTCCTAGACTCCAAAAGCGTAGACGCGAGAGCGGCTTCCCGTAGGGTAGACAGCGCTTACTACGAACCGTTCAAATCAAAATTGATAAACTACTACGCTAGGATGCTTACCAAAATAACTAACTCTTGACTTTTGTTTATTGTTGTGCTTCTAGAGGACGATCATCTGGAACAAACTCTCCTGGAGTCGTATCTATTGCAGGTCTATCCGGTTCCACTCCTGGCACAGGGAGTTCTAAATTCGGACCTTTACGAATAATGCGGCTGCCAAAGTACAAAACCCCAACAAACAAAATGCTGTAGACGACAGCAAAGCTAGTGAGTGAGACTAAAACATTACTTGCAGGTAGATTAGATGCCCCATCAACGGTGCGAATTTGCCCGTAGAGAATCCAGGGTTGTCGTCCAACACAACGCACAATCCAGCCTGAGTCTACGGCGATGTATCCTAGAGGAGCTGCAAAGACCCAACCACGCATCAGCCAACGCTGCTGACCAATATTTTCCGCTGAGAGTTTACCTCGCAACCACTGCAAAACGCTCAACACCATCAATCCCGCGAAGAAAAATCCAATCGCAATCATGGTGCGGAAAGCGTAGTAAATTAAACCAATCATGTGAGGACGGTCTTCTGGTTTCCATTCACTCAATCCGCGTACTGGGTAGGTGAGATTTTTCTTGAATTCCAGAATATATCCGAGTGCATTGGGAACGGTGATTTCCCAGTCATTTTTCTGTGCTTTGTCGTTGGGTATAGCCAGCAAACTCCAATCTGCTGGCTGTCCGGCGGGTGCTGTCTCCCACTGCGCCTCCATTGCGGCTAGTTTTGAGGGCTGATACTGATAGACTTGTTCGCCACTCAAATGCCCGATGTAAATTTGTATTGGAGCAACGGCGATCGCCGCAGCTAAAGCAATCTTCAAAGACTTAGAAAAGAAAGCTTCGTGGCGACGATTCAGAATGTACCAAGCGCTAATCCCACCAATCACAAACAACGAAGTCTCCAATGTGGCAAAGAACATATGGAGAACACTGTTCTTCATGAACGGGTTGGCGATCGCCGCAAAGTAATCATGGACAACAAACTTGCCATTGACAAGTTCCCCACCCGCTGGGGTTTGCATCCAAGAGTTTGCTGTGAGAATCCACAGCGTTGATAAGTTTGCGCCAACTGCAACAAGGATCGTGGAGAGATAGTGAATTATAGGATTGACACGCTCCCAACCAAATAGCATAATGCCAAGGAAGGCAGCTTCGAGCATAAATGCCCAAGAAGCTTCAAACCCAATGACACTGCCAAAAAAGTTGCCAACTGCTTCCGAAAAGCGTGACCAATTGGTGCCGAACTGAAACTCCATTGGAATGCCCGTTGCTACACCAATCCCGAAATTTAGGACGTAGAACTTAGACCAAAAGCGAGCATGATGGTAGTAATCAGGGTTACGAGTCTTGAGCCACACTCCTTCAACGATCACCAGATAGATTCCCATACCTGTGGTTAGCACGGGCCAAAGCATATGGAATAATGCAGTTAGGGCAAACTGCATACGTGATAACACAACTGAATCAGATAAAAATTCCACAAGCCACCCCTATAATTAGGCAAAATCTACGGAGAGATTCCCTTGTATAGTATTGCAACAATTCTTGACGGTGCGTTTTTTGGGAAAGTTTTAAGGTTTGACAAGGCGTCGTTGACTTCTGCATCAACGCGATATTTTCGAGAAGGCTGGCGATTACCTTACTTGTTGGGATTTGCGGCGGTTGGTGATACATCGTCACAGAGATGGCGAACCTCCTGCGGAGGAGCTTCGCTAACGCTCTTATGACATTAGGGTTATTCCATCAAGACGAAAACTGCTTGGCACAAGTCTCCATGCGAGAGAAGAGCTTCCATCTATCTAGAGGAGCGGCGTATCCTCCTATTGTCCACTCACCCCACAGCACGGGGAGATGTCCTGGCGGAGCATCCAGGGTAAAAATGAGCTTGTCGTATTTCCTAAGGAGAGAGAATTTAGACCAGCCAACGCGCCCCATAAATTGCCAGGTGATGCGATTAACTGCTATTGTTTCTTTCCAGTGGTATTTGTCAGGTTGACCGCCAAGGTTCTGCCAGATTTCCTTCTGCACGCTAAAGCCAAATCGTCCCTGACTGTATTTCATCCAAAGTTGGTCAATGGTGTGGAGGTCTGTGCAAGGAAACTTTGTCATGCTTTCTGTATCGAACGCTCCTTCTATAGCGCTTCCATCTTCTTCTATGCTCAATATATAGAGCATGATAGCAGTAGTTTCTTGGTCAGCTTCCTTCCATTTGCCTGCCTGTAGCAAGTCTTGCAGCTTGGTGTAGTTTATGCGTCGCGCCGAACTGAAGTCGTTGGAGTCATCTCTTGATGCAGATGGGGTTGTGTAAGCTGAAGCAATTTCTTGCGTCTTCTCCTTAAATAGCTCCAAAGCTCTAAATCCTGTTTCTAGGAAAGATTGCATTTCTTGAGGTTGGATGATCGTGTTAGCACGGTAGCAGATTAGGCGATCGCCTTTTGCTTCCGTACAGAGGTTCTGTTCTGCTTCGTAGAAAGCACGAATGCGTTCGCTAAAAATCTGCTGGTAATAAATCTGTTCTCTAGCTTGTAGATTGTAAAGCTTGGAGAATTGGGGTTGGCTCTGACTATGTCCCAATGATTTGCCAATTTTGTTAGTTTTTGTAAGGCTAAACTCAGGTAAGTGTAAATTTTCCGAAACAAAAACAATCACAGTTTGCGATGATTTAGTTACTGAAACATTTACTGAAACAGTAGGGTCTGCATCTGCACTGGTAAATTCAGTTTTTTTAGTAATGGGAAATTTAGTTTCTTTAGTATAGAAATCACAAATCATAACTAATACTTCTTGTTTTTTTCCTTTGAAAATATTTCTGATTTTTCTTGTCTCTATCCCTGAAAAGACTTTCCCTGACATATTTAATTCAAATAATATATTTAGACCAATTAAAGGTAAAAATATCCTTGCTAGTGTACAAAAACTTACTCTGAAGTCATTCAATAAATTTTTCATAACTGGCTTTATTCCTTGAAAAACTTGCATATCTTGAACGATGGGTACAATCTGTTCGTCGCCTTTTTTATAAAAATCTAATCCCATTGTAATGGCGATTTCTTGAAGTTTTATAGTCCTTTGCTTCTCTTGATATTTCTCTTGATATAAAGAAACAGACTTTTGGAAAATTAGGAATATGACAATTGCGAGAAAACTACCATAGGGTAAAAGCAAAAATTTATAACCTACGACCATTAATAAGCCAAATAATATCCAGGAGATCAAGGTGATTTTTTTGTCATTCATATCATACCTTTTGATATTGAACAGTAAAGATAAGATTATATAATTGCTATAAAAACTAATAACTACACTAATTAAATAGTGACTTAAACATCGTTAGTGAGAGGACAAGAAGAATGAACCCTAAGCCCTTGACAACATTATTTTCATGGGACAAGAGGATTATACTTAAGGTAATGGCAGCTACAATAATAGGAGTCTTCTCTAAAGCTCTTAACGAACGCTGGAAGCGCCTTTTCGTCAAGCTGCGCTCAACAAACGCCAACTCATTTTTGTTTAGCCAGTTGTTGCTACCAGAATTCATGACCTCCTTCAACCCATTCAAATAGGGATCAGCATCCCAGAGAAAATTTAATGCAGCCTGAGGTTTTAAATAATCTTCACGTTCCCAATAATCTCGAACTTTGCGATAAGAGTTCTTCCTCCCAAACTCTACAGATCGCTGCAAATTCCAATTTTCAGCAGCAAAAGTGAGGCGGCGTTGTAATAACAGAGTTTCTCGCTCATCTGCGATCCATTTCACAAGCATTTTCCATCCTGTGATTAAAACATCGTGGGCTGGTTCTATATAAGGTTCACCCCCTGTTTTCTTTCCTCTGACAACTAGACGAGCTTGCACCAGATGTTCAATCACTTGCGCCACTTGCTGGTTTTTTTCAGGGTTTGGGTATATCAACTCTGAATCAGGTACTTGTCGCCGTGCTGACTCCCCGCCCTCTACAGCCACCATCCGCAGCATTACTTGGCGTATCGTCTGCTCATAAGCGGGGTCTTTTGCAACTAGGTTCTCATATTCCTGGTTTGCACGTTGGGTTAGAGAACCAACGACTCTTCCTAACTCTTCGTAATCTTTCTTTGTTAAGGCGCGGTTATCCCTTCGCTGCTCTAAATATTTCAGATACAATTGACTGAGGGTGAAAGAAAGCAAGGGTAAAGCACCAGGCATTTGTACGACTTCGTTAATCAGTTCGTCTACTAAACTGGCAGGGTCGAAGTATACCACTTTTTCCGATGCTGGTTTCTCAATTACTGTTCGGAATTCATCTTGGGTCATTGGTGGGACGACAAACCGAGTAGCATCATTCCAAAAGTCTTTAAGTACAGAGTTTTGGAACTGTGCTTCAAAGTCGAGCCGCAGGGTGATAACTACATGGATGTTTTGGGGATATTTGGCGATCGCATTTTTAATAAGTTTCTGAAATTGCTCTCGTTCCTTGTCACTCTTACAGAGAGTTATCAATTCTTCAAACTGGTCAATTGGTAGCAACAGCTTCGTCTTAGGATTAGTCTGACTCCAACGTTCAACGATGTTTGCTAAAGCTTGCTCATTTTTTGCCAGTTCCTCTGGTGTAACTATAGTTGCGATCAACAAACAAATCTGTGCCAAAGCCTTCAAAGGACTTTCCCCCGGTCGCATGGGGTTTAAAATCTCAAATTTATGCTCTTGGGAATCACGCAGACGCTTCAACAACCCGGCTTTCATTAAGCTGGATTTTCCCGTTCCAGAAACACCAAGCACTAATGTCAATGCCTGTTTGTTGGCAACGGCTTTTTGATAAAGCTTTTCAATCAGGTTCTCTCTACTAAAGAATAAGTGACTGTCTTTTTCGTCATAGGATTGCAATCCTCGGTAGGGATTATTTTCTGGAATGAGTGGAGGAGCATCTTCTAATTTGTCTCGGTCAAACTCAGGTAATAAGAAGATGAATTCTCCTTTATCATGTTTTTTAAGCGGACACAGACCAGGAGTTTGTCGCTTGTAGTGTTTTTCTGTAAGGATTTCAACCTGATCCCGCAGATACGAGTAAAGCTCAGTGGCGGTGATGATACCATCTTTATTCAAGTCCGCACCTTCATCAGCTCCCCCGCGTAAGGCATCAAAAAGAGCTTTTGCAAAGGGAGAGTGAATCTCGTTCCCGTCGATGACTTTCCCTCGCTGTCCCAAAAAATCCAAAGCTTTTTGATCATCAGCCGCTGAAGTAATGACTTGCCAAGCTGCATCACTAATGAAGCGATCATAGCGTTCTTTATAGACTGTAACTTTGGGCACGATATCTCGCTTGAGGCTTGCCCAACGAAAAGCTCCAGCAAAGCAGCAATCTAGAATTGCTAACATATGCCGACACGGAAGTGCGTTTAAGGCATCATGTAACTCCTGCATCGGCAAGTAGGTGTTGCTATTCCCTAAAGTGGCATCTTGAGGAATCAGATAACCCACTGGTCCTTCTTGATTTTCTAAAGCTTCCAAGGCGATTCCATGCCCAGCAAAGTAAAAGAGGACGCGATCGTCCTTATTCACCGTCACTTTTTCGTTGTCAAAAGGTATTTGTCCTTTTTTGAAGTCTTCAATTAATTGGCTGATCTGGTTCAGGGTAGCGCGTTGATTCAAGAACAACTGAACTTCATACTTATTTTGTTCTTGATATTTATCTTTGAGATGTGTATGTTGCTCTCCCAAAATATGAGCTAGTTTTAAAGCGTCCGGAGCCGCTGTTTCTAGCGCTGGAATTCCATTTTTATAGTTATTAATACCGATAATAATAGCGAAATTACGGTTAAATTTATATTTTGACATGAAGATACCTTCTAAGCGTATAAATACAAAGGTGAGAAGGGAACATCTCACTTTTGTAAACATAGACTGAACTACAAACTAAAGTTGCGGCTTTTCGGATTCTTTTCCTAGATATTTTTGCAAAACTGAGATGCTCCCGGTGAGAAAGGCACTCATTCAGAGCGTTCGTAAGATACTCTTCTATTGCTGTAATGTCATTAACGTAGCCTTATAAACAGTGAGTTTGGTCGGGATAATTGTCGATACCAACTAACAAAGCATATAAGTTAAGACTCATAGTTATTTTGTTCTCCTAAAGCTATCATGTCTCTATTGACAAGCTCAGATGACGGCGTTTTTTGACCTTTTTTGAATTCAAACTTCACGCGTTCACGCGTTCAATCCGGAAGAATAATTTTGAATTGATTAATTCTGGGTACAAGCCCCCACCATAATCTTTGATTTGGTGGTCTTTAATTAGTGGCGAGTCCAAGCTCCCACTAATTAAATTTTGAATTTTGAATTTTGAATTTTGAATTTGAGCGAAGCGAGTGACTTCGCCAACAGTCGTCTTGAGCTGCAAACCAACTCACGCATCAAAATTCTTAGTTTTTCTGCCTTCTTTTGAATAGTTGTCAGCTGGTACGACTTATGCACTGTACAATTGCAGCGGCTTAGAGCCGCTGATGGGTGACGCCCACCATACAGCAAAAACCCTACTCAAGGTAAACTCAGCGTTAACTTAGCTACGGATATTCCTCTGGAGTTTGCCTATGCTTATTCTCGATGCTCCTCAAGTTCAAGTCATCGTTGGAGAAAATGCGGTTCCTATTTCTCAATTGCCAAAGGTGTGGCAAGACATTGCTGTAGGAGAGGCTGGCGTTGGGCTGGCAAATCCACAGAGTTATGTTGAGATGGCGCAGTTGTTTCAATACAAATTGGAACAGGGAGACGTTGACCTTTTTAACGAACGCCCGGAACTTGCTCACCTCAAACCTGCGTTTCGTGAGTTGTTTGGATTGTTGGCACGGGAAACACTTGAGTTTTACGGGCAAGATTTTAAGGTTGAGAGATATCCAAATTTTGAAGCAGTTCTGCGTGAATTGGAGTCAAAGGGAGCAGATTACTCTAACGAAGTGAAGGTCGCTCGCATTGGTCTAGAATTGTTTAATGAGTTCGATTATGAACTTCCCGCCAGCTTTTACCAAGTGCATCTTGCTCCCATTGACCGAGATAGCATTTTTGAAGAACGAGCTTTACGGTTTGACCCCCGTGATATAGAACACAAGCGCTCTTGGGATGCAGTTCTGCATGCTGGAAAAGTGTTTGCTGTGCAGATGAAGATACAAAGCATTGCTTCCAAGTATGGTTTTACCTATCAACACGGCTGCGGTTGCGAATCCCACTTATCTTCTATTGATCAGTCACTGGGAGCATTTGATTATGAGTTGAATACCGAAAAGCGTGGTCGATGGATTCGCAGTTTCATTTGGACAGCATGGTACGAGTACGCTTTCTTCCCCATCGTACCGAATACTAGATATTTAGTTTGATACAGCGCTACGGGCTAGGCGCACGGCATTGCCCATACGTGTCTAAGGCAAGAACCTTGTTATTACGTTACATCATGGCTTTGTGCTTGCCCACAATTTTCGCTTCACCCCACCCCGGTTTTGTCTTGCGCCAAAACCTCCCCTCCCCTTAGTAAGGGGAGGGGTTGGGGGTGGGGTAAAACCAACGTGGAATAAAGGTTTAAACGTTAAGTTGACACGTATGGGCACAGAACAGCCCCTACGAAAATCTGTGGTTCAATTAACTGAAAATAGCTGTAAACACAAACGGCTGTAAATTGCAGGATGTGATGCGTGGGGCTACCTTATCGGGCAGTTTCCAACATCTTATCTTGGAACATGGGGGTGCTGAGGTAACGTTCGCCAAAGGAAGGCTGAATCATCACGATTAAACTACCTGCATTTTCTAGGCGTTTTGCTACCTGAATCGCTGCATATAAAGCAGCACCAGAGGATATGCCGGATAATAAACCTTCTTCCCTGGCTAACCGCCGCCCAAAGGCGATCGCCTGCTCATCGCTGACGGTGATCACTTCATCTATTAAATCGCTGCGCAGAACTTCTGGGACAAATCCGGCACCAATACCTTGAATTTTATGTGATCCTGCTTGACCTCCAGAAAGCACAGGGCTGTTACTTGGTTCCACAGCGATCGCCTGAAAACTCGGTTTGCGCGCTTTGAGGACTTCTGCAACTCCGGTAATCGTTCCACCAGTACCTACACCTGCAATAACAATATCCACTTTTCCATCGGTATCTGCCCAAATCTCCTCAGCTGTGGTTTCTCTGTGAATTTTGGGATTCGCTGGGTTGCGGAATTGTTGCAACATAAAAGCATTGGGAGTGTTAGCAACGATTTCTTCGGCTTTGCGAATCGCACCCCGCATTCCCTCAAGCCCGGGCGTCAATTCTAAAGCAGCACCGTATGCTCGTAGCATAGCGCGTCGTTCCATGCTCATAGTTTCGGGCATTGTCAAAATCAAATCGTAGCCACGCGCCGCCGCCACCATCGCCAGTCCAATTCCTGTATTCCCCGACGTCGGCTCAACTAAAATGCTTTTTCCTGGCTGAATCAGCCCCTCTTCTTCAGCCGCCTTCACCATACTTGCAGCAATGCGGTCTTTCACCGAAGCTGCTGGATTCATTCCTTCCAACTTAACGACAATCTTGGCTACACATCCCTCCGCTTGAGGGATTTTGTTTAACTGAACTAAAGGAGTCCGTCCAACCAGTTCTGTAACGTCGCGAGCTATGTGCATGAATTATGTCCTAAAAAGATGCCTTTTCATCAAGGTATTTATGTGTAGACTTTACAGCGCTTCTTCTTATGATTACACCACAAATCATAGGGTGTTTTTTGCCCATAAAAGCCTATGTGATGAACATTTGAGAGATTGGTGAGCAAGGAACACCTTACAGAAAATTGCTGTCACCTGTAGCAAATAAGTACATAAATAGAGATTTTAAAAGTCAACAAACTTAATTAAAGTTAATTTTAAACGATTTTGAGAAAATGATTAATATTCTGTTATTTTTGAACAAAATCCTAAATTTTATGACCTTTTCAATATTTTTTATTACTTCATCAATATTGTTTATTACTTAATTATATAATTATATACTAATATATTTTTTGAGTACAAGCTTTATCCTTAAAAAAATAGCAAAAAAACTTGCCAGTACCAAAGCCTAGACAGGTTTTACGTTGAGTACACAAACACCAGAACCCCTTTTGATAAATACTAGTCCCCCAGGGCTGAAAGTCTAGTACCTGTACCCAAAAAGAATCCATAACACTTATCTAGTAAGAATTACAAGCTTTGAGTACAACCCTAATTAATTTAATAATCTTGATCCAATGGCAATAAATTCTTCTCGGCTGAGACATCTGATATAAAACCTATAGGATTTACGCAGAGATTCCCCTCTACCCCCCAAAATTCGCAGGTGAAAGCCGAGGAATGAGGGGGGACTTCTTAGCCCAACAGACAGTTAGCAGCTGACAGTTAGCAGTGAATAGTTAGCAGTAATAGCTGAATGAAATTCAAACTTGTCCAATTTCTGACAGTTTGTTTAGTTACTGTATTGGTACTTTCTCCAGAGCTAGTGGTATTTAGCATGGTTTGGGAGCGACATATGGAGCTAGTACAAACAAAGAGTTTAGCTTGTCAACTTAACCAGAGTTATACAAGTGAAATTGGATTAACTCCTACACAAGATAAATCAGAGCAAGATAGGTTTAACATCCATTCTGCTACAAACTTTGTCAAGCAATCCCTAGCGAACACCGAACAGTACAAAATTATCAAGATATTACGATGGTTCTTTTTGTTATTCCCTATTTTTCTGGGAACACTCGTTTTCTTATATGACAGATATCTGGTTTATCGCGCTGCTGTTTTTCAGCAACAAGTAGAAATGTTAGAAAGACTTTGGCAAGGTATTGAACAATAAATTATTAACCATGACTCAACAACGAGAAGATTTGTATTTCAATCTCATTGACCAACTGCTTCGTTGCCCAAATGGTCAAGAACCAGAAGTTTTAGAAGCTCAGCCAGAATTGCTTGACGCTGGTTTTATACAAACAATCATGCAAGTGGCAACTGGATTTGCACACCAAGGCAATCAGGATGGAGCCCAGTTTTTAATCCATGTTGCGCGTGAGCTATCTAAGGAATTGGGATTGTATCCTGATCTTTCAAATAAGGAGTAAATAATGCTACTGACTTCAACTGACGCCGGACAAATAGCGTTAGAATTTTTGATGGCTGAATGGAATGTTTTAGAAGAAAATAGAGAATGGTTTGTCATTGTTAACTCTCGCCTGATTGGTCAAAGTTGGTACATTGTGGAATTGGCTGTCCCAGGATTTCCTGATAGGTGGTATGTCCAAGTTTACGATAACGGAGCGTGCGACCCAGACTATACATTTCTTTCACCGAGCCGTGGTTCTGACGGATATCTTGACCTTAACCAATTGCCAAGCTTGGTAGCGGAAGTGTTGGTATCAGAGCGTAATGTCCGATAAAAAATGACACTTCAAAAATCTCAAAGTCATGGAAATGTGCAAGTTTGCACATTATTGAAAACAGTCTTTTGGGAAAATCAAGTAACAATATTAGTTAATTTTTGGTTTTAGATAGCTAAAAAGTGTAGGGTGGGCATTGCTCACCCTACAAGCTGTTAATGTATGATTTTCCATTAAATAAATTTCAAGTATAATTGGTTTCTAAAAAATAGTAAAAGCTGTTTTTGTTCATAAATAGTAATCTTGATTTTATAATAACTTAGGGATATTTGTACTATAAGCATAATAGAATTATGCTATATTTAATAGTGTGACAATCCCTACAAAAATATCTTTTGTCATGATTAGTGAAGACATCCTAGCAAAAGAATTCATGAGGGTCGTCAATCACTATTACCCAAAAGTAGGGGAATTACTAGACGGCTGTTATGTGAAAGTTATTTCCTCTTACTGGGGACGACCTCCTAAACGCTTGCAATACATAGGAATTTATTGCTCTGAGGAAATAATGCCTTATGTGCAAGCTCACAAAGAAGTTTTAAGAGAGATAGCAGAAAATATGGGGCTAGTTCAGGTAGTCTTCCTGAATGCAACACGACTGCTGCGTGACCCAATGTCAAAAATCAAGCACATATATCCGCGTTTGTGGTTGGATTTGCACTTGGTCAGAACCTAAGAATAATAGTGAACGCAACTTCCTCGCTTATTAACCCTTAATCTAAAGGGGCTTGTATGAAAAATAGATCCTTTCTTCCTCCAGATGATTTGCCTTCAACTGAGGCAACGCAAGTTGATAAAATACTGCGATCGCAACTGGAACATTCGACTGGCAGATGCTTTTTTGAAGCGTGCGACCAGATTACGCGAGCATTGTTGTCTAGCTGTCAGTGGTATGTCACGACCGATGATGGTGCTTTAATGCTGGTTATCGACTGTCCTGACATCGTCACCTACTGGCATATAGTCAGCAATATTCCACCAATTGGCAATAGGCTGGAACGGTTTGCCAGTAGCGCCAAAATCCGCGTATATCCGCCATTTGGCAAGGGGACGCCGTTTGAAATCAGCGTCAATGAAATTTCGGCTTATCGAGATTGGCTATAAAAGTCTTGAATGACCGATTATCTGTGATCACAGATGAAGCGCTAATACCAGTTCTCTATAAACTTGCACTTAATACATATTCTTCTGTCCCTTGGCGTTCTTGGCTTCTTGGCGGTTCGTTTCCTATGCGGTTCGTTTGCTATACCGCTTGTTTGTGTTGGGTGCAATACATCAAGAAATAAGAACCACAGATGGACACAGATGGACACAGATAAATAATTACTTCATCCAAACCAGAAGCGCTCTAAAGCGCTCTAATATTAAGTGCATCTTCATGGGGAATTGGTATAAGTCAACTGAAAACTGTTAATTCATATTGTGCCTTCCTACCAGCCAGAAAATGGGAATAGCAGCGAATTGAATCACGACAGAAAAAACAACCAGTAAGCTAACTGATTGGTCATATAAAATTCCCATCAAGGCACTTCCTAAAAACCACGACAAACCATAGCCAGCGCTAAAAGTACCGTAAGCAGAAGCACGTTTGTCCATTGGTACCATTCCAGCGACAGCAGCTTTTAAAATTGATTCCTGTGCCCCCATTCCAATACCCCACAAAATCATTCCCACAATGGCAAGATGAGAATTGCCTAAGAAAACTAACGGGGCGAACATCAATGACAGAAAAACCGCAACCACGAGGATAGAAATACCAGCGCGGTCAAAAAGACGCCCAAATATCAGCGCGGCTACAGCATCAACTCCCATAGCCAAAGCATAAAGCAAGGGAATCGTTTGCTCAGTAGCGATCGCCTCCGGCGCTGCGCTTTGCGCAATCGCTCCTTTTTGGAAATGATAAGCAATGAGGGGAAAATCTGCATACCCAGCAGCAACAAGTGCGACAGCGCCCAGGTAAATCCAAAAGACTTGCGGCAAACCTTCCCCTTTAAGTGTTGGGGTTTCTTGTTCAAAATCACGAGGGTTCGGGTAAAGCCATTGTGCCACTAAAAGCACACTCAACCCCAAGACAGCTGGCACAATCAAAATTGCAAAGCCACCCTGATATCCTCCTTTCAAATAAATCACCGCCGCCACAGCCAATGGACCCATGACAGCACCAATTTGATCCAGCGCTTCATGCAAACCAAAGCCAAAACCTCTACCAACTTGAGTCGCAGCATGAGAAAGCAACACATCTCGTGGAGGGGTGCGAATTGCTTTACCTGTACGTTCGGCAATCATTAATCCCGCTGCGACTTCCCAACGTCCTGCAAGGGCTAAAAAAGGCACAACTGCTGTATTCACAACATAACCAAGTGTGGTAATTCCCCAGTATTTTCGCGTTTGGTCACTGATGTAACCAATAACCAAGCGAAAGCCATAGCCAATTAACTCTCCCAAACCGGCTACAAGACCTACCACAGTTGCACTAGCGCCTAAAACTCCAAGGTAAGCCCCTGTGATACTACGCGCCCCTTCATAAGTTGCATCAGCACAAAGGCTAACAATACCTAACAAAATCACGAACTTTAAAGCCGCTTTTTTCTGCGACATACCGCTCCTAAAAACCTATGCAAATCTATACAACAGCTTGAAAATCTTGTGTGACCAGATATGTATGTTTTTGGGTTCTTAATGGGTCTACCACTAAAGGCATAAACGGCAATGCCTTTATTCCCTGGCTGAAAGCATTACTGATTACTTTGCGAATTATATTCATGCTGCCGTTAACGTCAGCATTTATTAGCTGTTTTTTAGCAGTACGATACAAGCCACGCTTGACACGATAACCTGAGAATTTAGGCTCTTTTTTCACTTGGGCGTAAACAGGAATTTTATCATTATCTAAAGCACTTGCTTTTGAGGTATATGACTCTTCTGTTACGACAACTTTGATACCTACTAACTCAGCTTTGTAAGTGAGCATTCCAACGAGAGTGGTATGAGGAATGTTAACAAATTGCTGATTATTTTTCTTACCTAACTTAATACCATTTTTGATTCCATCATTTTTACCAATAATCAAAGTACCTACGGAATTGCTAACACACCAATCAATTACCCGGCGGGTGCTAGTGTGAAGATAGTTATCAACACGGCAATTTCGCTTATGAGTAATTTGTTTAATTTTAGTGGTGGCTTCAACCGATTGGTATTGAGCGCGTATGAGTGTTATAGAAGGTATTAATCGCTTTTAATGGCTTGCCTGTTACCAACAGAGGCTTAACACCTGGTTGGTTAGTGGTTACAGCCATCAAATTGTTAAGACCTAAATCTACACCAGCAACGCCTGTATTGTTTGTATGCTGAGGTTGATGACGAGTGTAAACTACTTCTATGACATAACAACAAGATGACGGAATAATCCTAACTTCTGCAATATCTAAAGCCTTTGTAGGGAATTCAATATTAGACATTGACAGCTTACAAATTCCCCTCGCCAATAACTTTTTGGCAATGGACTCTTTGCCTGGATAAGGCAGAATGTTTCTACATGGGCGTTTTGTGTTTATAACCTGGTATCCGTGGTTTGCCTACAAACTTAGACGGATTTTTGTAATAAGCTTTTTCTGCCTTTATAAATGTTGTCCAAGCTTGCTCAAGCCTCCGGATGATCTGTTTACTTACTTTAGTAGGCAGTACCTGATAATCAACTAAATTTTTAGTGGCATGGTACAGAGAATTAAAATCTAATTTTGCACCATTAGCAAAGAAGTGCTGACGACAGATGTAATTAGCAGCATTCCATAAATTCTTAGATAGAAATGCTAGTTTGTCACATTCTTGCCAGTGCTTATGCTGTCTATCAATTACGTGACGTTCTACTAATTGCATGACACGACGTTTTAACTACTATAATAGAGTAGTTAAAATGAAAAAGGTTGTCAACTATGCCGAAAAGAAAATCAGAGAAATTATGGCAAAATGCCCACCCGGAAAAAGTCAAAGGATATCAACAAAATTACCTCAAAGACAAAACCCAAGCCACCGTGGTGATCGATGGTTGGGTTGTAGAACAGATAGATAAGGTAAAACCGCCTGAAATGAGCTACAGTAGATGGGTTCGGGAATTTTTACAGCAATGGGCAGTCGAACTGCGTCAAACGCCCTAAAAAAACAAATATCTGTACAAACTGTCGAGCTTTGTACAGATATAGGGAGATATTAGCTAACAGTTACTAACCCTGATAAGCAATTCAACATTAAACAACTTTTGAACTCTCCACGCTTTGAAAAACGTGGATTCTAGACTGTTGTTGCTCCGCGGGCTAAAAGCCGCACTTCGCAACGTTGTCTCATGTTTTTGTAAAACACCTTGGCTGGTTCAAACAGCCCTACCCGCCTCGACATGAATCAGGCTGTGCGGCTACTTTAGGATTTTCCAACCATGAAGATTTTACATGTTGATGGCTCTAAAAAGACTTTTCAACACAATCCCATATCTTCAATTCGTGGCTAAGCATGGCATCACGTTTGTTTTTTGGAGTTTTTCATCCTGTGTTACCATCATCCCATATTAACACATATATGGGATGATGCAACGCTATAACTTGAGGTTGTCTGATAGAGAATATGAAGATATGAAAAAGATGTCAGCACTTACAGAACGCTCAATCAACGACTTGATTAGAGAAGCAATAAGAGAATATGTTGAGAAAAAAGAAAGAGAAACAAAGGGCTAAAGCCCTATGAGTCGGGTATCCCGTCCCTGTTTAAAAACACAGATGTAGTTTTCCTCCGTGCGTCAAACTACATCTAACGGGGTTCTCACCCTCCCACTATGTTTTGATAGCCCTTGTACCGGAGAGATCAATCTTCAGGGAATCATTGCTACCTTAATGACCTTACGCTCCCTCATATCACAAAACACCTGTTCTAAATCCTGCAAAGGACGGTGTTCGCTAATCAGCAACTCAAAGGGAATCTTCCTGCTAGCAATGAGTGACAGCGCCGCCCGGACATATTCAGGAGTATTGTGAAACACTCCTTTAAGAGTCAGTTCACTGTAGTGCAGTTGTTCTGTATTGACAGTAATAGTCGTATCTCGCGGACATCCACCAAATAGGTTAACGGTTGCACCGGGACGGGCGCAAGCAATTGCTGTTTCCCAAACACTTGGTACACCAGTTGCTTCTATCACAACATCTGCACCCCATCCTTGTGTCAGTTCTTTAACGAAACTAGGAATATCCGGCAACTGGCGGTAATTGAAGGTTTTTGCCGCGCCTAATTTTTCCCCAATTTCTAGTCTTTGGTCATTTCCGCCAAACAGCAACACCTCAGCTTTTAGATCATGAGCCAACTTTGCTACAAACATCAGTCCGATCGCCCCATCTCCCAATACGACCACGCAATCCCCTGCTTTGACGTTGGAACGGGCTACCCCATGCAGCACACAAGCTAGAGGTTCTGTCATTGCTGCCAATTCATACGGCAACTCATCAGGAATTGGCAACATATTCTGTTGCACAATAGCTGCGGGAATTTTCAAGTATTGGGCAAAAGTCCCGTTATTCCATGTCAAATTTGGACAAAGAGAGTATTCTTCCCGTTGACAAAAAAAACACTTTATGCATGGTGCAGAATTATTTGCCACCACGCGATTGCCCACCTGCCAAGCCGTAACACCTTCTCCTACGGCTACAATCTCCCCAGCAGCTTCATGACCAAACAAAGTTGGCGGTTTGAGCATCTTAGCATGACCGCCGCGACGCCAAACTTTCAAGTCAGTACCGCAAGTTGTCGCTGCTCCCACCTTTATAACGACTTCACCGACACCGGGGGTTGGGTCAGCGACTTGTTCTAAACTTAAATTTTCTTTGCCGTAAAGTAAGGCTGCTAGCACAGCTTATGACCAGTAATGAACTCCACCTGATTTTACCAGGTGGAGTTGGGAACTTTTTATTGGTTAATCAGTCTTAAGTTCTAAAGACCTAGGATTTGACTGCTGGTTGAGGAACAACTGCCGTGCTTCTTGCTTCTGCGTTGGGCATACGACTCACACTTAACAATGGCACTTCTTGCCAGCAGGTTTTACAAAACCAGTAGAATTCACCATGACGGACATGACGCAACAGAGAACCACCGCAACAGGGACAACTGTTGGAGTTCAGACTCATATTTATGTCCTCCTTTTGAAAACTTGTTGATTATAGATGCACTAAAAAAGTTGTTGATTAAAATTGGATTCTAGCGGCATGAATGCGACCGTTTGAATTGATGCGGTCTTTGATGATTTTTCCATAAACCGCCTCGTACCCATCAACCATTTGGATAACGCTAAACTTGTTCTCTATATATTCTCGGCAAGTTTGACGATTGAGTTCCAAAGCTCGTGGAATCATTGCCGCCATTTCATCGAAGCTTTGGCACACAAAACCTGAGACTCCGTGGGCAATCACCTCGGATACGGAACCTAAATTCATGGCAATGACTGGCGTACCAGTTGCCATTGATTCAATCATCACTAAACCAAAGGGTTCTTGCCAGGTTATTGGGAAGAGGGTGATAGCAGCATTGCCCAGCAGTTCAACTTTTTCGGCGTGGTTAATTTCACCTAGGTATTGAATTTGCTGACCATCAATGTGTGGGGCAATCTCTTGTTCAAAAAACTTAGAGTCTACTACATCAACTTTTCCTGCCATTTTGAGATGCCAGCCAGTTTGCTTAGCAATGGCGATCGCGTGTTGCGGTCCCTTTTCCGGCGAAAAGCGTCCTAAGAATGCCAAATATGGCGCTTCTTGAGGTTGGGCGACAAAACGGTAATCTTCTGGATTAATCCCGTTGTAGACCGTGCCAACATAGTTCAGGTTGATTTCACGCTGCGCGTTACTAATGCTGACGTATGGTTGCTTTTGGTGGTGGGTATATACGTTACGGTTGTCTGTTGTAAATCTGCCGTGCAGGGTATGCACTGTGGGTGTTGGCACAAAATTCGCCAAAGCTAACGCCGAAATTCCCAAATGGGAGTGGATAATATCGAATTCCTCTGCTAGCTGATAAACTTGGCTGAGTTCCAGCATTTCGTACGCTGTATACTCTTTGACGTTCGGGTCTAAGCGCAATGCACGAGGATAAACTGCTTCTAACCTAGCCAATGTTTGCGAATCTCCAGACGCGAACAAAGTGACATCATGACCTCGACGCACTAGTTCATCGGTCAAGCGACTCACGACTAGCTCTATTCCTCCGTATGTAGGAGGCGGAACTCGTTCCCATAAGGGGGCTACTTGAGCGATTTTCATAAGTTGTTTTGGTTCAGCAAGTGAAATAGTCCTATTGCTAGGACTGACATCTGATGACGGTAGAGCATTTGTACCTAATCATCATGATTTTTAAGTTAACCCGACTAGCTCAAGCGAGCGCAATTTCGGTTAACCGTACCCTGATATAGCCACAGACTCATTTCACACCACTTTTTATAATGACTATACAGAGAATGTAGTTTTACATTACTCTTTAATAAGATAGCGATTCATCTATCTTGGGGATCATAATAATTCAAACGTTTTGTAACGAAAAATACCAAATTATCAGAATGGGATCAATTTTTGAGAGGCTTGCAGGAGGAGGAGAAAATAATTAATGACTACTGAAGAGTAACTCATATGAAAATTGCTACTTGGAATGTCAACTCGATTCGCACTCGTCTTGGACACGTTGTTGATTGGTTGAGTCAAAATCACGTTGATGTCCTGTGTATGCAAGAAACGAAAGTTGTAGATGAGAAATTTCCCTGTGCTACCTTCGAGCAACTGGGCTACCATCTTTATCTATCAGGACAAAAAGCTTACAACGGTGTTGCCATAGCAAGCCGTAAACCACTAGAAGATGTCAGCCGTGGTTTTACGCCTATTTTGTTAGATGTGCAGCCAGATTGGGATGAGCAAAAACGGGTGATCACAGGTGTGATTGACGGTATCAGAATTGTCAATCTTTACGTCCCCAATGGTTCCGCTGTGGGGAGCGAGAAATATGAATACAAGCTGGGTTGGTTAACAGTGCTGCAGGAGTATTTGCGATCGCTTCTTTTATCTTCACCTGCTATCTGTATGTGTGGAGACTTTAACATTGCTCTAGAAGATAAAGATATTCATAATAGTGTGAGTACTGAAAATCACATCATGGCATCAGAAGGAGAGCGCCAAGCCTTACGAGATATTCTCTTATTAGGATTTGCTGATGCTTTTCGCAAATTTACCTCTGAAGGCGGACACTATAGTTGGTGGGACTATCGAGCCGTATCTTTTCGGCGTAACTTGGGTTGGCGTATTGACCATCACTATCTCACACCCGAGTTATATGAGCGTGCTAAAAGCTGCACTATTGATGTAGCTCCCAGAAAATTACCTCAACCGAGCGATCATACGCCAGTGATTATTGAATTCTAGAATTTAGTTATTCATCATTGTAGAGACGCGCCATGGCGCGTCTGTACATCTTCATTAGTTAAAAACCTTTGGACTATTGACTCATCCACAATCCAAAATCCAAAAATGATATGTTTCTAGTCACTGGAGCCACTGGGGGAATAGGTCGTAGAGTTGTGCGACTTCTACGTGAACAGGAAAAGGAGGTACGCGCATTTGTCCGCCTCACCTCGCGCTACGGCGAGTTAGAACACCGAGGAGCTAACATCTTCATTGGCGATTTGCGCGAAGAAAAGGATATTCAAAAAGCTTGTCAGGGCGTACAGTACATTATCAGCACTCATGGTTCCGATGGTGATGCCCTATCTTTAGACTATCGCGCTAACATCGAACTCATAGACTCAGCAAAAGCGAATGGAGTACAACACTTTGTCTTCATTTCCGTGCTAGGAGCAGACCGGGGATACGAAGATGCTCCTGTCTTTAAGGCAAAACGAGCGGTAGAGCGATACCTGCAAACTAGTGGCTTAAACTACACTATTTTACGCCCAGCTGGATTAGCATCGAACTTGCTGCCATTGGCAGAACGTTTTCGAGAAACGGGGTTGTACCTGCTGGTTGGCGATCCCAAAAACCGTACCTCTATTGTGAGTACAGATGATTTGGCAAGGATAGTGATAGATTCTGTGACAGTAGCAGCCGCTCGCAATCAGATATTCCCAGTCGGCGGACCAGAGATTTTATCCCGAGAGGATATTCCCAAAATTTTTAGTCGCATTTTTAACAAAGAGTCAGTGGTGATTAACCCGCCACTGTTTGCAGTAGATGCGCTGCGGGGTGCATTAGGATTTTTCAATCCCCAAGCACAAAAAGCTTTGGGAACGTTTCGTACACTACTGAAGAACGAATTTTTCTGTACAAATCAGGAAATCGCCCAATTAGAGACTATTTTCAATTTTCAGTTGGAAACATTAGAAACTTTCTTGCGACGTTACCTAGCAGTTTAAATGGGGAATCGGTAATGGCGGCTGGGTACTGGGGACTGGGCAATACTCGCACCTTACCCTAATCCCTAATTCCCAATCCCTAATCCCTAGTCCCTAATGTAAAATCCCAAATCTAAAATTTTATGAAATACTCCCTAGCTGCAAATGCTGCTCAAGCACGTAAAACAAAACAGCGATTCGCAAAACCTGATGAACATCTATCTTATGAACTTGGTAAGGCGGTACAGGAATTGCCGCCTTTGTATAGTAGATTGTTAGCGGGAACAGTGAGTGCTGTGGTATTGGGGACGATCGCCTGGGCAAATTTTTCGCTGATTGATGAAGTGGCGACAGCACCAGGGGAGTTAATTGCTGCTACACAAGTACGACCAGTGACATCGATAGGTAATGGGACAATTGTCACGGTAAATGTCAAAGAAGGCGATCGCGTACTCAAAGGTCAACCTCTGGTTAAACGTGACCCAGACTTGCAACAAGTCGATGTTACTCGCTTAGCCACATCTGCTAAATTGATTCAAGAAGATTTACGGCGTTTGGATGCAGAACGCATCGGCGCTCAAGCTGGTGGCACACAACTTCAAGATGAACTCCTAAACTCTCGTATACGAGACTATCAAGCGCGTCAAGCCGCAGCCCAAGCCGAATCAAATCGCCAACAAGCGCTGATTAACCAAGCAAAAGTACGCCTGACTCGCTTGCAAGAAAATCTGGTAAATGCAAAAACTAGCCTTGCCAACGCCAAAACGAACAAAATCAACGCCCAAAATATTCGGACTAAAGTTGAACGCGGCTTAGCAATTGCTCAAAAAAGGGAAGAAAGCCTAAAAACCCTCGTCACTCCCGGTGCAATACCTCGACTCGATTACCTAGACGCCCAAGAAAGACTCAATCGTGTGACTGCGGAAATCACCAGGGCAAATGATGAGGTGACAAACTCCCAAAATAAGGTAACAGAAGCTCAAGACAAAGTCACATCCTTAGAAAAAGATATAGCTGCTCAGGCTCAAGAAATTCGCCAAGTCGAAGAAGCATATCAAGCAGCTCGCACTCAAGCACAACGTCTGGAATCAGAGCGTCAAAGTGAAATTATCACCCAGATTAACAAACGCAAAGAAGAACTGACCACCATTCAAGGTCAGCTTGAGCAAGCACGCAAGCAGCAAGACAAGGAAACTATCAAAGCTCCAGTGTCAGGTACTATCTACAGAATCAAAGCAACAAAAGGACCAGTGCAAGCAGGCGAAGAATTGCTGTCAATTTTACCAGAAGGCGAAGAACTTTTGTTAGAGGTGAAAGTCCTTAACCGGGATATTGGTTTTATTCAGGAGGGAATGCAGGCAAAAGTGAAACTGGCGACCTTCCCCTTCCAAGAATTTGGAACTATTGAGGGCGAGGTGGTGCAAGTCAGTCCCAATGCTATTCTTGATAAAGAAATGGGCTTAGTTTTTCCCACCCGAATTAAGCTGAACAAACATTCAATATTGGTGCGCGGTCAAGAAGTCGTGTTTACTCCTGGAATGGCTGCTAATGGTGAGATTGTCACTCGCAGGAAATCAGTTTTGACATTCTTAATTGAGCCGATTACTCGTCGCTTTAGTGAGGCATTTTCTGTGAGGTAGGATACTAGGACTTACGCACTGTACAGATTGACCATCATATGTGTTAACGTGCATTCGGTTGTTTCAGACGACAACACAAAGTAGGGTGGGCAGTGCCCTAAACTGATGTCCAGATTATATGCTAATGCTAAGCAAAGCCCACCTTACAGTCGAAGAATGAAATCCATAAGTAGGTCGGTGTAAATAATTAAAGGTATGTAGTAAGCGCTTTAGCGCTAAAGGGCTTACTACTTTGCTAGTTTCCAATCTTTACTTTTCTTTACATAGTTTGATTTTTTCTCGCCTACTTACTTATTTGATGATTTTTGGCGTAAGTCCTAGATACTATTGGCGATTATGATACGTTACAGCGCTAATCATTTGAAAAGCGTTGTAAACATAGGCTAACCTGATAGAAATTAATTAAATCCAGTGATTTTGACTAATTTGATATTAGTTACAGGAAATTTACAACAATCCCTTTTAAGGTTGTCATTAAAGTAAAGAAGTATTGTGTTGATAAACACAGTCTGGATTATCTTTAATCAATACCTTTTCTGCCTATAGGTAGTGAAAGATTAATCAAGAAAATGGAATTATCAAACAAAGAATAACATTAACATCAACATCCCTGCCTCTCCTGCCCTTAAGCTAATTTAACAGTGCTTTTGGCAGGGGTTTCCTTTATAGAATCCATTGTAAATGTAGCTAGATTTACAAGCAAACTTAATATTCTATCTATCTAGCGATAGTAAAAACTCGTAGATTTTTTTTTGAAAATAAAAAATTAGGAATACATCAATTTTTGAATTCTCTCCTGCTATCTTGACTCTCTAGTTAGCAGGTTTTTTTTTATTTATAGAGTATGAACTATGCCGTAATAACGAATAAGGTCTTCTTGGTTAGATACAAACTTAATATTAACCAATTCTTTTAGCAGAAGCTAGGGTAAATAGAATCAATTAACTATTCAAAAGCTATTCAATAGGAGTACAAGGTGAATATCCCGAATTTTACAGAGTTTGTATTAGGTAGCTTTGTAGCACTTTTTCCGATAGTAGACCCAATTGGAAATGTCCCTACGTTTCTCGTCTTAACATCGGGAAATTCTCCAAAAGAGCGTCATCAATTCGCAAGCAAAACTGCTCAGTATACAGTTTTAGTATTGTCACTATTTCTCTTAATTGGAGGGGGGATTTTACGCTTTTTTGGAATTTCTCTAGAGGTCGTCCGTATTGCTGGGGGAATTGTGGTGTTTCACACTGCTTGGCAAATGATGAGCGCACGACCAAGGCTAACACCAACGGAAAATCAAGCAGCCGCTGAAAAAAGCGCTCAGCACGAAGACATTTCTTTTATGCCGATGACCGTTCCCTTGTTGGCAGGACCGAGCGCTCTTGCTGTGACCTTGGGTTTATCTGCTCAAGCAGGACGCGCTTTGTCTGTCCCAACTGTACTGAATTTTCTAGCAGTTTTGTTAGCGATTTTTCTGTTAGGATTGCTCATTTATTTATGTTTGCGAGCCTCTAATTGGTTTCTCATTTGGTTGGGAGAAACGGGTATCAAAGCATCTAGCCGAATTTTGGGATTTTTTATTATGGCGGTAGGTGTTCAGCTAATTCTCAATGGAATCGCTGATTGGCTGAGACACCTACAAATAATTACTAATTCGTAATTGAATTGGTAATTACGAATGACTCATTATGAATTAGGAATTGTCTATCGTTTCCTTAATGGCTGCAATGAAAGCGTCAATTTCAGAGTAAGTGTTGTAAAAGTACAGACTTGCTCGTGCAGTAGACTCAACGCCCAAGTACTGGTGCAAAGGCTGGGTAGCGTGTAAGCCTGCGTTGATAGCAATTCCAGCCTGATCCAGACGGGAGGATAAATCTTTGGCGGGGATACCCTCAACAGTAAACATGACTATAGCGACTTTACCCACAGCAGCATTTTCTGGTTGAGGACCGTAAATACGAATTGAGGGAATTTGTTGCAGCTGTTTGACTAAGTATTTAGTCAGTTCTGTTTCGTAGACATAGATTTTATCCATACCAATTTCGCTGAGGTAGTCAACAGCTGCACCAAAGGCGATGTCTGACGACAAGCCGCTCCGCGTCTACGTATCTGCAATTGACGGTGTTCCCGCTTCAAACTTATAAGGCAAATCCTTATACGTGGCGTGATCGCGGAAGACCTCAGCAACCATGTCACCTCCGGTTAAGAAAGGAGGCATTGACCGCAGTAACTCCGACTTCCCATAAAGCAAGCCAATACCTGTAGGACCGCACATTTTGTAACCGGAACCAACAAGCCAATCACAGTCCATCTTTTGGACATCGATAGGCATATGGGGAAGACTTTGGCAGGTGTCGATTAAGACTTTAGACCCCTTTTGGCGAGCGATCGCAATAATTTCCTCTACGGGGTTAATACAACCCAAAGTGCTGGAAAGATGCAATATAGAAACCAATTTAGTTCGGTCTGAAATTAGAGTTTTGAACTGTTCCAAATTGAATTCTTCATTTTCGTTCAGTTCAACAAATTTCAGCACTGCACCTGTCTTTTGAGCAACCACCTGCCAGGGAACGATATTACTGTGGTGTTCCATCACCGAGATGATAATCTCATCCCCCCTTGTCAAGTTATTTATGCCCCAGTCATAAGCCACTAAATTAATCCCCTCAGTTGCATTGCGGGTGTAGATAATTTCTTGTGGCGAAGCAGCATTGATAAACTTCGCTAATTTTTCCCGCGCTGCTTCATAGGCTTCTGTAGCTTCCTTAGCAAGAACATGTGTGCTCTGATGCACGTTGGAATTATATTCCTCGTAGGAATCCCGTAGGGCATTTAGTACTACCGAGGGTTTGTGGGAACTTTCAGCATTGTCGAAGTAAACTAAGGGTTTGCCGTTGACTTTTCGCTGCAAAATTGGGAAGTCAGCACGGACTTTATCGGCAAGCGTTTTTTCCTGATTAACTATCATTGTTCAAACTAAGTGATGAAGGTTTGCGGGCTGAAGGTTAATAATGCCCTTCAATAGTTGCAACTATGTCGGTAACAAATAATCGTCCGTTAGTTTGAACAATAAGTCTTAGAAAAACAAACGCTTTCGTATTCACAAATACAATTTTTGGTTACATTTTTGTTGACTCCACACTGATAGAAGTATGTCACATCACGCTATGTTAAAGTTAACTAACTATTCCCGATACTCCTCCAGCATTTCCTTGCGTTTCTTCAGCGTATTTTCAGAATCAGTACCACTATAGTCACTGATAGTGTAGTTAATATTCTTGTCCAGTGTAGTTTGGTAGCTTGAGAATTGCGACCAGAGAACTGGATTGTCAAACATCTTGTTATTCCCGATTTCAGGACTGGCGCTGAAGCTATACTGTTCCAGTGTATTGGCATCATCCAACTGGTTTTGTGGGGTGGGCATCTTGCCCGCCCACTGTATTTCAGAGCCAGGTGGGACAGCACAAGAGCCATCTTGATACTGTGTAATGCTGAAGCTAGAAGTTGCAATACGGCTCTGTGTCATCGAGTCTTTGAAACTTAAACCTGGGAGGCTAAAGCTTGGGGTTGTTGTACTGTGTACTGCTGTCTCTGCAACAATTTGACGTACTTGAGCATCAGTAAGATTGCGATTAGCACTAAGCATCAGGGCCACTACGCCAGCAACATGGGGACTAGCCATTGATGTGCCACTGTAGGAAGCATACTGATTACCCGGAAGTGTAGAATAGACATCGACTCCTGGAGCTGTAACGTAAGTGAGTGAACTCACTCCTGCGCGGTTGGAGAAGTCAGCCATGTTGTTATTTTTATCAACTGCTCCAACTGCAATTCCCGATTTGTCTGCATAGCGAGCTGGATAGTCTGGTTGAAAGCCACCATCATTGCCAGCTGCCATAACGACAACCACTCCTTTACTGCTGGCATATTCAATAGCTGTTTGCATTGTATCGTCGGAAGAACTACCGCCCAGGCTGAGGTTAATTACATTAGCTCCATGATCCACAGCATAGTAAATGCCCTTAGTAATGGAAGTGTAGGAGCCTGTACCTTCATCATTAAGGACTTTGACTGGCATAATTTTGGCATCATAGGCAATGCCAGTAACACCAAAGCCATTGTTTTCCCCAGCAATAGTGCCAGCAACATGGGTGCCATGACCAGGATCACTATTATCTAAGGTGTTGTTGTTGTTGTCAGCAAAGTTCCAACCGTGAACGTCATCAATAAAGCCATCGCCATCATCATCCTTGCCATTGCCAGCAATTTCCTTGGGATTTGTCCAGATATTATCCTTCAAGTCATCGTGGTTGAAGTCAACCCCAGTATCCAGAACAGCAACAACCACATCCTGACCTGTGTATCCTTTTGCCCAGACTTCTGGAGCTTTCACAAGGTCGGCTCCCCAATTATTACCACCAAGGTCAGGAACATCAGCAAAGGGACTCTGACCAACAGCTTTACCCACTGCGGCGGCTGCATTTATCAAGCCATAACCAGAGGAGAAATCGTAGCCATTATCATTGAATAATTGCTCTTCAGCATTTGGCTGCTTGTTATCGCTAGTTGAGTAAAAACTACTGTGAGCGCCAAAGTTGAGGCTATAGTCATTGTTGACATGAAAGGAATCTACTGAGGAGGTAGACGTGATATTTAGCCCTTGATTAGAAAAAGAATTGTTAGTATTTATATCGGTGGGCATCAGTATTATCTCCTCAAATATATCTCTCTTTTTTTGACAGCATGACCTGCAAAAGCCTTATGATTAACAGGGCTTTTGTCTGAAAGAGAGTTTTTATAAGATAATAATTACTATTTACTAAAAATAAAAAATGCTAATTATTTTACAAATAATATAGTGGTTTGTATTTACATTGAATACAGTTCTTGTGAGGCAGATATTCTGTCCGCTCATAATTAGGGACGAGAGTCTCGCCCCGCATCCGGCAAAAGCCATTTGTCCTTAGTCATTTGTTTACAAATAACAAATAACTAAGGACGACCCAAAGGAGTGTCTCACAACTTAACTAGGGGTGGTATAATATTAATTTATTGTAGAATCCCAATAACTAAAGCTTGACTCAATGTCACTCCAACTTAATTCTAAAACACCAGGTTTTGAAGAATTGGTGTCTACTCCCCAAGGATTAAAAAGAGTGAATTTTTGGGTGGAGGAATTGTAATCTATCAGCGCGTAAGCATGACCAGACACGATATTTGATGCTACTCCAGTTGGTTTTGTACCAAACCCAATCAATTGTCCAGAATTGAAGGCATCAACTAGAGAGCTAAAGTTCAGACTATTACCAAGAGAAGTCTTTTTTCCTGTAATTTGTGCTAATGCATCGCTGATATACCCACCTTTTCCAATACCAGTGTAGGTGTTGGAATTATCTTGATAAATCCAACCAGACTCGTTAAGTTGAGCGTAAGCTTTCTCCGCAAAAGCAACCCATAACTCATTAGAAGAGCTATTGTGGTCACTACCTTGATTGGCGTAAGCTAAATACCCTAATGAATTCGTTGGTAAATATCTGTCTACCGTTACATAATCAGCAACTCCATTGTGCCAGAAGCGCAGGGTGAAAGTATTATCGCCGTTGTCAATGAACATACTCTCAATTGTGCCTGGAGAACGAACGGCTGTCGCAGCTAAACCTGTAAGGAAATAACAGTCATTTATCTGTCCTTGTTTCACATCTTGGTAACTAATACCATTTTGGAACAAAGAACCATTCGCGTATTGATAAGTGTATGAGGTTTGTGGGCGATCGCCTCCCAGAAACCACTTATTAATCAGGTTCTCCATCTGAATGTCGCTGCTACCTGTATTCAAGTTGCCTAGTGTGTTCCCTTGATACTTCTGGTTAGCAGTGTCACCATTGACAACCTTGTTAGACAAGACTCGGACGTACTCCGGCATTTGTAAGTAAGAGGCATTATTCACTAACGTGCGGAGATCTGTAATTTCAGTAGCATCAACTGTACTACCGTCGTTTGCTTGACGCAAAATAGCTATCATATCGTTGCGGTCTAATACACCATCAGCAAAGCGGTTTCTAGACTCTACGCGTAAAACACCATCTTGAACATTCAGCTCAAACCAGTCTTGAGTAAGAACAATGTTAAAGCTTGTTTGTACACTGTCTGTGCTAGCACCAGATTTGTCATAAGCCTTTGCTGACAGCTGATAGTTGCCACTACCTAGACCGCTGAGAGTGTAGTTAAAGCTGGAATAGCGGTTATCGCTGCTATCAGGGGTGAATTGGACAGTATCAGAGATGTCTTGCGAGTTTCCGCCGTCTTTTTGCAACCAAAAATCCACTCGTGCTATATCGTTTGCACGATCACCATCAAATACCCTGGTGTTGGTTAGGCTGACTGTTTCCCCTGCTTGATAGCTGCTTTTATCAGTGCTAAATTGTAAGAATTGGGGTGCTTCGTTTTTGGAAACATTAAGATTATAAAAAGTTCTTTTACTACTTACACGGTAGACTTGGATAGAATAAGTGCCTGCATCCAAAGTCGTGTTGATAGATTCAGCACTATCACGATCATTATGCGAACTTGCTATCACTGAGCGATTGCTGTCTAGCAATTGCAGATCTGCATCCGCTGACAAACCATCAACAGCAAAGTTCAAACTACTACGACCACTCAGAGTAAAGCTGTAGTCATCAATGCGATTGTTATGACCTAGCCATCCATTAAAAACCTGATTTTTAGAAGTAGTATTTGTATTAGCTGATGGGCTTAGGTTAATACTGTTATAATCAATTGGCATAATTATCTATGTGTCCTTGAATTGACAATATTTGGTAGACACAGCAACTAGAACCTCTGCCATAGAAAGGTTTTATATGAAGATATCAAAATCAAATTGTTGAATGCCTGTTGTTCTATACTGCTACTTGTTAGTCCAAAGCAGCCAGGTTGAAAACACGGAATTTTGATGAAAAGTAAAAATAGGCAATCCGGTAATAGTACTTTCTTCGTATTAATAAGTGAAGATACTCATTTCTTAATCAAAAATACTTGAAAGCAGAGACGCAAAGCACAAGCTTTTTTCTCTGTATGAGGGATTTTCAAAATGATAAGCTAGGCATTTTTACAAGAAATTTAAACAAGAGAATTGATTCGTAGGGATTTAGCTTAATTCTTTATTATTCAGGCAGATAACACTTTCAAAATGTGCGATTCTCCTAACAGGTTAGAGAAAAGCAGCAGTTGATTTATAGTCCAATACCGTTCAGTTAAGGATTTTTTGTGATAGCGTTCTTAGACAATTCCTTCCAGTCCCCAGTCCCCAGTCCCTAGTCCCCGTGAACTTTATTGCAAATTGTCTTATCTAAACTGTATTGCTCTATAGTCAATTCAATCTCTAATAGAGTTTTGTAACAAGAACAAAATTATAATAATAAAACTTGGAAAAATTGTTTATAACTCAATAATAATTTTTCTATAGCAATCGGGTTAGATTTTTGAAAAAATCTAAGTATCTTTCGGGTGGGCAATGCCTACCATATCTGGGTTCTATCTGGGTTTTAGTGAGCATTGCCCACCCTACGTGTATTTCAAAAATCTGCGGAGGAATCCTATATATCTAGTTCGTTGTTAGTTGTTTAACCCGTTTTTATCAGCTAGTAGAAAACCTTTTTTTACTTAGAGTGGTATTAAACCAGTGAAGAATAAACAGTCCGGAAGGCGTATCGTGAGGGATAAAAAAGTGCCACTAACGCCTTCCACGCTCTTGGTAGGGTTTCCCGACCCAGGCGACTGTCGGTGTGGTGTTTCGCGATTGCGCGGAGCGCAGTGGGCTAAAGCCCAATCGCCATGAAACTGATAACTGTTAAACAAAAATATAATATAAGGTAGGTCTATTATAATGTCGTCGTTATTTTAACCGAATACTATTATTTTGTAAAAGGGGATGGACAAAAAATGACCCTAGTTGTTGCAGCACTATATAAATTTGTTAAATTGCCAGATTTTGCCGAGAAACAACACTCTCTGCTGTCTTTATGCGAATCGCATGGCGTTAAGGGGACAATTCTATTAGCACCAGAAGGTATTAACGGTACAATAGCGGCTTCACGTCAAGCGGTTGACTCTGTTCTCTGTTTTTTGCGCTCCGATCCCCGCTTAGCAAACTTGGAACACAAAGAGTCTTATGCTGACTACTCACCCTTTGAGCGGATGAAAGTGCGCTTGAAAAAAGAAATTGTGACTATCGGAAGGACTGAAGTTGACCCGAATGAACAAGTGGGTACCTATGTTAGTCCCAAGGATTGGAATGAGCTGATTTGCGATCCTGAAGTCACGGTGGTTGACACCCGCAATGATTATGAGGTGAGGATCGGAACCTTTAAACGAGCGCAAAATCCTCATACGGAATCATTCCGTGAATTTCCCGAGTATGTTCACAAGCACCTCGACCCCAACAAACACAAAAAGGTTGCCCTGTTTTGTACCGGGGGAATTCGCTGCGAAAAAGCCTCTTCCTTCATGCTGTCCCAAGGGTTTCAAGAGGTTTATCACCTAAAAGGTGGGATTCTCAAATATTTAGAGGAAGTTCCTGAGTCTGAGAGTTTGTGGGATGGCGAGTGTTTTGTGTTTGACCAACGCATCGCTGTCAGTCACGGTTTAGAAACGGGTAGTTATGATATGTGCCCAAGTTGCGGGCGTCCCGTCTCTGAAGCTGATAAATCATCTCCTAAGTATGAGGAAGGAGTTTCTTGCGCCTATTGTTTTGATAGCCTATCCCAGGAGAAAAAGACACGTCAGCAGGAGAAAAAACGACAGTTGGAGTTGGCTAGGAAGCGGAATGGACAAGATTTATCGGTGACTTCGACACAATGAAGGGTGGGCTATAGGAACAAAGGCTGTCTTTGCAGCCTCTGTAACGTTCACCTAGAGACGCTTTAGGGCTAAGGTTAAGCCATCGGCAATTGGCACCAAACTCATGGTGATTCGTGGATCTTGATGCAGTTTCTGATTAAATGCCCGGATGCTATTAGTTATCTTGTCTTGCTCTTGGGGATTTGCGACTCGTCCTGACTGTAGGACATTATCAATCGCAATCAACCCACCTGGACGTAGAAGTTGTAGAGATCGCTCGTAGTAATTACCGTAGTTGTTTTTATCAGCATCGATAAAGGCAAAATCAAAGGTGCCTGCTTCTCCTGCGGCTATAAGCCTATCTAGAGTGTCGAGTGCTGGGGCAATGTGTAGTTCAACTTTATGTGCCACTCCGGCTTGCTGCCAGTAGCGGCGGGCGATCGCTGTATACTCTTCGCTGACATCACAGGCAACGACCTTACCCTCTGGTGGTAACGCCAATGCCACCACTAGGGAACTATACCCCGTAAATACACCTATATCTAAAGTTTTTTTTGCGCCCATCAACTGCACCAGCAGCGCCATAAATTGCCCCTGTTCTGGAGTAATCTGCATTCTGCTACTTGGATGCTGTGCTGTTTCTTGTCTTAACTGCGCTAAAATTTCAGGTTCTCGCAATGAAACTGATTGCAAGTATTCATAAAGACTTTTTTCAAGTCCTGACGTTTTATATGCCATGTTCTGCTACTAATGGCTAATTGTATTTTTATGATTGCATAAGTATCAGTGACTCTCTGTATTTCTTTATCTTGAAGTCAGAAACCTCCCACTCTCTCTTTATATTTAAACGCACCCGAGATGGCTACTGTGCGCGATTCTCAGGGTTATGTTAAGAAAGCCCGCCGATAAATATTTTATAGTGTTTATGAAAGTAATTTTTTATTTACAAAAATAAATAGACATCGTTGTCAGGGACAAAAAACCTTAATTATCAATGATAATTTCAAAAAATCATGACTTATTCAGGTAGATAATTCATACTCTCTTTCTTCAGTTGTATTTTATAAATTCTCTAAAATTAGTAAACTAACATACAATCTAAAATTATAGTTTACTGTAGCGTTACACAGGGGGAATCATGAGCCGTCCTATAATTCTTGGTATTGTTGGTGACAGCGCAGCTGGGAAAACAACACTGACTAAAGGGATTGCTCAAGTTCTTGGTCCGGAGAATGTTACGGTGATTTGTACGGATGATTACCATAAGTACGACCGTAAGCAACGTGCTGAGATTGGTATCACTGCTCTTCATCCTGACTGCAACTATTTAGATATTATGCAGCACCACCTGTCGCAACTTAGGATAGGGCAGTCAATCCTTAAGCCTGTTTACAGCCATAAAACTGGTACTTTTGAGCCACCAGTTTATATAAAGCCAAGTAAATTTGTCATAGTGGAGGGATTGCTGGGTTATTCCACCCGTGGTGCGCGTGACTGCTATGACGTGAAAGTTTACCTTGCTCCACCTGAGTCTCTACGTGCCAAGTGGAAAGTTAAGCGAGATACGCAAAAGCGAGGGTATACAGAAGAACAAGTACTTGAAGATCTCAGAAAACGCGAACCAGATTCTGAGCAATTTATCCGTCCCCAACGGCAATGGTCAGATATAGTCGTGAGTTTTTATCCTCCTAGCGACGATTTAGAGCAAACCAATGGACACCTAAATGTGCGTCTGGTACTGCGTCCTACGATTCCTCATCCAGATTTTAGCCAAATTCTCAACTACGGCGATGGCAGTTTTGAGTCAGCAATCCGCTTAGGATTAGACCGGGATATGGGTAAACCGGTTGATGTTCTAGAAGTTGATGGTCATGCCACTTTGGAACAAGTCAATAAGTTAGAGCATATTATTTGTGCTGATATGCCCTACCTCAAGAATATATGCGATCGCGAAAGCAACCCAGAGTTGGGGAAAATTGCTGGTACAACAGGGGAAACACTTCAAAGTTACCCCCTCGCTCTCACCCAGCTATTGATTACGTACCATATGCTCAAAGCGACACAAAATTATCAGCATGAAATCAGGGAAACTACGCTAAAATAGCTCAAAATTAAATATTTGGTCAAATATGGAGAGGTTGTCAGAATTACAGGCAATAACTTAGGAATAAATGCATATATCATCATTTATCCTCTGTATTCGTCTATGACTTATTCTCTCAGAATTGCCGATATACCTGTAACTGAGCGTCCGCGCGAGCGGTTGTTAACGCATGGTCCGAAAATTTTAGCCACAGCGGAGTTAATAGCAATTCTGCTAGCTACTGGTCAAGGACACGGTAAACTTTCTGCTGTGGGTCTAGGGCAATATATTTTGCAGGAACTGAGCAAACACCAGCGAGACCCTTTAGCAGTTCTGCGAGATGTCAGCGCCGCCGAGTTGATGAAAATTCCTGGTATTGGTCCAGCAAAAGCAACGACCATCTTGGCGGCGATTGAATTAGGGAAACGAGCATTTCAATCCCGTCCAGGAGAACGCACGTTAATTGATAGTCCACAGGCGGCGGCGGCAGCACTCAGTCAAGATTTAATGTGGCAAAATCAAGAACGTTTTGCAGTGGTATTGTTAGATGTGAAGAATCGCCTCTTAGGAACGCAAGTTATTACCATTGGCACAGCAACCGAAACTTTAGCTCCTCCCCGCGAAATTTTTCGAGAAGTGATTCGTCAAGGAGCAACGCGCGTTATAGTGGCACATAACCATCCGTCTGGACATGTAGAACCTAGTCAAGAAGATATCGAATTAACGCGACAGTTGTTACTTGGAGCGCAATTTTTGGGGATTCCTCTTTTAGACCATCTTATTTTAGGCGATGGCAATCATCAGAGCATACGGGAGATAACAACATTGTGGGAGGATTGTCCGCAGGGAGATTAAGCCTCTTGGTGACGTACTCCCACGCTGATTGCAAGCAATACAGTGTGGGCTTCTCAGCGACTCCTGCTATTGCATAGGACATTAACTGAGCTTTGTTTTGATTCCACGAGACGCCCCTCCGCAGAATTGAACAATACAAAAATGTTCACACCTTTGTACTGCTGGAATTTTACCCATCTACAGAAAGCGATTTCAAAGAAGTCTAGTTACTAGATGGAACCCCATATTCCAGGTTGTCAAGGTACAGCGTACAGGAGAGCCACTGCGCCCTTGGTGGTTCCCCCCGTTGAAGCAAGTGGCGTAGCGGTTAGCTATTAGTTTGATTAAACCCGTACTACCCTATGTTAACATTAACGTATTAACATTGGGTGGTCAAAAATGAAGACAACTAGATTAAATGTACGGATTTCAGAGAGGAGATTAAATAAGTTACGTTTATATGCTACCAGTAAGGATAAGACGGTTACTCAAATTGTCGAAGACGCTTGTTGACAGGTTGCCCAACACGGAGATTGGCAATTCCTCCGAGACCAACGAGCGATAGTGAACGCAGTTCACTATCGCTCGTTGGTCAATTCGTCATTGCCCCGTCATTCATCCCAACACGTTCCCTGGGTACAGGTACAGTGTGGGGCTTCTGCCGGAATCAGCTAAAGTCAATTGGATGAAAATGAAACCACAGATGAACGTGAGTTCGATATATCCTGATTTGACCCCTCTCCAAACCTCTCCCCTTGTAGGGGAGAGGCTTAAAAATCCCATTTTTACGTAGCTCCTCCCTCTCCTTGTAGGAGAGGGAGGTTGGGTGGGAGAGGTTCGTCGAACTTACGTCAGATGAACGTAGATAAATTATCTGTGTCCATCTGTGTTCATCTGTGGTTTTAAATATCCTTATCTAAAAAATCAACTAGTTTATTAAGTAATAATATACATGATTTACTTTTTAGTAGTTAATTATTATTCCACCAATCTCGTTACTAAATTAATTCGTTCTTTCCCTGCTGAAAAAAAAAATGAGTACAAAACGATTATCGTCAATAACTCTCCTGATGATGATTCGATTGATACTCTCAAAAATGAAGATGTTTTCATTTTAAACGCTCTCGATAATTTAGGATTTGGTGGTGGTTGCAATTTGGGAATAAATTGGATTTATACCCAAGAACCTCAAGCAATTGTTTGGATTATTAATCCCGATGCTTATTTAGAAAAAAATATTTTGCCTCAAGTCGAGTTATTTTTTGAGGCACATCCAGAAATTTCTATTCTCGGCACAATAGTTCATACTCCTACGGGCGACGTTTGGTTTGCAGGCGGTCGCTTTATTCCCGCAACAGGGGCAATTCTCACTCAAGATTTGTTAACCAATACAGATGCAGATTATGTAGCTTGCGATTGGATTACAGGTTGTAGCTTTATCATTAATCTCAGAAAGTTTGATGAGTGTCCTCAGTTTGACCCTGCTTACTTTCTTTACTATGAAGATTTTGACTTTTGCCGACGCTATGCTAATCAAGGACATCTCATTGCAGTTACTAAGCAGTTTGGTGTCCTGCATCAGCCTTCTTCAATTACTAATAAGTATGTTTTTAGAAAAATCAAAAATAGTACCTATGGTTATTTATTATCTTTAGATAGATATACAAATAAAGCGGTTTTTCTATTAAGGTTAGTTCGTTTGATTCTTTATGCTTTAATTTTGATGATAGTAAAACCTCAAGTAGCATTTGGCAAATTTGCTGGCGTGTTTATGTATTGCAAGCGATTGCCCAAGGGGCACTGGCGGAGCCAATCGCTCTCTTAAACCTATCTCTGGTGATCCTAGGCTAAGATTATATCGTAAAATCAAAAACTCACTGGCTCGTGCTATGGTTGTACAGATTCCGCCCCGTCTTCACTCAATTGAGGAGTATTTTGCACTTGAGGAAAGTGCCGACTACCGCAGCGAATACCGTGATGGAGAAATTGTTCCTATGACAGGGGGTTCGATTAACCATAACCGTATTGTACGTAACCTTAGTAGACTCACGGAACTAGCCCTGCAAGGACAATCATATGAAGTCTTTGTGAATGATTTGCGTTTATGGATTCCTCGCTATCGCCAATACACTTATCCAGATGTTTTGATTATCAAAGGTGAACCAGTATTTGAGTCAGGACGTACTGATACTGTTCTGAATCCCAGTATTATCTTTGAAGTTCTCTCTAAATTTACCAGTAGCCGCGATAGAGGTGATAAATTTACATACTATCGCTCTATTCCTCAATTTCAAGAATACGTTTTGATTGACCAAGATCAAATCCACATTGAGCAGTTTAGTAAAACCCCAGAAAATAACTGGCTATTTAGCGAATCTGACGCTGAGGATGGAGTTATGACCCTAGTTTCAGCTAATTGCCAAATCCCGCACTGTCAAATTTATGAGCGGGTTAAGTTTGATAGAAATGAGTAAAATATTATTTAATTTATCCATTCTTTTTTCCCAACCCACAGGCATAAGCAACTATGCAAAAAATCTTGTTCCTTATTTAAAAACTCTTAACCCCACCTTATTAACTGCACAAAACTACCCTGAATTTAACTGTTATCCAATTCCTAATAATCTTACGCCTGCTCAGGGAACCAAAGGACATTTTGACCGTCTTGTATGGACACAATTTCAACTGCCAAAAATCTATAAAAATCTGAAATCTCAACTTATATTTTCTCCTGTTCCGGAAGCCCCACTTTCTGCCAATTGCCGTTATATTGTGATGGTTCACGATTTGATACCATTGCGCTTTCCCAAACTCTTGTCACCACTGACGCATTTCTCGCGCTACTACGTTCCCCAAGTTCTTGCGCAAGCGCAACACATTATTTGCAACTCCCACGCTACAGCAAAGGACATCACCGACTTTTATCAGATTCGGGCAAGCAAAATCACCCCTATTCCTCTCGCATACGACGCCAATCATTTTCGCCCGCTTCATTTAAATAATGGCGGACAAGATACCCCCTTGAGAAGATGTCCCTATTTTCTCTACATTGGGCGACAGGATTCCTACAAAAACTTACATCGACTGATTACTGCTTTTGCAGCATTATTTAATAATAAGGACTACGAATTGTGGTTAGCAGGACCACAAGATAAACGCTTCACTCCTGTCTTACAAACGCAAGTTGAGGAACTAGGTATAACCGATAAAGTTAAATTTCTTAACTACGTTTCTTACACTGAATTGCCGAAAATAATTTGTGGTGCTACAGCCCTCGTCTTTCCGAGTCTTTGGGAGGGTTTTGGTTTCCCAGTTCTCGAAGCAATGGCTTGCGGGACTCCCGTGATTACTTCCAACCTCTCATCTTTACCAGAAGTTGCTGGCGACGCTGCTCTTCTTATCAATCCTTACAACGTTGAGGAAATGACTGAAGCGATGCAAACAATTGCAACTGATTCCGCATTGCGTCAGCAGCTTTCGACTCAAAGCATAAGCAGGGCAAGCCAGTTCAGTTGGGAAAAAACAGGGCTTTCTACTGTTGAAGTTTTATCACGCTACCTTTAAAACCCACAATAATATTTTTACTTTGGTTAAATAATAGCTCCTACGAGTAGCATATTGTTCAGCGTTTTTAATTTTGTTTAATTTATAATTAAATAGCTTTACCAATATTATAGTAGCTGCTCAATAACAGTTAAATAAACATCTTTCTTTAGAAAGAGGAAAGAGAGCGAACACTTAAACAACAGTTTAGTAACACTTGAATAACTGATTTGAAAATGAGAATATAGTTAAGAAGTTAACAAAAGAGCGCTTAGTAACCCTGTTTTATTAAGTTAGAGATGATTCTCTAACCGTCATTTTAATGTGCTTTTGCAACAAGAGCATTGAAATGACACACAATACAGTGCGCTTCCCTAATCTATGATTCTGCTGAGAGTTCAGGATAGCTATATTTTTCTATGAGAAGAGCAAAACAGGGAGAATTAGCAACATGAAGCAATCTAAGAGTAGGAGAAGACGGGGAATTGTGCTGACTCCTGTAGGGCTGAAGCGGCTACAAGCAGCAATTCTGGCTGTGGAGAAGGCGCACAACAACGGCGATCGCTTTACTCTAGACGAACTGGGCTTACGCATGAATGTTTCTAGCAAAACACTGAGTCGATTGTGGTCGTTGGATAGAGGCGTAGACCAAAAAACTGTGAAACTGTGCTTTAGCGCTTTTAACCTGGAATTATGTAGCGAAGACTATACAATCCTGGATGAACCGAATCAGGCTGAAACTTCTGGCGAGCTTTTGGTGAGTTTAGATACACAGGAGGTAAGTTCGTGTGAGTCTTTATCCGAAGACTCATTTAACGAACAGCGTGACAAACTTAAACATTTTTGGTCATACCCAGATGGTCCGGTACCTCTGGATTCCCCCTTCTACATCGAACGTCCCCCGATTGAGGAACTGGTTTATCGAGAAGTGACTCAGCCAGGCTGTGTGATTCGGATTCGAGCACCTAGACAGATGGGTAAGAGTTCTCTGGTGCTGCGGCTATGTGCTTTTGCACAAAACCAAGGGTATCGCACAGTGAATCTGAATTGCTACCAGATAGATTCCGATTCCGATGGTCTAACTGACTTAAGTCAGGTTTTGCGTAATTTTTGCTGGCGAATTGCAACAGAATTAGACATTGATCCCAACCTGAATGACATATGGGATGAGGAAGTTGGTTGTAAGTTGAATTGTAGCTTTTACTTGCACTATTTGCTCAAGCAGATTCAAAGCCCAGTAGTTCTGGTGTTGAATGAAATTGACCGCTTTTTTGAACATCCTCACATTGCTCAGGAATTCTTTGCTTTGTTGCGTTCGTGGTGCGAGGAAGCACGACAAAATGTCGATTGGCAGAAGCTGAGGCTAGTAGTAGTTTACTCTACAGAAGAGTATGCCACCCTAGATATCAACCGCTCCCCGTTTAATATTGGACTACCTATCTGTCTGGTGGAATTTACCCAGCAACAGGTAGAAGATTTAGCGCATCGGCATGGGCTAGACTGGAGTACTGGTAAAGAATCCGCCCAACTGATATCGTTTGTAGGCGGTCATCCAGCACTGATTCGGATCGCGCTGTATTATCTTTGCTCTCAGGTCATCACTTTAGAAGAACTGATACAAGAGGCAGTTGCCAACGGCGGCATCTACCGCTATAATTTATGGCGACACTGGGCGAAACTGCAAGAAAAACCCAGTCTAGCAAAAACCTATACTGATGTTGTGACAGCAAAGCAAGGTATTTCTCTTGATCCGATTGATGTTTATAAACTGGACAGTTTGGGATTGATTCGCTTTGAGGGCGATCGCATCTTCCCGCGTTGCGAACTCTACCGCGCTTATTTTGCAAAACAACTAGCGACAATCATTTAAGAAATCATTTAATGATACGGGTTTGAACCCCTATCATTGAATGATTTTATGTTCAAAAATTACCTTATTTGCAACGACTCGCCTACTTTCAAGAAGTCGAGAGCCAGCACCTGAAGTATCTTTTGGCTTTCCGCTTCTTGGTGGTTCAAACGCTCTGTATTCTTGGATAAAAGTAGTGTTTCTCGTTTCTAGCTTTGTTAGATCTAAAGCTAATCCTACAGCTAATCCTATGATAAGCAGGCATAAAGCAGTTTTCCATCGCAAATCAGCTATTTTGGAGTGTAAATAATAGGTTGACAGCATTAATTAAAGTTACGCAATTCGTCAACTTTAATGACTGAAACGGTAACATCTCCCGCGTTATCGTTAATCTCGGTATCGAAGAAGAAAGCACACAGTTTCGACGGTTCTGACACAGCTATAGTCAGGGTATGGTCATATCCATTTAGGGTTGACCAACCAGCTGTAACTTGCTTATTCGTTTTTAAGTTCTTGAACTTACCGCCATAAATCCAGAGCATAACTAAGGGTTCGCTTTCTGCGTCTTCAGAATCTTTGACATAATCGAATGCACCTTCTTTGATGCGGACAACATAGATTCCCTGTGTTAGCTCTGCTGTTACTCCTTTGTTTTGGATAGCCTCCATTTGCTCTTTTGTAAGCTGATAGCAATTTTTAGCACTGTTAACGACTAAATCGGTGATAGAGGTTTGAGTTGTCATGATTTTTTCCTCCTTGTAATCAGAAAATTGTATTGATATTGCTACCTGGAAAATAGTGTTTGTTCATTTGGCAATAGAACCACAATTATTCGTAACTTAGGGTGCCATCAATGTTGACAATGTGAGAATCTAGCTCAATCTCGGATGGATAATATGTGTCTCCTGATGCTGTTTTGCACTCAGCAACAAGTACAAGTTGTCTCGTACTCAGCAACTGCGCTGGAGCAATATTTTTGCAGCTTTTAGAAAAATTTTTATCACTCCAGGATAATTTTCCATCCAAGTTACCAATGTATTGATCTAAGTCGATGGAGGTTTGCTGAGAATCGCCATTACTTTTTGTGCAACTTGTTGATAGGATTGATCCATTGATTTCTATCTTGTCTTTGTCGCAGCTTAGGCTAAATTCACCTGTTGCCATCGCTTTATCAACAACAAAGTTAAGTGACACAACCAAAGCAAACAAAAAGACCGTAGCAACTCGCAGTAGTAGCCATTTCTTCATTTTGTATTAACCTCTTCTATTTGTAATGTCGGCAATTGTTTAGATTAAATCGTTTGTTTTGTTTCCTGGGTGTCAAGTTACTAGATTTTGAACATGAGTGCAGCTTTTTCACTTGCTGTCAACGCCAACTCAGCACAATAGTTCACCACAAGACATGAGTTTGGGGCGCAATACTATTGCTGCAGCTTATAAGCCGTTGGCTTTATGTGTCTAGTTTGACAAATGCTTTGGCGGAAATTGCTTTCACTTCATGTGAATATAATCTTACTTTTGCCATGAAAATGCAAGGACAGATAAGACAGTTAAGGAGACATTTAAGAAACTGATTGCAATAGATAAAGGACAGTTAAGACAGTTAAGACAGTTAAGACAGTTACTCCCTTCTCGGTCTAAGATTACCTATCTTCTTTTTGTTCTTCCTATGCGCCTGCAGCGCACGCTGCGCGTTGGCGTGCCTCTTTCAGAGGAGCTACGCTAACGCCCAAGCCGCGTGGCGAAGCCTCAGCCTGCGCTTTGCGCTTACGTGTCCTTAGCGACGCCAGTCGCCTGGGTCGGGAAACCCCTTCAGGGAGAACCTCCGGTTCCGCTAGCCCCGTTCGGGGGCGGTGCGCTAACGCGTTCCGCCAGTCGCCTGGGTCGGGAAACCCTCCAAAGAGGCTGGTCTCACCTCCTGTAGCGCTGGCTCGTCTTTGCGGTACCCTGCGGGAAGCCGCTGCGCGTCTACATCCGACTGAGGCTTGCAAACTTTACAGTTTGGGATTGATTCGCTTTGAGGGTCATCTTACCGACTTGCGAACTCTACCGCGCTTCCAACCGAGAAACAAAACTTCTGTTCAACCTAAGTGCTGTTTGAGTTCACGAATTGCTGCACTGGTATTCCGCTCGTAGGCAACTTCAAAGCACCTAGAAACTATATCGTGGATGTTTATATTTGGGAAATATTGGCTTTGAGTTTGAACAAGGTATTCTGTACCTTGCAACTGATAAACACACAGTTGTTTTTTGCGGAACAGCCAGACTTCTGGCACTTGATAAGGGAGGTAATCATTCACGTCAGAATAGCTCGTCACATCAATTTCCAGTACTAAATCAGGAGGAGGATCAATACTCCAGTCAATTCGCTCTTTACCAGAGACAGCTTCCCAATGGTTAATGTAAAAACAATAGTCTGGTTCAATTCCGCTCTTTTCTGGTAATTCCATAGTGACAGGAGTAAAAGCATCGTACTCACGTCCAATATGATCCAGCAGGACTGTGATAACATTCGCAATTAAATGGGCATCGCGTCCATGTTTGGGAAGAGGAGACATGAGTAAGACTTCTCCGGATCGGTACTTTACGCGGGGAATTGAACCATCGCCTCGCCAGTGACACAAATCCTGATAATCTTGCCAGGTTGCAGGTAACCGGACAACCGCCCCTACAGGTAGCTGAATTTTCTCAGGCGAGACTAGAGCAAACATGGTTCAAACCTTAGAGGTCAAAAATTACAAGCTCAAGATTATTGTAATCTGTATGGTTTGATTGAGATGCTAGGGGTTTTGAGAATGGTGCAAGATCTCAGTTAGTGAACCACATCGTCTCAAACGCCGTTATAGATGCTAGGATAGAGCCGCCAATCCAAGCCTTGCTGCTGTTTTGCACTCAGCAACGAGTATGAGTTGTCTGGTTCTCAGCAACCGCGCTGGAGCAATATTCTTGCAGGTTTTAGAAAAATTTTTATCAACCCAGGATAATCAGCAGGGCTGGTAACAGCCCTGCTGAGTTTAATCAAGCAGAATGAAAGAAAGAATTTTGAGCAAAAACCTCTATTTTATCGGCATTCGCGCGACTTTTTCTTCACAATGCCGAAGAGCTAGCCCTACTTGTTGCTCGCATCCCTATGCAGCGTTTAACCGCGCTTCAAGTGCGCTCACCTTATCTGACAAATCCTTGATCGCATTGACAAGGGTGAAAGTCAGCTCTGAAATATCTGTCATTAAAAGAGAAGACGACTCGTTATGCCTTTGTGTTTCTAAAACCATGCTGGGGCAAACTTTTTGCAACTCCTGAGCAACAAAGCCTACATACTCCCTACCTGCGTCACTGCCTTTTGCATCAAACTCCGGCTTATAACGGAATTTCACTGGAGACAATTGTTTAATAAGTTCTAATCCGCGCTGGTAAGGCATAACATTTGTTTTTGTTCTTGCATCTGAAAGCGCAGCAAAAGTTCCACCGCCTGTTTTAGAAGCGTTGCCATCAATACTTAAGGTTTGGTCGGGGTTGGCAGTATTGATTCCTACTCTCTTGTAAGCTGAAAAAATATTGATCGCTTCCCAAGAATTGTCATTATTACCTGGTACATAAACCGTAATGACATCACCGCCAACTGCGTTAGGACGGTTATAGCCCCAACGAATAAACTTAGATTTTTGGGAACCATTACTTAAGCTCCAACTTGGACCATGAAAATCAATTCCAGCTGCGGCGTCAAAAGCAGCAAGCCCGGAAACTTGTAATTTTGCTTCGGGTTTCTGTGTCCCAATGCCGACGTTACCATTGGTAACTGTTAGTCTTTCCGCACCGGATTGAAACAAACCAATGCTATCATCAGAATCGTTCTCAATTCCAATCAATAACTTGGTTTTTTCGCTTGTATTTGCTGAGGTCGTGCCTTCAACATAGTAGCGAATATAAGCTTTATCGCCTGAACCGCCACCGGGATCTTTTGGAAACAAAATACCTGCTTGATCATTATTTCCAACCTCTGGCGTAATCGCTCCACCAGTAACTTGCAATTTTGCTTGTGGTGTCGTTGTCCCGATACCAACATTGCCGTCAGCAGTAACTGTTAGTAAATCACCAGTCACGGGTGTCCAAAGACGAAATGCCCCGTTTGGGTTGTACAAATCAAACGCGTCACCCTTAGCCCATGTCTTTGGGGCAGTGGTGAGGTTACGTCTGTAAAGTTGAAGACTACCCTTCTCTCCTGTAACTCTAATCTTACCTATATTTGGTTCAAAATCTATTGGTCCAACATCTATGTTAGAAGTCACATAAAGTTCGCCATCAATTTTTTGCTGAGCCATGTTTTTTGTTCCTTGGTTTAACAGATTAGAAAGTATGCAAAACTTGCATCTTTCGATATATTTTCACAATTCTAATAAAAAGGCAAGGACAGATAAGACAGTTAAGCAGACAGTTAAAAACTAATTTATAAGACAGTTAAGACAGTTAAAACAGTTAAGAACTGAATTGAAATAAATAATGGACAGTTAAGACAGTTAAGACAGTTAAGAACTGAATTGAAATAAATAATGGACAGTTAAGACAGTTAAGACAGTTAAGCTACAAATAGGCAAATGATGTAGTTAGAAAAGTGATAAAATCTTAAATCAGATGTATAGGAATTCGGTTTGATTTGTGAAATGACTCGTTGAGACAGGGAACAGGGAACAGAAAGTGTACTGATTTTTTTAAGCGCAGAGCGCAGGCACTTTCAGAAAATTCAAATAGTAGTTCTATATCTACAAATTTCTAATACTTGTGTTATTGCGATTTTGTAATCACACTTTGAGATGAGATACCAGGTTGGTGGCAGTCTCCACAGTGACGATCCTAGCTATGTTGTCCGTCAGGCAGACGAAAGACTTTATGCCAGCTTGAAAGCTGGCGAGTTTTGTTACGTCTTAAATTCTCGCCAGATGGGCAAGTCATCGTTATTACAACGCACAAGTTATCGTCTTAGGAAAGAAGGCTATAGCTGTGCATACTTGGATGTCACCCGATTGGGTAGCGAAAATACCACACCGGAACAATGGTACAAAGGCATCATCGTCAGCCTGTTCTACGACTTAAATCTGGCAGAACACCTCAACTTTAAGCATTGGTGGGATACGCAAGCAGGCATTTCCCCAGTGCAAAAACTACACTCCTTTGTTGAAGGAGTTTTACTGCCAAATGTTCAAAGCGAATTTCTGCGAGACGGCAAAGCTGAACGCATTTTCATCTTTATTGATGAAATTGATAGTTTACTGAGTTTGAGTTTTCCTGTCAGTGACTTTTTTGCCTGGATTCGTCATTGCTATAATCAGCAGGCACACGACCCGAATTTTCAACGCTTGGGATTTGCACTGTTTGGAGTAGCCAGTCCATCTGATTTGATTGCCGACAAGCGCCGGACACCCTTTAACATTGGTACAGCGATTGAGTTATATGGGTTTCAACTGCATCAAGCAACACCATTGCTCAAAGGGTTAGAGGAAGTTGTCAGCCAACCTGAAATTGTGCTGCGAGAGATTATTTACTCGAGTGGGGGACAACCGTTTCTGACTCAAAAACTCTGTCAGCTCATTGTCCGAACAGCCTTAGAGACATCAAGTAGAAAAATTGTCCTACCTCCAGCAACTGAAGCATTTTGGGTAGAGCAATTGGTGCTACAGCACATTATCCAACACTGGGAAGCAAAAGATGAACCGGAACACCTCCGCACGATTCGCGATCGCCTACTTTTCAATGAACAACGGGCAGGACGGTTGTTAGGTGTTTATCAGCAGGTGTTGCAAGCTCTTGAAACAGACACTCAAACATCTGGTGTCCCTACCGATGATAGTCGAGAACAAACAGAACTTTTACTATCCGGATTAGTTGAGAAACACAACGGCTATCTCAAAATTAAAAATCCTATCTACCGCAGTGTCTTTAATTCTGAATGGGTACTCAGGCAGTTAGACAATCTGCGCCCCTATTCCCAGGCATTCAATGCATGGGTAGCCTCTGGTTATCAAGATGAATCACGTCTGCTGCGGGGGCAAGCGTTGCAAGAGGTGTTGGAATGGAGTGGGCGCAAAAGTCTCAGTGATTTGGATTATCGATTTTTGGCAGCTAGCCAGGAACTGGAACACCGGGAAACTGAGCAAAGACTGAAAGCTGAGCGGTTGAGAGAAACAGAAGCACGATTAGCGATTGAGCGAAAAAGTGCCCGTCGTCAGAGGCGATTACTGGCAGTAGTGAGTTTAGCTCTAATAATTTCTACAGTGTTAGGAGTGATGACGCTTGTTGCCTATCGTGAATCTGCTTTGAGTGAAGTTCGTATAACCGCCGTTGCTTCCAACGCAAACTTTGCCTCAAACCAGCATCTTGATGCCTTGGTGCAAGCAATTCAAGCACGCACGAAATTTCAACGGCTCTGGCTACTCGATCCATCAACGAAATCGGTGTTAGATCAGCAAACGCGCAAGGTGCTAGAGGAAGCAGTGTATGGAGCAGATGAGGTAAATAGTATATTAGCGCACCAGGGAGGAGCCTTAGGCGTTGACTTTAGCGCTGATGGACAGTGGATTGCTAGCGGTGGTACAGACCGAATCGTCCGGCTTTGGAAACGTGATGGTACCCTAGTTCACACCTTACCCCACAATGCTAGCCTATATGGTGTTCAATTCAGCCCGGATAGCCAACGGGTTGCTGCGGCTGGGCTAGATGGCGTGGTGCGGCTTTGGTCAGTGGATGGTACCCCATTGGCAACAATGAAAGGACACACGGCACCCGTTTGGGGAGTGGCATTCAGCCCGGATGGACAGATTATTGCATCTACAAGTGCCGATCGCACCATCAATCTCTGGCGCACTAATGGTACGCTGATCAAAACGCTGGAAGGACATAAAGCAGACGTTTGGAGTGTGGCATTTAGCCCTGATGGCAAGATTCTGGCATCTTCCAGTGTGGATAAGACCATCAAGCTCTGGAGTCCAGATGGCACAGTCATCCGAACCCTACAGGTTGGTTCAGGACCAGTCTGGGGTGTGGCATTTAGTCCGGATGGGCAAATCCTAGTTTCTGGTTGTGAAGACAATTACGTCAAACTGTGGAACCGCTCAGGAGAACTGCTCAGAACTCTGGAGGGACATACGGCGGGGGTGCAGAAGGTAGCGTTCAGCTCTGATGGGCAAACGATCGCCTCGACAGGTAATGATAAAACAGTGAAGCTCTGGCGGCGTGACGGTAGCCTGTTGAGAACTTTTCGCGGGCATCGCACAGTCATTCGCTCAGTTGCCATAAGCCCCGTTCGGGTGATGCGAAGCGATAGCGATCAAGAAGCGTCAGCGTTAGTTGGTCAGATTATCGCCTCTGCTGGCGAAGATGGTATCATCAAGCTTTGGAAAAGTTCGCCCTTCCAGCACCTTCTCAATAATCATCAAAATGTCGTTTGGCGAGTTGCTTATGCACCAAACACGCCTCTTGATCAGTCTCTACTTGCCACTGTTGCAGGGCAGGCAATTAAGCTATGGCGACGGGACGGTTCTCTGATTAAGACAATTCCAATCAATACCAGCCAGGTTAACACTGTAGCTTTCAGCACCGTTCCCAGAGCTGCTTTCAAGAAGAATCAGGAGACTCTTGCAATAGGGACTATCAACGGCAACATTCAACTCCTCAACCTTAGCAATGACGAAACGACTATTCTTCGTGGTCACAACGCTGGAATTTTTGGATTAGCATATAGCCCGGATGGGGAGTTTCTGGTGTCGGTAGCGGACGATCTCACCCTCAGACTCTGGCAGCGTGATGCTTCTGGGCAGTTTCAACTTTGCCAAACAATCCAAGCACATTCCAGCCGCATTTGGGATCTCGCCTTCAGCTCTGACGGGCAGTTCATTGCCTCCGCCAGTGTCGATGGCACAGTCAAGCTGTGGACGTGGAAGAATGCCAATCACCAAGCCCTCCAGCTTTATAAAACCCTCAAAGGACACAAGAGTGCCGTTTGGGGTGTTGCCATCAGCCCTTCAAGTCAACACATCGTCTCTGCCGGACGAGATGGTCAACTGCTGCTGTGGAATCGAGATGGTAAACTCATGCAATCCTTTAAAGAAGGAAACATTGGTTTGACACGAGTGGCATTCAGCCCTGATGGACAAAAAATTGCCGCAGCCAGTTGGGACAACACAATCAAGATTTGGGCACTAGACGGCACGCTGCTCAAAACCTTGAGTGGACACCTCTCTACCGTGATGTCTGTCGCCTTCAGTCCGGATGGCAAAACCTTGGCATCTGGCAGTGATGACCAAACGGCGATTCTGTGGGATTTGCAACAGATTCTCCATATCGATCCACTAGCATACGGCTGTGACTGGGTGCGGGATTATTTGAAAACTAATAAACAAGTGGAGAAAGGCGTGAGCGGATCTCTAACCCAGGGCGATCGCTTTATCTGCAATTGATCGCTTCCTACTTACTACTTCTTACGGCGTTCCCACTGCTCCAGAGTAAATTAAGCCGCGTTGCACATCCATAGTCAAAATCGCTCCATCCCGAATCACTTGTGTCGCCTTTTTCACTCCAACGATAACTGGCACACCGAGACGCAAGCCAATCACAGCTGCATGGCTGGTAAGACTTTCTTCTTCGGTAATAATTCCGGCAGCTTTGCGAATTGCTTCAACAAAATCAGCACTTGTACCCGAGGCAACCAAAATATCTCCGTAACTAAAGTTACTAACATCCATGCCAGTCTGTGCCACCCTTGCGCGACCACTCACAGAACCTTGTCCCAGTCCAATTCCTTGACCTAGTACCGCTGTTACAACTTCAACTTTAATCAAATCTGTTGACCCGGAAACTCCCTGGAGAGTCCCAGCTGTCATGACTACCAAATCCCCCTGAGATAAGAGTTCTCTTTCTTGAGCTACATTGATAGCTGCTTGGAATGTCTGACCAGTGGAAGGTAATTCTAACATCAACAACGGTTTGACGCCCCATACAAGTTGTAACTGTCGCGCTACATTCACGTGAGGTGTCACTGCCAAAATGGGTGTTTGGGGACGAAACTTGGAGACATTTCGTGCTGTTGCGCCTGTTTGCGTCAAAGTCATAATTGCTGCTGCTCCCAACTGTTCTGCAATTTGACCGACAGCTTGGCTGATGGCATTAGGAATCGAACGTTTGGTGTCTCTGGCTTGATTTGGGTTTCTGTGCAGCGCTACCTCTTGTTCTATGCGTTCGGCAATTCGCGCCATCGTCGCGACAGCTTCCACTGGAAATTTGCCTACAGCAGTTTCATTCGACAGCATGACTGCATCCGTACCATCTAAAATCGCATTTGCCACATCTGACACTTCGGCGCGAGTCGGACGGGGGTTACTAACCATGCTGTCTAACATTTGGGTGGCGGTGATGATTGGAATCCCCATGCGATTGGCAGTCGCAATCAACCGCTTTTGTAGTACCGGGACATCCTCTGCTGGGAGTTCTACACCTAAGTCACCTCTTGCCACCATGACGCCATCACACAAAGCCAGAACAGCTTCCATTTGTTCAATGGCTTCGTGCTTTTCAATTTTGGCAATCACTGGCACTTGTTTGCCTGTCGTGGAAATGAGTTCTTTAATTTCTATCATGTCTTGGGGGTTGCGGACAAAGGAAAGTGCTACCCAGTCCACACCCTGATCCAGACCGAACATCAAATCCTCACGGTCTTTGTCGGTCATTGCTTTAATCGACAGGTAAACTCCGGGAAAGTTAACGCCTTTGTTGTTTGAAAGCGTTCCACCGACAGTGAGGCGACAGTGCAAATCCCCTTTTTCGCGGTTAATTTCCTCTACCAGCATTTCCACGCGCCCATCATCTAGCAGGATTCTTGCCCCTACAGGGACTTCCTCTGCCAAATAATCGTACGTGACGCAGCTGATTTCTTGTGTGCCGACAACTGGACGATTGGTTAAGGTGAAGCGATCGCCTTTTGCCAGGACTATAGATCCGTTTTCAAATTTCCCCAAGCGAATTTTTGGTCCTTGCAAGTCTTGGAGGATGCCTACTGGTTTATTCAGTTCAAAGGCAGTTTGCCGAATGAGGCGAATATTACGCTGATGATCAGCATGAGTCCCGTGAGAGAAGTTTAGCCGCAGTGTTGTTGCACCAGCTTCAATCAGAGCTTTTAGCGTTTCTGGGCTGCTGGTAGCAGGACCAATTGTGGCGACAATTTTTGTTCGGCGGATAGAATCTTTTAGTTGCATAAAAGCGGAATCTAGGGAGCTACTCAGGGAATCATCCTAATTTAGGAGAGACATGTATGTCTGTTGCTGCTGAATCAATCATTAAAGCTGGTAGATGGCAGGCGTAGGGAGTGAAGGGGAGGCGGGGGAGACAGGGTAGAAAATTGCTCTTTGCTCTGCTGATTCCCCTTGTTCCTATTGTCCTCTTTTTAGATTTCACTAAGGAAGCAAAAGCTTAGAGTCTGTTGAAATCATACCGTTATTGGGCTGCTAATCTGTAAAGAAGTAGATAAATCTTGCTACACACAAATTTATTATTCGTCATTATGTACCGCAAAACTTCACTTTCCTTATAGAAAAGTGGCATTATCTAGATACTACATCTTAAGTAAAGCAACAAGGAGTTCATAATGCTGATGTCGGAGGCACAAAAGCCACTGACAGTCCCGCCAAAGGAATTTTTAGCGCCTCCGGGTGATTTTAATCCGACGCTGCTTATGTTCTTGGCAGCTGCGGGAACATTTGTTTTGTCTAACTTTGGTTACTGGGTTTGGCAATGGCCACACTGGTTATGCTTTAGTGCTAATACCTTGGCGCTGCATATTGCAGGAACTGTAATTCACGACGCCTGCCACCAATCGGCACATCGTAACCGAATTATTAACGCCATGTTAGGACATGGCAGTGCCCTGATGCTGACTTTTGTCTTCCCAGTGTTTACACGCGTGCATTTGCAGCATCATGCTCATGTCAACGACCCAGAAAACGACCCAGATCATTATGTTTCCACAGGTGGTCCTTTGTGGTTGCTTCCAGTCCGCTTTTTATACCACGAGGTGTTTTTCTTTCAGCGGCGACTATGGCGTAAATATGAGCTACTGGAATGGTTTGTGAGTCGCTTGTTTGTGGTTGGAATTTTTTGTATCTCAATTCACTACCACTTTTTGGGCTACGTTCTCAATTTTTGGTTTATCCCTTCTGCCGTTGTCGGGTTAGCACTTGGTTTATTTTTTGATTATTTACCCCATCGTCCTCACCAAGAGCGCGATCGCTGGAAAAATGCTCGTGTCTACCCTAACTCAATTTTGAATTTCCTGATCATGGGGCAAAATTATCATTTAATTCATCATTTGTGGCCTTCTATTCCGTGGTATAATTACCAGCCCACATATTATTTCATGAAGCCCCTTTTAGATGAAAAAGGCTGTTATCAAACTTCAGGTCTACTGCAAAAAAAAGACTTTTGGGAGTTTGTTTATGACATTTTTTTAGGAATTCGGTTTGATCACCACAAATCACCTGAAAATGAGCAAGGGGAGGGAAGATAGGCTTATTTCTATTCACAGCCTGATAATGAGCAATCACTAAGCAAACGAAGGCAACGCTCAACGAAGAGTAAGCTATTATACTTACCAAACGTTAACGGGAGACTCCTGGTGATTGAGGTGTGGAGTTTTGGATCTCAGGATGAGTAATAATCTGCACAGACCAGTAGGTCACAACCATGAGAATGAGACCAGAACCCACGCCTAATATCAAACCAATGAGTAAAGCGAGTTTGTGAGGAGAAATAGCCTGATCGTTTTCTAGTGGTGGAGTAGGAGTCTCCTCCTGTGTTGACTTGTAGAGAGAAGTTGGTGGCAAAAGCGTCTCAAACTCCGCATCATCACTTGTTTGGTGGTTGTTGAGTCGTGCTGACAGCTTGCCCCCAAACATTTGGTTAATGTTCTGCTCAGGTAAAGGGCTTTGAGGCTCAAATGTAACGTTGATTAATGGTAAAGTAGGGGCTGAGTCTTGTGTTGGCGTGTAGAGATGAGTGAGTGGTAGGAGTGCCTCCAGTGCTTCTTTTGCCGAATTGTATCGGTCTTTAAAGTGGTAGTGGACCATTTTGTTGAGTACTGAAGCTAGCCCAGTATTAACTTCAGCTAAGTGTTCCCAAATAATCTCACCTGTGTTGCGGTCTTCTGGTAATTGTGTTGGATGTACTCCCGTTAGAGCTTGGATGCCAATCATTCCTAAAGCATAGATATCACTATTGGGGCGTGGTTTGCCTCGCTCTTGCTCATGAGGCATATAGCCTGGTGTACCGATAGCAATTGTGGTGTATTCAAGGGGAATGAAGTTGGAATTTTTTCCTTGACTTTTAAGCAATTGATTCCAGATTGGCTTGACAGCACCAAAATCAATTAGGACTAACCGATTGTCCTGCTTTCGTCTAATAATATTACTAGGCTTGACATCTCTGTGGATCAGCCCGTAGCTGTGAATAAAATCCAGGATGTCCAATATCTCTTGCAATAGTTGAAAAACTTTGCTTTCAGACCAGCGATGACCCGCCGACAGTTCCACATTGAGGGGATGCCCTTCAATAAACTCTTGCACCAAGTAGAACTCAAGGTTGTCTTCAAAATGAGTTAAAAGATGAGGAACCAGGTCATAGTTGTCCAGTTTTTTCAGGGCTTCTACTTCTCGGGTAAACAGCCGTCTGCGTATTTCCACTGAAATAGGACATTGGCTGCTCGGTAAAAAATGTTTTACGACGCAGATGGGACGCTCAGGCAAGTGAGTGTCTTCAACCAAGTAGGTTTGACAAAATATACCTTGACTTAAAACTTGAACAACCTGGTAACGCTCTCCTTGTAACTTGGTTAACATGTTACGATATACCTAACGGTTCTATTAAGTAAATTTACTTAAATAGAATCTATCTATAAAATTAATATATAGCTTTTATCATACAAAATGATTTCATAAAAGCTTGCGGGACGTGTGGAACGAGCATACCTAAAATAACGCGGGAGGCAGATAGCGCCGAAGCATGAGGTCAAGAAATTAAATGAATTGACGTCATGAGTCATTTATGTCGGGGTGGAATGCCCTTCGGGTTCACCAGTCCCCGCTTGTTGGGAAACCCGCCTACAGGGCTGGGTTCACCGGCACGATGAATTTATTCATCGTCAATATTGTTTTTTCTTGCCCAACCCTCAATAAGTTCACTTACGCTTGTTGCTTTAACTGCTGCCATTTTTTGCAATTTACTCCATGCTGTAGGGGTAAGGTGTATTCTGTGGGATTCTTTAAGCTCAGAGTGAAGTGCTGGTTGATTTCTTGTTCTTTTTATCCCTTTTCCTGTTGACATATTTAGAACTGGTACGCTATTCTAAATAGAGTATAACACAAAGTTAAGGAGGTGGTTACAAGCCATGCCACGGAGTACAAAGCCATCGTTTGTTCTGGAACTACCATTAAAGGTAGACAGCCAACAGGACTCAGAACTGCAAGCAAGATTCAATGCAGCTATGCGACTGTACAACAACGTTCTTGGAGAAGCTAAGGCGCGGATGGAACTAGTACGCAAATCCGAGGCATACCAAGCAGCTAAAAAGGTATCTCGTGACCGAAAGAAAGAGCGAAGTGATGCTTTTAAGTTGGCTCGTGAAGCTTAGCGATTTAACGATTACGACCTCCAGTCCTATGCCAACAGAGCAGCCAAAGACTCAAAGTGGATTGCTCAAAAGATAGACGCGGCTGTTCAACAAAAACTAGCAAAAGAGTGCTTTTCAAGCTGTTGAGCGTGTTCTTTTTGGTAAAGCGAAGGATGTTCGGTTCAAGGTTGAATCTCGATTCCGCTCTATCGAAGGGAAGACCAACAAACAAGGCATTAGATGGAAGGACAATTGTGTTGTCTGGAGTGGGCTAGAACTTCCAGCAATCATTGATACCGAAAATGTTGTCGTTCAGCATGGTCTCTCCTGTCCTGTCAAGTACTGCGGTCTCATTCGGCGTACCTTCGGAGGAAAGCGTAGATGGTTCGTGCAGCTTGTTCTGAAAGGTACGCCCTACTCCGAAGCTAAGAACTACGTTTCTAACGGTGTTGTTGGTCTCGACCTTAACGTTAGTAACATTGCATTTGTGGCGGACAGCCACGCTGGTTTATTGCCCTTTGCGGACAAAGTTCCTACTTTCAGCAAGGAAATAACCAAGCTACAACGACAGATGCAGCGGTCACAGCGTGTCAACAATCCGGATAATTTTGAGGAAGATTTCGAGACGCGCAAAGGGCGTAGAACTGTTGTCAAAAAAGGCAAGAACAAGAAAGGTAAACGTCAATGGAACAAGTCTGCCAACTACCGTAAGGCTGCACAGAAGAAACGTGAGCTAGAACGCAGGAAAGCTGCTTATTCCAAGTCTCAAAATCGTTGCGTTGTCAACGAAATCTTGAGACATGGCAAGAACATCAAAACTGAGAATGTATCAGTTAAGGGGTGGCAAAAAAGGTACGGTAAAGCTATAAGAGCCAAATCCCCAGGATTTGTTCAATCAGAATTGAAACGTAAAGCTGAGAATGCTGGCGGTTCGTTCACAAAGTTCTCTACTCAAAAAACGGCACCTATTCTCACTCATTTGGACGGTAGCCGCATCAAAAAAACACTTTCTGAGCGGGTTCATCGGGATGTCACGGGGATTCCAGAACATCCCCGGGACTTGTTTAGCGCCTTTTTGAGTAGATCAGTCAATCAGGATAAGTTGATATTGCAAGATGCTCAAACCGAGTATCTGAGGCTGGAACCAGTCTTGTTGGAGGCGTATCAACGTTATTTAACCCGCAATTCCCGTAAGCAAGTCCGCTCTTCAGGCAGTCTGATTCTCCCGACTAGCGGGTCTCCAACGAGCTACTAATCCCTGACCAGATAGCTGAATCGAGCAAAAAGTCAGATGAGGATGTGGCCGTACCGCCCCGTTTTCGCGCGCGGGGGAGGGTTCAAGTGGCGGGTCTTGTACCGGAGAGAGTAGGAGCAATTGGTACCGTCTTGGATGCCAAAAGCCTACGGGTGAGTAGGGGTAAACAGCAACTCTGTCTTCCAAAAGAATCCCATCGGCTTTTAGCCGTGGGAGTGTCAAGAGAAATACTAGAACGTGTCATCTTAGGATAAAGGCTGGCGGATATTCCAGTCAGGACGTAACTTTTCGGCGTGACGCAAATACGTATGGAAAATTTGGGCGGAGGCAGGCAGATAGGCGTGACCTAAAAACCGGATGCAGCGCTCTAAGCTGCCATCAACGTGCATTTCCTGTACATCCAACATGGGTACATTGTCCCAATGACGGCGTGAACGTGCAATTGCAGCAGGAAAAGTAGCATTTAAATCGCGTGTGACTGAGAAAGTCATACTAACAATATCTGTTGGATGCAATTGATTCCGTTTTTCCAGTTCATCTAGTAGTTCCATCACAGCTTCTCGCATTGCTTCAACCGTATTTTCTGGAACGGTTGTTGCTCCGCGAATAGCCCACATTCGCCACTCCACAAAACAATCCTCCATTTAGTTATGAGTCATTAGTCATTAATTACCAGTTATCACTCATGAGTCATTTGTCCTTTGACTCATGAGTGATAACCATTTATGGTCTATACATCCATAAAGGCAAACCATTGGTAGACACTTCAAATTCAACCCAGTTGAGACCAGTCCCAAGCCCTGAAGAAACTTGACGACTTCCTGGCAAGATGCGATTTAACAGAGGTTTGCGTTCTTCTAGGGTGTAGACGGGAGTTTTTTCGGGATCAAGACCAACCAGTTCGGCTGCCCAACGGCGGGCATCTTCCTCTGTTCCCAGACGATCTACAATACCTAACTCTACGGCTTGCTGTCCAGTAAAAATTCGACCATCAGCGAAACTTCTCACAGTTTCAACCCCCAAGGAACGCGCATCAGCTACTGTCTGGACAAACTGCTGGTAACTTGTGTCAATTAATTCTTGCAAAATGTTTTGTTCTGGTTCCGTTAGTTCTCGGTCAAACGCCAAAATGTCTTTATAAGGACCAGACTTGATGACCTTGAAGGAAACACCGATTTTTTGCAACAAGCGTTCCAAGTTGTTACCACGCAAAATCACACCAATGCTACCTGTAATCGTACCAGGATTAGCCATGATATGTTGCGCTCCCATGCCGATATAAACTCCACCAGAAGCAGAAATGTTGCCAAAACTAGCAACAATTTTTACTTTCTCACGCAACCGCTTCAAGGCGCTGTAGATTTCTTGGGAATCTCCTACTGTCCCGCCAGGACTATCAATCCTCAGCAGTAACGCTGGAAATTTTCTTTCTTCTACAGTTTTCAGCGCTTCTAATACATGCTTGCGAGTCCCACTGGCAATCGCACCTGTAATTTCAATACGAGCAATTTGTTTACGATATCTAGGCTTAAAAGGCCAAACCATGAGCAGTCAACAAACTTCCTAATAAACTTAATCATAAAACGTTACGTGCTCAAAGCACTTGCTTTCCCTATGTTAAGAAAAACGAGCTAGTTTTGTGATCATTACAATTTTAATAAAATTTTTATAATTTATGTGTATCTTTATTTGCTATGATAATTCAAGTAGAGAAAAACCTCAGTAAGTCTTTTAAGGTTCACTACAAGACCATAAAGTTTTTTATCCTTGAATTTGAGTACTAGCAACGTAACTCAAGGACTATAAATTCTACAATCAATATATAAACGTTCAATAGAAATAGCGATTAGCCAATGCTAATTCTTGAGCGAGTAGCACTAGCAGCGTTTTTAGTCTTGACAATGTAAGTTGCGAATATATTGACCCGAATGCCTATCAGAGCCAAAATTCGAGATTTATCGTAAAATTTGATACCGATAATAAGCGTAAGTGTCAAATAGCGCCCCGACAAAACTGCAAGTTAAAGAGATAACAAATAGTCCGCCAACAGGAGTGCCACTGCCAAATATGGCAAGAAACTCCATAATCAGAGTTGTGATTACCTCAGTGACGCCTTGTAAACCAGGAATATAGCCGACAAGCGATAGGACGAGCAACGTAATGCCGAATAAAAACATGGGAGCGACGAAACTGAAAATAATCGATAATACAAGCGAGCGGAGAAAGTTCGTCATAACGGTCATGTAGAGTAGGCTCCGTAAGTTTATTAGGCAGACCATAGTTGCCTGCCTAGTCGTCACTTTCTACAATAAAGGCGATCGCTCTGTCTCAGGCGTTATTTCAAAAATCTTAAGTTTTCATTAAAATATATACACAATCTTTCCAAGATATGTTGCGAAATCCAAAAAGGGATTAACAGGACGTAAGCCTTGAAAAATCAATGTTTACAGATGTAGTTGCAGCTATTGTTTCAACGGCAGCCCTGTTCACAAAAGCTTTAGTTTCTGAGATTGCCTTTAAACAAAGTTAATCTTAATTCCAAAAGTGTAACCGACAGCGACGCCAAGACCCTAGAAATGCTATCACGCTCAAAATAACTCCTGACTCATGACTTAAACTACCGCTTCGTAATTCGCTATGATGACGGCAGTTATAGAGTTAGCTTGTCAACATTGAGTGAGACGATATCCAAATCTAGTTTAGGAGCATGGAGTCAGCGATTGCTGGCAGCTATTTTCTTGGGTGGACAAGTCATGATTCACCTACTTAAGGGAAAAATCCATCGGCGTAATACCTTAGAGCAAATGGCAGCAGTTGGACCGGACTCCTTGTTTATTGCCTTGTTAACGGCTGTTTTCGTTGGGGCAGTATTTACCATTCAGGTGGCGCGGGAATTTATTAACTTTGGCGCGGGAAACGTCGTCGGTGGAGTGCTGGCGATCGCCTTGACACGCGAACTTTCCCCCGTTTTGACAGCAGTGATTTTGGCGGGGCGAGTTGGTTCGGCATTTGCAGCGGAAATCGGTACGATGCAAGTCACCGAACAAATTGACGCCCTTTTGATGTTAAAAACTGATCCAATTGATTATTTGGTTATCCCGCGCGTACTTGCTTGCGGCTTAATGTTACCAATCTTAACGCTTTTGTCTCTGGTAACAGGTATGTTAGGGGGATTAATTATTGCAACAAACATATACAATCTCTCCGAGACATCGTTTATAGACTCAGCCCGTAACTTTCTCGGCGGTTGGGATATTGTCAGCGCCATGATTAAGGCGTGTTGCTTTGGAATTTTAATAGCTGTAATTGGGTGCAGCTGGGGTTTGACGACAAAAGGAGGAGCAAAAGGAGTGGGACAGTCTACCACAACAGCTGTTGTCACTGCCTTGTTGATTATCTTTGTGAGCAACTTTTTTCTTTCTTGGCTGATGTTCCAAGGAACTGGTGGTGGATTTATGCCAGGGTTCTAGACCAATAGCGATTAGGGATTAGGGATTGGGGATAACGGTTTGATTGATAGTTGCTGGCTCCTAGTCCCTAGTCTATACCCGTAACTCCTAAAATAGAAATAATGTTTACTAACCAAGCAGGAGTTTCTCGTTTTGACGACTTCATATACGTCCAAGGCATCAACCACCGTCGAACTCAAGCCTAGTTACAACATACCTTTGGTATTAGTGATTGCCGCAATTCCAATGCTTGTGGTGCAACCTTGGGTAGCAGGCGCGATCGCCCTGTTTGGCTTGTTTCTCATGTTTCAAGCGGTTACACTGCGTCTGTTATTTACTCCCACCGACTTGGATATTTACAGAGGTGAAAAATTAATTCGGCGCTTTCCCTACCAGGAATGGCAAAATTGGCGCATATTCTGGAATTCGATTCCCATTCTGTTTTATTTTAAAGAAGTTAAAAGTATTCACTTTTTGCCGATTTTATTTAACCCTAACACTCTCAAAACTTGCTTAGAAGAACGCTGTCCGCGTATTTAATGCTTCACCATGACTCAGTACTGTGTACCCTATAAAGTGATGACTGGACATGACTTCAGTTGTGCTCACTCATCACTTAAGGCTATCTCAGACTTAATTCAGACTTAATATAGATTGCTGAAAGCTATTTATTCGTGTCATAGGAATTACACTATTGTTTATGAACCCCGAGGAATCTCAAACACCACAAACAACTGATGAGTCGTTGATGCAAAAAGAACAACCAAAAGTTGAGCAACCAGAAAATTCATCTGTTGAGTCAGTGGTGGAAAGAGCAGCGCCAAACTCCACAGTTGATAGACAAAATGTCCAACCAACTTCTGCTGTGTCCAATTTAAATCCAGAAGAACAAAGTCTTACAAATGAATTAACACAGCAGTCAACTGCTGAAGTGGTGACGCTCTTACAAGAGGAAACTACCGCGCAGGGGTCAGAAGTAGAATCAATATATAATCGCCAAGAAGAAGCCGCGCAACGAGTCGCGCAGTTACAAAGCCAAAAACAAGCGCTAAAAGAAGAAATAGCTAACCTGCAACTATCCTACAAAACTGTTCAGGCGCAATTGGGTGACACTCAAATGGCGTTGGCACAACTGGTGCAAGAAACGCTCTCAGGGCTTGAACAACGCAAAGCGGCGCTGCAAATTTCTGTAGAACAGCTAGAACGCCGTCAAGAACGGATTCGCAACGAAATGCGAACCACTTTTGCAGGGACTTCTCAAGACTTAGCGATTCGGGTACAGGGTTTTAAGGATTATCTCACGGGCAGTTTACAAGATTTGGCAGCCGCAGCAGAACAGTTGCAACTGGTACCAAAACAGAAACCGGAACCAGAAAAGCTAGAGATCAAACAGGTTAAGCCAGCCGAAGAGCAGCTAGGAACACCACAATTTGCTCAACAGCAGTTCCAGGATACGACAAAACAAGTTCGTCGTCTCATCGACCAGTATCGCACGAAACCAGATTATTACGGTCCACCGTGGCAACTGCGCCGCACCTTTGAACCAGTGCATGCAGAACGAGTCTCCAACTGGTTTTTTAGCCAAGGAGGACGAGGTGCTTTACGGACGACAGGCAGTAGGTTGCAGAATATTCTCATTGCCTCAGCAGTGATTTCGATATTACACAAGTTGTATGGCGATCGCCTCCGGAGTTTGGTGTTAGCGAATACGCCAGAACGTTTAGGTGAATGGCGGCGTGGCTTGCAGGACTGCTTGGGAATAGGTCGTCCAGACTTTGGACCAGACAGAGGTGTAGTATTATTTGAAACACCTGAAGCTTTGGCACAAAAAGCAGACCGACTGGTAAAAGCCAATCAACTCCCTCTGATTTTGATTGACGATTCTGAAGAGCAAATTAGTTTGGGACTGTTGCAATTTCCCTTATGGTTAGCTTTTGCTCCTGACCCGAAAATGATGAGAAGTTATGATGATGACTACTAAGTCGTCGTTAGTCCTGAGTCACAAAAGACCAAAAACAGAAAACTCATAACTCATAACTCTGAAATATGGCTATTTGGTTAAGTTTGTGCGGAGCGGTTTTGGTTGTGGCTTATCTAGTGGGTTCTACACCCACTGGCTACACAGTAGCTAAGCTATTGAAAGGCATTGATATTCGCTCAGTTGGTTCTGGCTCAACAGGAGCAACCAATGTGCTCAGAACCTTAGGCACAGGACCAGGGGCATTTGTTTTAGTGATAGATTGCTTGAAAGGAGTATTGGCGATCGCCCTGGTTGACTGGTTTTTCCACTTTGCTCGCAGTCAAAATTTGATTCCTCCAGAGATAAATACCGAGTTATGGCAACCTTTGATGGTCACTTTCGCCGGACTATTCGCCATACTTGGACACAGTAAGTCAATCTTTTTAGGCTTCACTGGTGGGAAATCTGTGGCGACCAGTTTGGGTATTTTGTTGGCGATGAATTGGCAGGTCGGTTTGGCTACGTTTGGCGTATTTGCCGTTATGCTGGCAATATCGCGGATTGTCTCTTTGAGTTCGATTGCTGGTGCCGTTACCGTTTCTATTTTCATGCTACTCCTGCATCAACCGTTACCTTACATCTTGTTTGGTGTTGTTGCAGGCTTGTATGTGATTTGGCGACACAGTAGTAATGTTGGGCGTATACTTGCAGGGACTGAGCCAAAATTAGGGCAGAAGTTACAGGTGGAACAGCAAGAAACTGTAAACTCAGCCTCTTAGAATTCAATACGGTTCAGTTAAGGTTATGTGTAAAAAATCACGTATTTAGAGACGCGCCATCCGAGAGTTCTACATTGTGTTCCTAATAAAACGTGAGTTCGACGAACCTCTCCCACCCAACCTCCCTCTCCTACAAGGAGAGGGAGGAGCAACGTAAAAATCAGAGTTTTAAGCCTCTCCCCTTGTAGGGGAGAGGTTTGGAGAGGGGTTAAATCAGGATACATCGAACTCACGTTAATAAGGGTTTTGGTCTTATCTGAACCGTATTGTCTTAGAATTAGGTTTCGTTCAGCTTCACCACGTTAGTCGCCTGAACGAGAGGAACAGTTTCTTGCGTAGGCGACTACGTAATGTTTTTCTAAAATAATAGAAAAATTTTTACTCAGGGCTCAGGACTTCCTTAGAACTCAGCACTCGGTATCACTTGCTCGCCAATCCATTTTAGATAGGGTTGAGAACCAGCAACAATAGGTACAGCAATAATTTCCGGTACTTGATACGAGTGCAGTTCACAAATTTTTGCTGACAAAATAGGAAATTTGCTCAAGTCTGTTTTAATCAGCAGTTGCCATTCCTGCTCCTTGTGTATTTGTCCTTGCCAAGTATAAATGGAATGGATTGGCAACAGACTAACACACGCAGCAAGTTTAGCCTCTACTAGAGCATTTGCGATCGCTTGTGCCTCCTGCTCTGAAGAAGCTGTTACAAATACTACACCGTAGCCTGTTGATTCAGCCATGACCAAAACTTTTTCGCTCCTCATAATTAAACACTAGACGACAAAGAGTAAACCTGACCATCAATCAACAGTCGAGTGATTCCCTTTGCCTGTAGATGATAACGAGCCTTGTGCAGCATTTTACTATCGGGAATTTTAATCACGCGATCGCGCTTGGTTGAGAAGCGCTTTGCCACTCGATGGTTATCAAATACTGGGAGCGTTCTTTGCTGGGTTTCTAAGTTAGGAATTTGCCCCAAGTCGCCAAAGTCCCGCAGTGGACGAGTAATTAATTCCGAGGAGCGGTCTATTACCAAATAGCAAGTTTTGGGCAAACTAGCTGCTGACAGTGGCAAAACTCGAACTAATGACTCTCCCGACCTTGGTCTTGTGACAAAAGGTCGGGCTGGTTCAAAGTCCTCTTCGTCTGAGTATTCCTCTTCGTCATCGTCTAAATCATCTTCCAAATCCTCTAAATCATCTGACTCATCCAATAAGTCTTCGCCAAACATTTCTGCGATGACGTTAGCTTCTGGACGTCTATCTTCTAAAAGGGGACTGGGAATGCTTGTGATTTCTGGAGGTTTCTCTGGCGGTTTCTCTGGCGGTTTTTGTTCTAAAAGTTCCAATTGCTCAGCAACTGGTTGCTCAACTCGCTCAATTCGTCTTGGTATTGGTTTTGTTGTTGGCGCGGTGGTGCGCCGCTTCACTCGCCTGATAGCAGGAGTTGGTTCATCAACTTCTATAGGCTGCGGCTCCTGTGCCACTACTGGCTCCTCCTGCGGCAGCTGAACCTCAACTACACTCGGCTCAGGAACAGGAACTGCTGGTTGTTGTCTCTGGTCTTCCTGTGGCTCGCTGCTAAACACAGGCAGGTTTTCATAGTCCACCTGTGCCCTTCCTTCAGGAGTTCTTGCGGCACGCTTTAAAGAGACGAGGTATTCATACTCATCTTCTGGCAAAGTGCTTTTGAGTAAGCGGCTAATCGTCGAGTTACTCACGTCATAGCGCTCTGCCAAAGTTGAGGTCGTTTCGGCAGTTTCGCGATATAATTTCAGGATTTCGTGTTTATCTGATTCTGTTAGTTTTCTCACGGTAGACACCACAAATTTCTAAGCTCGTTTTCTTCCACTGGCACGTCGTGAACGGTTTCATGATGCGTCGTATTCCAGGACAGCGCCCATGCCAAATAAAACTCAACTCCATACCCAAAATTCCTCTAATATCTCCCCAGTTTGATAGTTGGGAATCCAATTTGTGGCGTTTTTAAACCACATATCTGCAATCTTAAGCGAAAATGCTGTTGTTGCAATCATTCGCCCAGACAAAGGCATTCTTTGATGCCAAAAGGCTAACATTGAGGTAGTCGCGATCATTAACAGCCGCAGATCACTGACGATAGAAAAGCAATTCAAAATTGGAGCAATACTTTCTACCCTGGTTGGCGTCTGATCCTGAACTGTTGCTTGTGGTTGCTCAGATAACCATGCCAACGCACTACCAAAAGCTCCTATTGCCAACACAATGATCCACTGCCATTTTTCTAAATTTCGTTCCCTAGAAGCCACTGCCAAAATCATGCCTATGCCCAGCAACAAATAAGTTATCACAAAAAACACATCGCCAAGGGAAACGATAAGTTCTTCTTTCAAGAGTATTTCCGTATAACCGAAAAATATCCCTCGAATGAAATAACAAAGCATACCGATGTCGATTGCTAGCCAAACATCCCGAACACTAACAATTTGTCTACTGCACCAATTTCTCAAGCATAAGACATCGGCACTCAGATCAGCTATGGTTTCAAAAATATATCTACCAGTAACGTAGCAATCACCACGCCTTTCTATGCTATCTGAGCCTGGCATTCTAGCACTAAACAAAGAAAAGTACAATAGTACTAGGGTACTCAAGCCTAGGTTAGCTAAGACAATACTCTGAGTGGAAAACATAAATTTGGGACGGTGTGACCTGTTGTAAACGCTACTCATAGAACTTTACTGTATAAATGCACTCTAACAGTTTTTTGACTGATTGACTGTTTAAGAAACAGCCGTACTCAAAGCTAACAAGTCAAATTAATATAAACGCAATAGATCATCCAACATGATGAAAAACTGCTAGAGCGCTAATGCCACAGTTTACTTAACGGAGATTGATTTAGCCAACTGATGAAAAGCGTTCGTTCTCATAAAGGCATATTTTGTAAGTTATTAAGCACTTGACAGCTAACCACTTGACAGGAAAAGTTGGTATTGCCAAAATACGCTTGATATATGGAATCTTGGTACCTGCTGAGCCAGTGCGTGTGTGCTAGATGGTAGATATTTCAATATTTTGCCGTTTCACAATCAACATGACACTGGCAATAACTCCTCACCCAGCCATTCTTTACACGGAAAATATTCAAAGTAGGTACGCAGGTTGCTCGCGCTTGCGCTTGGCGTCCGCTTTCTTTGCGTTTGCCTTAGCAAACCCATTGACATAACAGTATAACTAAGCTATACCCCATTTTCTTGTTTTCGGTGTACATTTACTAACTCTTGCGACGACTTGGATCTTAGCTTTACCAATGTGAAATCTGCAATAAATTTGAATTGCCTTTTGCTCATGTTTACAGATATAATATGATAGCTGACTGTACAGTCAGCCAGTATATTCGTTTGGGCGCGTAGCTCAGTGGATAGAGCCACGGATTTCTAATCCGTTGGTCGCAGGTTCGAATCCTGCCGCGCCCGTTATAACTAAATACGAACCCTTAAGCCTACTAAAATGGTACGATGATTCAGCCAAGTAGAGGGTTCATACTAAATATTGCTACACCATACAAAAAATAAGGCAGACATTGCTGCTACCAAAGCAATAGCAGACCTAACTGCAAAAGGTTACTCGGTTTTTACACCTGTTGTCTGTGAGCATTTGGCATTTGATTTGATTGCATACAAGAACGGGAAATGTTATAGGGTGCAGGCTAAGTACGCTGCCCATAATACAGTAAAAAATAAAACGAGTTGGGCAGATAAAAACGGATGCCATGAGAAAAAGTACCAAGCAGATGACTTTGATTTCTATGCTGTTTACTTGCCAGATATAGATCAAGTCATTTATCCAGCAATTAAATTTGGCGGTTGCGGTATCAGAACAACACCGCCGAAATCGCCTAATCCTTTTTACTGGTGGGAAGATTTTACAAACTTTACAGAAGAAGCGACTAAGCGAACTTACAAAGAGTTTGGAGTTGATTTAACCACTAGGAAGGTGAACGTAGATTCTAGAATTCACACGAGAAAAGTTGAAAGACCTACTAAAGAAGAATTACAAAAACTGGTGTGGGAAAAACCAACTGCACAAATAGCTAACGACTTTGGAGTATCCGACAAGGCTATTGAAAAATGGTGTAAGGCTTATGGGATTGAAAAGCCACCCAGAGGATACTGGGTTAAAAAAGCTTATGCAAAACTATCAAAATAGAAGTGGTAGATGGTAGACCAAAAGAAAAATTCCACCTACCACTTACTCGCAAATCATTTAGGAGTGCGATATTTCTTGCTCTATTCTTGCGAATCTCTTCATGCTCCTGAACCAGCAGTGGTAATGACTAATTTATCTGGATGAATTAACTCCTGAATTACCTGCTGGACTTGAGGCAAAGTCACAGCTTGAATGCGCTTGGGAAATTCTCGAATCTCCGCTTGAGAAAGACCGTAGACGGCATTTTCCAAAACTATGCTTGCCACACTACCAGGATTAGCTAATTCCACAGGGTAACTATTAGTTATTGAGCGTTTCGCCGTGTTCAATTCCGCTTCGGTGATTCCTTGCTCTCGCAACTGCTTGAGTAAAGCTAAAGCGCTGGTAATAGCCTTCTGAGCATCACTTGGTGCAGTCTGCATTTGAATCAAGAATGGACCGGGATTGATACCTGCAGCAAAGGCACTGTAGATACCGTAGGTTAGACCTTGGCGATCGCGCACCTCAGTACCCAAACGGCTAGACAAAGTATCGCCGCCCAAAATTTGATTCAGTACCTCTGCAGCGTAGAAACGAGGGTCTTTCCGGGAAATACCATTGTAACCAATGTAGGTCACAGCCTCCGCCTTTCCGGGAATGACTGCACTTAAGCGTTTCATAGTTTGCGGTAAAGACACGGTCGGTAAGTTGAGAGCCGGTGGCTTACCTTGAGCTTGCCATTTGTCGAAAGCTTGATTGAATAGCGCTTTGACTTGATTTGGGTCAAAGTCACCAACCAAGGCGATCATCGTCGTATCTGGTCGGTAGTGTTCTTGGTAAAAGCGAAGCACATCATCACGAGTCACGCTTTTTAAGCTTTCTTCTGTGGGAAAGCTATGAAACGGATGATTTTCAGGATAAATTGCTTGCTGGAATACGCGCCGTCCCAGTCCGCGAGGGTCATCGAGCTGTACTTTCAGACTTATCAACGCCCGCTGACGGCTGAGTTCTAGCTGGTTTTCTGGGAAGGTAGCATTTTGCACCACATCTGCCAGGGTTTGAATTAATATCGGCAAATTAGCAGACAGCCCATTGCCACCAATACTAACTCCTTCGCGACTCGCATTGAATCCCAAGCTGACTCCCCGATCCTCCAACGTTTTTGCTAAAGTTAGAGCGTTTTTTCTCTGAGTTCCATTCATTAAATTGGTAGCAACAAGACTTGATAATCCAGCTTGGGAAATTGTGTCATATTCGCTACCTGCGTCAATTTGTCCGCTCAGGTTAACGGTGGGGACGCTGTGGTCAGCCAGAAGGAAAACGCGCAACCCATTTTTAAGAGTGAATTGCTCTGGTAGCGGTTGAGTCGTCGAAGCGGTGGCTGATGTTGCAGGGGGAAGGTATTTGGCAAGTTCTGCCGGATCTACAGGCTTACCGGGGCTAAAGTTTTCTACGGTGCGACCAGAACCACCACTGGAAGTTCCAGGCTTACCATCTGGTTGAGTCGGTTCAAAAAAGCCGATAGTTTGTTTAGCAGGATTGAGGTAAGTTTTCGCCACTCGTTGCACATCTGCTGCTGAGACTTTAGCGATCGCCTCCAGATATCGCTCAATATAGCGATAATCTCCAGCGACAGTTTGGTTATACCCCAGCTGCGTTGCTTGAGAGGTGATGTCCTGGTTACTAAGTACAAAGGAAGCTTGCAGTTGCGTCTTTGCTCGATTCAATTCTGCTTCAGTGACTTGTTGCTGTTGCAATTGAGCCAAAGACTGTTGCAGCACAGAGGCAATTTTCCCAAGCTGTTGACCCGGAGCAGCCGTAGCATTAATTTCGTACCAACCTGGTTCGATGAGTTCTGCGGGACTTGCACTCACTGAACTAGCCAAGCCAGATTCTACCAAAGCTTGGTAAAGCTGCGAGCTACGCCCGCCCGTGAGAATGGCATCCATAACATCAATTGCAGGTACGTCCGGATGATTAAGATCTGGTAGAGGATAAACAACTTGCAATAGTGCACCGCTTCCTGGCTCTTTCAGGACAATAGGTGATTTTTTACCTGCCGAGGAGGATGAGGGGGATGAGGGAGATGAGGGGGATGAGGAGGAAACTCCTAATTTTGAATTTTGAATTTTGTAGACGCCCCCTGGGCGGCTTCCCGCAGGGTATTTTGAATTGATTGCTCCCCCTGCTCTCGATGCCCGTTTCGCCAGCTTCCCGAAAGTTTGTTGGACATTTTTCAGCACGGGTTCAGTCGCAAAATCTCCCGTAATCACCAGGGTGGCATTGTCAGGGCTGTAGTAGGTCTTGTAATAGTCCCGTACCTGCTGCACGGTGAATTTCTCCACATCGGCTTTTGTGCCTCCGACAGGTAAGCCATAAGCTCGGTTGGGGAAAGCTGATCGCATAACTGCTCGGTTAAGGCGATATCCTGGAGAATTTTCGTATCCCTGTAACTCTGAGATAACTACGCGCTTCTCACTTGTCAGTTGTTCGGCTCCAATTAAAGCGCCTTCCATGCGATCGGCTTCTAAGGCGAGCAGTGCTTGCAATTTGTCGCGCTGCACTGTGCCAAAATAAGCTGTTTCGTCATAGCTAGTAAAAGCATTGAATTGACTGCCCAATGCACTAAAGAGCCGACCAAACTGCACCGGACGGTCAGTGGTTCCCTTGAACATCAAATGCTCTAGCTGATGGGAGATGCCATTCTCCCCCGCTTTCTCGTTGCGCGAACCAACTCGATACCATACCTGCACGCTCACCACTGGTGCAGTATGAACTTCCTTGGTTAGTACTGTTAAGCCATTTTCCAATACCGTTTTACGCACCCCTTGAGTCAGGGACACACTGGATACAGGTGTGACTGCATCTGGTGTTGCAGCATTGCAGAAATTGCTTACTGATAGCACTGCACTTAAAACTAAGCTGAGGAAAAAGCCCGCCACAATCAATGGACGCAGCTTTAAGAAAAAAGGCATGGTAGGTTACACAATAAATAAAGGGTGTCAACAAATATATGCTACAAAAATGCTCTCTTGCTATTTACCAAACAAGAGAGCATGAGGTGTGGTGATAAAAGGAAATTTAATATTTGCTTAAAGTTAGCCTAACAAGGCAATGTTACGGCTTAGTGACAAAGAATTGTCACTTTCATGACTGAATGACTCCCATCAAGAGTGCAAGATTACCTATTTCTTCCTTCGTGTTCTAAACTTTAAATTACTGAATGAGCGATCGCACTCCTTGGACTCCTCTCCATGCAAAAATACACCGCACTATCCGCTCACGTCAGCTCTTTGAGCGTAACCAACGGCTCTTAGTCGCCGTCTCTGGCGGACAAGATTCTCTGTGTTTGGTCAAATTACTGTTAGATTTGCAACCGAAATGGGGATGGCAACTAGGTGTTGCCCACTGTGACCATCGCTGGCGTCCTGACTCCCAGGCAAATGCCAGTCATGTAAAAAATTTAGCGCAAAATTGGGGTGTTTCGTTTTATTTACAAACCGCTCACGAACCTTTAAAAAGCGAAGCTGCTGCACGCGACTGGCGGTATCAAGCTTTGAGTGCGATCGCCCGCGAAAACCAATTTCATTGTATTGTTACAGGTCACACAGCAAGCGATCGCGCTGAAACCTTGCTTTACAACTTAATTCGTGGTTCGGGTGCTGATGGCTTGCAATCATTAACGTGGCAACGTCTGCTAAACGACGACATCGTGCTTATACGTCCCTTGTTAGAAATGACTCGTAGGCAAACAGGGGAATTTTGCCAAGACTTTCAACTACCTGTTTGGGAAGATTCGACAAATCAAGATTTGAAATTCGCTCGTAACCGGATTCGTCGAGACATAATACCATATTTGCAAGAAAATTTCAACCCTCAAGTTGAATCAGCCCTTGCCCAAACTGCGGAAATTCTGCAAGCAGAAGTGGAATATTTAGAACAAGCAGCTTATCAGTTACGGGAAGAGGCGATGGGTGGAAAATGGAGGGATGAGGGAGATGAGGGAGATGAGGGGGATGAGGGGGATGAGGGGGATGAGGGGGATGAGGGAGATGAGGGAGATGAGGGAGATGAGGGAGGAATTGCCTACACCTCACACCCAATAAGGCTAAACCGTCGCGTATTGCGCAAAGCACCACTGGCGCTACAACGTCGCGTCATGCGTCAGCTATTACAAGAAATACTTCACGCTTCTAGTTTCGAGCAAATTGAAAAACTGACAGCATTAATTACAGCACCAAACCGTTCGCAGACTGATCCATTTCCTGGTGGTGCGATCGCCCGCGTTGAAGGTGATTGGATCTACGTAAATTTGAAGAAGGAAGAATAGACTTCTTAGCTCGACTTTATCCAATTAAGCAGCGTAAATCTTGTTATTTGGCAAAAGCTATAGCTTTGTGGCAAAAACTTTTTCCTACATCACTAATTTTGCCGAGATTAAAAAAGACAAAGTCTAGGCTCAATAAACGTGAGTTCGACAAACCTCTCCCACCCAACCTCCCTCTCCTACAAGGAGAGGGAGGAGCTACGTAAAAATGGGATTTTTAAGCCTCTCCCCTACAAGGGGAGAGGTTTGGAGAGGGGTCAAATCAGGATACATCGAACTCACGTTCAATAAGGGTTTTAGCGTGAAGGGGACTGGCGACAGTTATCAGTTATCAGTGACCAGTTATCAGTTACCAGTTATCAGTTTTCAGCGTAGTTTCGAGTTTTTGGTCACTGTTCACTGTTCACTGGTCACTGGTCACTGTTCCCAATCACGAGACAGGGAGCGCCGATTCCTCAAGAGCCTTACGGCGCGTGAAAGCGGGGTCTCCACAGGCTCACTTGATGACAGATAATTCTTTTATGATATTAAAAAATCTTAATATTTTCGCAGAAAAATTCGATCCGCCTTACGGCGGAAAAGAGTAAAAAAGAACAAGTGTAAAGGGCTAAAGGACTAGAGTATAAAGGGCTACTGAATAATCCTCCCGAACGCGCAGACAACACGAAAACCAACATTGTTGCGGAAGACGTCGCGCACCGCCCTATAGTTGTAGTAGCGAAACGCGGAACGGCAGTTCTCAGGATTGTCGTTCCAGGAACCGCCCCGCAGCACGGCATGTCCTTGTTTTTTGGAAATATTATCATTATCATCAAACCAAGGACTACCATCTGTTGGCGCTCCTTCATAGTTCTTGTGCCAATCATCAAGACACCATTCCCAAACATTCCCGTGCATATCGTATAACCCAAAGGCATTTGCTACACCAAAGCTGCCTACAGGTGTAGTTTGTCCTTGATAGATTCCTGTGACACCAGCACCGTAAATGTATTTAGCATTATAGTTAGCTAACTCCGATGTCATCGTCTCGCCAAAATGGAATGGAGTTGTTGTTCCAGCACGAGCTGCATATTCCCATTCCGCTTCAGTGGGGAGCCGATATTGTTTGCCTGTAAATTGGGAGAGGCGACCTTCTACGAAGCGGCTAAGCCGAACGCAAAACTCAACTGCATCGTACCAAGAAACTCGTTCTACTGGTCGGTTATCTTCTTTAAAATGCGATGGTTCTGGTTTTAGGTCGCGGTTAACTCGTGAAAGTGCAGCTACAGCTTTCCATTGTGCCTGGGTGACGGGATATTTACCCATAAAAAAGGGTTGAACCGTTACTTCATGTTGGGGTTTTTCAGTGTTACGTCCTTCTCCTTCGGGTGAACCCATCATGAAAGTTCCACCAGGGATAGCGACCATATCGAGCAGGACATCGTTGGGGAGGCTTTCGGTGAAGTATTGAGCTTGTTTTGGTTCTCTTTTGATTTCTTCGCCGCGACTGTTGACAGTGACGGTTTCAAACTCAAAGGACTTTAGCTCATCACTTCCTTGTCCCAAAGATTGAACATCTTTAAATGCTTCTCTAGAAGAAAAAGCAGCGATCGCATTTCTAACCAAATCTTCTCCCACTCGATCCTGATTTCTTTGGGCTGCAGCTAAAGCCGAATCCAATCTATTCAAAGGGTCTTGATTTGGTTCAATCCAACGCCAATAAGGACTTAATGAAGCTGTTATTCTAGCACTGCGACAGATTTGATCTGAACTCAATTCCTGGTCATAACCCCATTGAAGAAACAAGATTAAATTTGAGTTTTCTTGCAGAAGCAACTGCTGCCCCTTATTATTATCTCCATTGCCAAAAAGCTTGAGAACTTTATCACAGAAATTACCCTGATAGAAGTCCAAAACTTGAGGAGCAAGATAGTCAATTCCTCTTCCTTGCTGCAATTTACTTTCTGCATAAGTCCGAGCAGGTTCGGGTAAAGTTACTCTCCAATCAGATGCAGTAGGAGACTTTTCTGCCATAGAAAGCTTGAGCAATTCCATCAAAGCTTCCTCACCGCTACTACCCTCAACAACCTGAGCCAAATCAATACTCAACCCACTCGGAAAAAAAGACAATAAAGGAAATATATCTTTAGCTTCTATCGATAAGACCTCAAAAGAAAGCTCTAAAGTGATACGCAAACTCTTTTCTTTTCTTGCTTGAGGAGAATCAGAATCAAGAACTTTCAGTGGTTGAGTGACCAATTTTCTCCACAGCATCTTGAGAGGAAATTGTTTTTCTCTCATATAAGATGCTGCTAGTTTAATAGCTAAAGGATAACCATCAAGAAACTTTACTAAAAGATGAAAAACTTCAGCCAAATCATCATTTCCCCATTGTGCTTGTGATGGAGCATACTTTCTAAATATTTCTCTTGTTTCTGACGCTCCCATGCTGCAAACTTCTTCTTGATGGCAATAATCAATAATATCCCTTACTAGAGAATCGCGGGAAGTTAACAACAGTCTTAAATTAGGACACTGTTCTAAAAGCGAGTTCAAAAATTCAATGAGTTCATTGGATTCTTTCTCAATCAATCTATCCAAATCATCGAGAATCAAAAACACTCGATGATTCCTTAACTCTTTCTCTAAAGCAAAACTCCTTAATTCCAGACTCTGTTTAACTTTGGTAATCAGCGTTCCTACAGAATCAGTATCGCGTAAACTAATAAACCAAACTCCATTCTTATAGCGATCGCGCTCGTGTAACCACCGACCAATGGCATAAGCTAAGGCAGTTTTACCTATTCCTCCCATACCGTGGAGAGCAATACAACGTTTCTCCGATACCAGTACTTTAATTACCTGATGTATTTCTTGTCTGCGCCCGACAAAGTTTGGATCGTCACGGGGAATATTAGTCTTTGACCACTGGGGATAGATAACCTGGTGTGAATCGCCTGGTTCTATAATCAGCGATTGATTGTGCTCAGCTTGGGGTAGTAATCGAAATTTGAAGGCTTCATCGAAATTAACTCCTTGCTGAAAAGTCTCAGAGTTAAATAGTTTTCTTAATTGATCATCAAGTTTAACTGCATTACGACTCAATAAAAAACTATTAGCAATTGAATCTTGATTGAATAATGCCTGATAAAGTCGTCGAGAAAAACATCGGGCTGCAACATCTAGAATTTTATCTTCTGCGTTAACCGCAATTACATGAGACACTCTTGCTTTCACAAAAGCTTGAGCTAACTTTTCTGAATGACAGGCATTCAACAATGCTAGTTGACAAGGTGGTTGCTTCTGATTTGATAAGGCGATCGCCAGTTCTTCTTCAGTAAAAGAACGAGTCATTCCCACTTCATCTTCTAACACCAAGGCTGTACTATCGCCATCTCTCATCCCATGACCAATAAAATGAATAATCAGTGGTTTTATACGATTAGATAACACATTTTTTAGAGTCTCTGAGGTGGCTACTTTCACCACTATTTCCACTGCTATGGGATGAGATATATCCTCTAATACTAAAGCAATGGCATCAATTTCTTTCTGGATTGATAAATTTTCTACTGGTGATAAGTCTTCATTAAGTAGAGGGGCTGAAAACAAGATCAGAATTTGATTACTGAAGCAATTATCTCGTTTAGTAACTTCTTCTATCCCTGGACTCAGGGGAACTTTTTTACCTACTTTTGAGACAACCATTCCTCTATCTCCTCATCAGTAGCCTTACTGATATCTAGGGGAGGACGTTTTGGGTGTTCTAACTTACCTTTTGGTTCTATTCCTTTTGAGCGGAGTTCTCGCCGCCAATTATTGATCGCCTTAGCAACTTTGATACTGTAATCTATTAATTGGGCTGTTGCTGCTACCCCTGAAATGACTGTAGCGACAAAAACTATATCATCTGCACCTACCACCCGACTTGGTGACTTTTGCACCTTAATTGAATTCATCTCTAGCGATGTTTCTAAAGACTCTATTTCCTGAGTGGGAAGTTGCGATGAAATCACTATGGTAACTAGAGGAACTTCACTCATTTACACCTCCCAAAAGTTTTAGTTTTTTTATCATATCAATAGTTGCAGTTCTTCGACTTTCGCTTCTAGCTCACTCACTCTTTGACATAGTGGCACATCCTCGGTACAACCCAAATACTGAGCTAATGCAGCTACAATCACCTCTGACTTAGAAAATTTTGCATTCGCGGAAAACTACCCACGTTCCTTGTCTGCTCTCGGTAAACCCCTTTTGTGCCTGAACCATAGGTGTATTGACCGTCATAGTTTGCCAAATCCGTTGTGATCGTCTCTCCACAATAAAAGGGAGTTGTTGTCCCGGCACGACAAGCATATTCCCATTCCGCTTCACTCGGCAAACGGTATTGGCTGCCCGTCTTTCGAGCTAGGCGATCGCAAAATTCCACTGCCTCATACCACGAGACTTGTTCAACTGGGCGACGATCACCTTTCAAGAGTGAGGGATCAGGGTTAAGATCCTGATTCACTTTTGGCAGGGCAGCAACTACCCTCCACTGTGCCTGCGTCACTGCAAATGTCCCCATAAAGAAGGGTTGAACAGTGACGCGATGCTACGGGCTTTCAGATTCCTGTCGCCCTAGTTCGCTTGTTGGAGAACCCATCAAGAATACTCCACCAGGAATTGCTACCATCTCCAGCGTCACTCCATTGCCCAGATCTTCAGCAAAATAGTCTGCCTGTCCTCGCTGATAGCTAATGTTGAGTGTGGTAACGGTTTCTGTTTTCTTACCAAGAAGACCTGGTTTCTTGATCGTTTTGCTGCCGATGTTAACTGTAGGAACCTGAAATTCAAATCTCTTTAGTGGAGGTCTTCGTTTCGCTTCCTCCTGCTTCCGCTGTTCCTCTAGTTGTTGAATAATTTCCTCAACTTCTGGTTTTGAAAGGTTTAAATCACTCTGCAATTTCTCTAGTTCTTTCTCTGTTTTACAATCGTTTCTTCTTTCTTTCTTAGAGGATGTCTGAGAAGTCTAAAATGTCATGCTGTTAGCGTAGCTCCTCGCTCTGCGAGGCACGTAGCGGTAGCGTAGTGAAGCATCTCAAAATTTAACGGAAAACTGAGATTCTTCGTTCCGCTAAGTCCCAAGGGGACACGCTGCGCGTTAGCGTAGCTCCTCCGCAGGAGGCACGCTCCACTTAGAATGACAAAATATACCTTATGAGACCTCTCCATAAATTAAATATTAACCCAGACAACGCAAGGGTTTGGGATTAGTTTTTGGAGATGTCTATTGAAACTTTTCAGACATCCTCTTAAGAGGTTGGCAACTGCGGTTGAGATATCAAATTTAGGAGTGTCTGACGTATTTGGGTAACAGCTTGAAGTTGATACTCGCCTGTTTCCTGCACTGAGGCTAACGATTCAGCAATTCCTTGTACCTTTTGCCGCATTCCATCGACACAATCCTGAAGAGGTTGTAACGCTTCATAATATAAATTTAACCGTCCTCGCGATTCTGCGGTTGCTGTTTGCAAAAGAAACAAATTTTGCTCCATAGTTTGCAGTAAATCACGTTGAACCTCCTGTTGTTGCGTTTGTTGGGCAATGACCTCGTGCATTTGCTCAATATTGGCAAGCATTTGCTCAATCTCACGCTCTAGGTTTTCCAACTCCTGTGACTGTTGTTGTCGCTGTATTTCAATTTCTAGAAGAATTGATTTTAAATCCATATTTGTCTCCTCTTGTTCATTCACAAGAGTTTTTCCTTGTCGCTGCAGCAGTACTATTTGGTATTGCTTGAAAATATACTGCTGATCAAGCAAATTACGGCGTTGTCCTACCAACGTTTCATTAAGCATTTGGTAGAGGTCTTTTTCATCAGTAAGTTCGGCTTCTAAGAAACCGCTTTCTGGTTGGGATACCTGGTTGATTTTCTGTTGGAGTTCTTCTATATTTTTTTGTTTTTCTTTCAGTTCGTGTTCCTGTTCATGAACAAAGCTAGAGCCGATGTTCAACTTGTGCTGCAAGTCTTGTACTATATCTTGCAGTTGTTCTAGAGGCATTTTTTTCAAAGCTGCCACATCAAGTTTACGAGTGGGAATCGCATCAACAATTGTTGCAGCAAATAACTGAATTTTTTCGTGTAGCTCTTCTTGGTGTCGCAGTTGCTCTTTTAGGATTCGCGCATACTCTTGCTTGCGCTCAACAGTAGCTGTATTCACGTTCAATTCAGCTATTTGTTGCTCAAGAGAATTTTGAGCTTGCTGCCATTCTCTTTGGCGTTCAGATAATTCTTGCGACTGGCGCTCAACTTCTTCCTGCTGTTGGTTAACCGCAGTTTTCTGCTGTTGGAGTTGTTGCCAGTGTGGGTTTAAAATTGCCTGCTGGCTTTCAAGTATTTCAAAGGCAAAATTCAGGTGTTCGCGTACTGTTTCTATAGGAGCAACGCTAGTAGACAGCTGAGCAAGTAACTCGTTGAGCGCTCGACTTTGTTCTTCATCCAACACAGCATGCTGGTACTCTGCTTTGTACTCCTCGAAACGACGCTGCTCTCCCCGCAAGTGAGCCCATGCTCCTTCTAGTTCTTGACGGTTGCGCTCAATTTCTGTGTGCAACTTTTCAATTTCCTCGCGAGAAGTCTCTAATTCTTGTTGTTGCGCCTCCATTTGTTGCAGTTCTTCTAAGCGAGCTTCCATATCCATTTCACGGCGATTCAACTCTTGGGCTTGAAACGTCAAAGACTGCTTCCATTGGTCAATTTCTTCTTCTTTGACCTTAAATTTTTCCAATTGACGGGAAAAATTTTGCAAAATATTAACTAAAGGACGCGCTGCTTCCTGAATCCGTTGCACATGACGATTCGGATTTATTTCAACCAATACAAGGACTCCATCACTTAATTTGCCAGCTTCCTCAGCAGCAATCACTTCTTCGGAAACTGTACTCCAACTCTGGTCAGTTCGCTGACAAGCCAGTAGTTTTAGTTGGGTTTTGCCACTACCAAGTAAACCGCCTTTCTGCTTTTGTACTTCTGCTAAATACAGCACACCGTTATTCCTTTTGTGTACTTAATGCTCGTGTTTTAAGCTATACCTTAAAAAAAGTTGCAGTATGCTGTCTAATTTATCTTCTGTGTGAGATCAATGAACAGACACTACAGACAATATTTCAGGGCTTACGCAAAAATTGTCAAAAAGCTTAATTTATTGAACCGCCAAGACGCCTTAGACGCGAACGCGAGTGCGTGCGCTTTGCGCTCAGCGGCGTGCCGCAGGCTAGAACGCGCCCGAATTCGTAGAGTGTGCGTAAGTCACTTATTTCTATTCTGTACTGATAGTAGTGATACTGCCTTCCGTAGTATTACTAACATTGTCAAAGTATATTACCTAAATGCTAAATTCGATCTAAGGGAGTACCAAAAAATAAATTATCCATTATGTAGGGTGGGTTAGACGCATGACAGTTGAGGTTTTACATACAGGACTTGCATTGCGCCGTAACCCACCATTAGAGATGATTTATAAAGTAAACCTTAAATTGTAGGGTGCGTTATAGCAACGCTTAACGCACCTTTGAAAGATGGTGCGTTACGGCTAATCCTCACTCTTTCAAACTCCGAAATCCTTCCATAGCCGTAACACAACGCCAGGTGCTTTATGCCGGGGAACCCGTCCACCGCACTGGCTTCCCTACTTAATATTTACTTTATAAATAGGCTCTTATTTCCAGGATTACTACAAATTGGAGATTTTTTTAGTTGGAAGTCCCTAAGTTCCGCATTGACCCGGCAACTCCTTACATCCGTACAAGCATAAAGTTGATGCCGCTTTACACCCTTAAACCTGTAGTAAAAAATATCAAGCCTTAGTATAAGCTTATTATTTAAGAAATGAGTGAAAAATAGAATTATTTTATACAGTAAATGCTTGTGGGGAAATCAGGAAATGTTTCAATGAGGAACGTCTACATCAGGAGGTACATAGGCGTTTTATGAGTATAGTTCTGATTGTAGAAGACAGTATCGCACAAAGGGAGATGCTTACATATCTCCTGAAAGCGAGTGGTTTAACAGTCGCCCATGCCAGTGATGGAGTAGAAGCATTGGAGGCAATTCAAACTGCTTGTCCGGATTTAGTGGTTTTGGATATCGTCATGCCTCGGATGAACGGCTACGAAGTTTGCCGTCGCTTAAAGTCTGATCCAACAACCCAAAATCTTCCGGTAGTGATGTGTTCTTCCAAAGGGGAAGAATTTGATCGCTACTGGGGTATGAAGCAAGGAGCAGATGCTTATATAACCAAGCCGTTCCAACCAACTGAGTTGGTGGAAACAGTCAAACAACTGCTGCGAGGATAAGGATGAACACAACATGGTTAATAAACCGGACTTTTTAGAAGGAAGCGGACAAGACCACTCCCGTCCTGAATTACAAGTAGAAAGTCCAGAAACAGAGTTATGTTTAAGGTTTTATATTCCCTCAAATCAGGAGTTTGCACTACTAGCTACAGGTATTCGGGAGGTTATCGAACTCAGCCCTGATAGAATTACGCCGATTCCTAACGCTTCTGCTTTGCTTTTGGGTACTCTAAATCTACGAGGTCGAGTCATTTGGGTGGCTGATTTGGGTCAATTTTTGGGAGAACCAACTGCCTTGAATACCAACCAAGCTGAGATTCCTGTGATTGCGATAGAAGAGCAAGACACAATAGTCGGCTTGGCAGTTGAAGCAATTGGTGGTATGGATTGGCTGGACGTAAAACATCTAGTTGCACCAACTCGTGTCCCAGACACAATGGCTCCGTTTTTACGGGGAGAGTGGATACTAGAGGCAAAAAAAAATCAGTGTCTGCGGCTGCTTGATCAAACGGCAATTTTACGAAGTACACGGTGGGCAGGATGATACCAATTCAAAATACCCTTGAAAGAGCCGCCCAGGGGGCGTTTACAAAATTCAAAATTCAAAATTAAGAAAGCCAGATATAACCAGGGTTTGGGAGTGTGTATCTGTCGCATTCTTTTTTCAAATTGGTATGAAATGGAGGCAGGAAATGGCAGCGAGTATAAAAGATTGCGAGCAGATATATCAGCAAGCTTATAAAGCCTACGTACAAGGAAACTACCAACAAGCAGCCACTCTCATCGACCAAGTGGTGCAAGATTTACCTGATGACCCTAACATCCGTTTGCTGCGGGGTCACGTCTACTACATTTTACAGCAGTATGACGTGGCAAAAGCAGAATACCAAAAGGTGTTGGAGTTCACTGATGACCAAGAACTCATCAGCCTTGCCCAAAATGGTATTGACAAGATAAAAAAATACCAAGGTGAAGTAGACGCGGTCGTGGTTGAGAAGCACGATGATGGAAACAAGAATTTTTCGGACTCTTTTGAACCTCAAGCTCAGCAACAAGAATTAGAAGATTTGGCGCATTATCAAGATTTTAATAGTAACAGCTTTGATTTAAACTCCTTGGATAAGCATCAAGACGCTGACGACGTAGAAGTACCTGGTAGCAGTGCATTTGAGCTACCAAGAAACGATAGAACTGTATCTGGTACGTCTCATCCCAAAGAAAATTTTAGCGACAACCCTTTTGCTGTTAATCAACAAGAGGCATCAAAACTCAGTCATGCAAGTCATGGAGAAACGCAAGCAGAATTAGAGTTGCCGAATTTTTGGCTGGAACATATTTCACAACAGAGTCTTCAAAAGGAAGAAAATAATACAAATTCTGCTAACAAAAATTCGGAGATTAAACAGCAAAATAGTAGCCCAGCATTTGCACTTGATTTACAAACAAACAGTAGCTTGGAAAAGAAAAGTAGCACATTGAGCGAAAATAACTCTCAAGGGAATAATATAGAGTTTTTAGAGGACTTTGATGAATTTGACGACTTGGGGAACATACCAGGGTTTGACCTTACAGCAGATTCTCGCTTTGAAGATTCACAGATGCGTTCAGCATCAGTGGAAAACAACGGTAAGTTACTGAGTACAGTGGAGACTGTACCTAATGGGGAAAATGGCGATTTCACTTCAAAAAGCAACCTTAAAGATGATGACGCCACTCTCCCCACCGTAAAGAGCATTGGCGCAGAGGGAGGGCTTCCCCATCGCCACTCGCAACTATTCACGCTCACGACTTCTCAACAAGGAGAAACAGTCTTTACCCAAGCTGATACCTCGAAGATAAAACCCCAATCCATCAAGCAAGGTTTTCTTGCTCCATTGGAAAATGCCTCCTTACAAACCAAGCAATGGATTGTCGCTGGTACTGTAGGTGTTGTCTCAGCAGTGGTTGTCGCTGGAGTCAGCTTTGTTGCTGCTAACTTGTCGCCACCGGAACAACGGGAGTCTATGCAAAACACAGGTTGGGCGATCGCCTTAACAGCAGGAATCACTTCTTTTGTTACCACAGGTATTATAGGGAATTTCGCCCACAGGCAAATTCGCCGCACTGCACGAGATTTGCAAGCTCAATTTGATGCTGTGCGCCAAGGAAATTTCAATGCCCAAGTCACGGTGTCTTCACAAGACGAATTCGGGCAGCTCGCTGCTGGCTTTAATGAAATGAGTCATGTTATATTTACGACTACAAATGAAGCGACACGTAAGGCTCAAGAACTGGAGTCAGCGAGAGTAAGCCTGCAACGCCAGGTGATTCGCTTGTTAGATGATGTCGAAGGAGCCGCTAGGGGAGATTTGACGGTGCAAGCTGAAGTGAGTGCCGATGTACTCGGAGCGATCGCTGATGCTTTTAACCTCACAATCCAAAACCTCCGCGATCTTGTGCAACAAGTGAAAGTAGCAGCCCAGGAAGTGACTAGAGGAGCAACGAATTCTGAAATCTTTGCAAGGGCATTATCTAGCGATGCTCTGCGCCAAGCAGAAGAATTAGGGGTGACGCTAAATTCTGTACAGATCATGACTGACTCGATCCAACGCGTAGCAGAAGCAGCACGGGAAGCAGAAGCTGTAGCCCGTGAGGCTAGCGACATTGCCGTTCAAGGTGGAGAAGCAGTGGAAAACACGGTGGCGGGGATTTTAGAAATTCGGCAAACCGTCGCTCAAACAAGCCGCAAAGTCAAGCGACTGGCGGAGTCTTCCCAAGAAATTTCCAAGATTGTGGCGTTGGTTTCCCAGATTGCTTCCAGGACGAATTTGTTAGCACTCAATGCGAGCATTGAGGCGGCGCGCGCGGGATCTGCCGGACGGGGCTTTGCAATTGTGGCGGATGAAGTGCGCCAGTTAGCAGATAAATCAGCTAAGTCATTGAAAGAAATAGAACAAATAGTGATGCAAATTCAGAGCGATACAGGCTCTGTGATGACGGCGATGGAGGAAGGTACACAACAAGTTATTGAAGGTACAAAATTGGCAGAACAAGCCAAGCGATCGCTAGAAAACATCATTCAAGTCGCCAAGCGCATTGATATTTTAGTCCGTGGCATTACCTCGGACACAGTCGAACAAACCAAAACTTCCCGCGCTGTCACGATTGTTATGCAATCTGTAGAATTAACAGCGCAAGACACTTCTCTTGAAGCACAACGAGTTTCCGGTGCTTTACAAAATTTGGTGAGTGTATCTCGCGAACTCATCACTTCCGTTGAACGCTTCCGAGTCGAAACCGCTGAAAATACTAAGTAATTTAGTCATTTGTTATTTGCTATGACAAAGATGTACAGACGCGCCATGGCGCGTCTCTACAATGACTAATGACTCTTGACTCTTGACTCTTGACTAAAAACTATGCTGCCAGAACAACAACGCATTTTGGGTTACTTCATTGAGGAAGCAAAAGACCACCTGAATACGATAGAGCAGGGGTTGCTGAATCTCCAGAGTACCTTAGACGACCCGGAAATGATTAACGAAGTTTTCCGGGCGGCTCACTCTATCAAGGGAGGAGCGGCGATGCTTGGTCTGAGTAGCATTCAGCACACGGCGCACCGTTTGGAGGACTGTTTCAAAGTTCTGAAAAATCATTCGGTTAAAGTTGACCAAAAGTTAGAATCTTTGTTTCTTGGTGTATGTGATACCTTGAAAGCGCTGTTAGAGCATTTGCAGCAACCTTTTGGACTGACTGAAGAAACTGCGAGTACCTTAATGTCAGAGACAGAAACAGTTTTCAAATCGTTGCACGAACATTTGGAGTTTCTTGTACATCAATGTAATACTGAGTTGCGTTCAAAAACCTCACCCCGCCCTCCGGGCACCCCTCTCCTTGGCAAGGAGAGGGGCAGGGGTGAGGTGATACCACGAATTGATAGTGTAACGCTACCACAAACCGCGCCAAAAAAAAGCGAGAGTTGGCAAAACCTGCAAAGTCTGCAATCTCAGGTTATCCGGACACTGCGGGAAATGTTACAACTGTTTAAACAAACCGCAACACCCGAAACTCGGCAAAAGCTTCAAGAGTGCTGTCAGCATTTAGCTGAACTTGGTGAAGAATTCAATTGGTTTAACTGGTGTCGTTTGTGTCACACAGCAGAAAGTGCGATCGCTAATCCCAAAAACACTTATCTGAGTTTAGCCAAAATCGTCATCACAGATTTTAAAAACGCTCTGGAATTCGTCAGTGCTGGTAGGGAAGCTGAAATGACAATAAGTCAGCAGCTGCAAGCACTTGTTAGGGTAGAAGAAATTGAATTGTTAGAAATACCCCTTGATTTAGCTGACTTTTCAGATCATGTGGAAAAACCAACGTCAAACCTAACCCCCCAGCCCCCTTTTCTACAAGCGAAGGGGGAGAATTCAAAGCCTCTCTCCTATGAGGAGAGAGGAATGGAAGCGAGGTTGATCGAGCCCGTGAAAAGTAAGCTTGATTTAGTAGATAATTTGGCAAATACTCCAGCACAACAATTAGAATTGCCACCAACTATTTCTAGCACATTCAACAGTCTGGTTATTAATAAAGTTATTTCACAAACAACAAGTGATGCTGCTTCCACAGAACTTTTAGACATTGCTCCGCAAGACAGAATTACTAGCTTATCTGAGATATTAGAGCAATTTAATAGCAATGACAACGCACCTCTGACTGATAGCAGTACAGACACTAATAGCCTAGAGGTAGGAACAGCCGACTTGAATACCTTGGCTGATTTGTTTGAAAGTGAAAGTTCTGACTTATATGAATCTTGGGACAAAGAAGAAATTTTAGAAATTAACGCTGAAAAGAAATTAGTAATAAATTCAAGTAACAGTAACACTGAGGATACTGAGAGAAAGTTTTTATTTTATGAAGAGAATTTAGAATCGGCAAGTCAGAACACAAGTCAGTTAAGTAGCGATAAGATAGTTGCACATAAAACTGTAACAAAACATACACTATCCGACTTAGAACAGGTTACTAGTGGGCGTGAAAGAATACAAGACGAGGTGGGAAGTTTATTAGAACTGCTGCTAGATGAAAATGGTTTTTTATCTACAGGTCAAATCAATCAAATACAAACAGAGAGTATCCCTAATATCGAGCTTTCCAACAATCAAAAAACGAGCTTTGATGATTTCAAAAAAACAGAAACTACCCGAGATAATAACGAAAACTTGACTTTAGAAGAGCTATTTGCCGAGACAGAGGCAGATAATAGCATAGCCTTGTCTGGGAACAAGCCTGCGGATTTCTTCGCTGCAATGCCTGAGATAGATAATTTGAGCAACTTCTGGCTCTCAGAAGCTGAGGAAAGACAAAAGGACGAATTTGGTTCTGTCGATCAACAGGATTCAGCAAGGGAATTGGAAGAAATTTTGTTGGCTGCTGCGGAGGAAATTTTTGATGATATTGAGCACCCCTTGATCTCCACCTCAGGTTTGAATTTAGAAGATTTAGATCTCAATTTTCAGTCGCAACAGCAGTTTGATTTGATATTTTCATCGCAAGCTGATGATGATTTGTTTGAGGAGCTATCACCAACACATTCAACGACATCTTCTATTGACACTAGTATAGATGCTGAAAGTAGAGCTTACTACAGGGAAGTGTCTTCCACAGAAAAGAGTGGCTTTTCGCAACAGCCAGAAGCTCTAGAATTAACGCCAGAATTTACGACACCTCCAGAAACTGCACAAGCGGATTTAACACAAGCATCGAGTGAACTCAATCTTGAGTTTCTGAAGGTAGAAAATGAAAATACTGTACCAGTCTTATTTGAGGAGACGCCAACAGTTTCCTCAAACGATGTCACACTTTTTGACACCACAGAAAATCCTTTTGCCGATGAACAACAGGATTTCCTCAATAGTTTGTTGTTTAGACAACCACCTGAAGGCATAAGTTTTACGTTGACTCCTGAACCTTCACAGGTACACTTAGAAACTGTAGACATTGAAGCAGAGACTATTTCACAAACAGATTCACAAACAGATGATGTTGATTTTGCAGAGGTAACAGTTGTAGACATCGAAGCAGAGACTATCCCACAAACAGATGATGCTGATGTTGCAGAGGTAACAGTTATAGACATTGAAGCAGAGACTATCTTGCCAGTAGATTTTGACTTCACAGATAATGCTTTACAACCAGATTCAAAAATTGATTTAAATGAAGATTTCTTGGCAGCAGAAACGACTCAGTTGCCAGTTAATACAGAACAGATAGTAGAAAACATAGCCGCCAGTGAGTTGCAAGCCCAGGAAAGCACACTACACATCAACGAGAAAAATCTATTAAATGAATTAGAGGGTTTATTTCAAGAGCAACAGGAACTTGAAGATGATTTATCTAAACTGTTAGCAGCAATAGACAAAGATGCTAGTCTCATTTTGACAGCAACAACGGAAACGACAGAAGCACTTTCTTCAGAAGAGGAATTTTCTCAAAAAATGAATACTTCCTTGAATGAAGAATTTGCAGAGTTAGATAAGTTACTATTGGAAGTTGTACCAAGTGTTACTGAATATAAACCAGAAGAAGTTACCGCCCAAGCAAAATTACCGTTTTTAGTGTCAGATGAGGTAACATCAGATACAGCTAAACAGGATATTAACTTTCGATTTCAAGAATTGAAGGAGATGGTGAAGGGATTACCTCTTCGTCATCCCTCCGTCTCTCGCCCTGCGAAATTTCAACAACTGATGAAGGTTCCTGTCAAGCATCTGGATGACCTCAGCAATTTGGTGGGAGAGTTGGTAGTCAATCGCAATACCCTAGAACAGGATCAAGAACGTCTGCGACAGTTTCTAGATAACTTGCTCGATCAGGTGCAGCAGTTGAGTGATGTTGGTGCGAGGATGCGGGAATTGTACGATCGCTCGCTATTAGAAGCATCTCTTTTAGCCAACCGTAGAAATAGCAGAAATAATACTGGGTATAATAATCAAGATACAAACAGGGGTTTTACAGAATTGGAAATGGATCGGTTTACTCCTTTCCATACCCTGTCTTTGGAAATGATTGAACTTATTGTACGGGTGCGTGAGGCAGCAAGTGACATTAATTTTGTCACCGAAGACAGCGATCGAGTGGCGCGACAGTTGCGGCAGGTTAGTAACCAGCTACAAGAGGGCATAACGCGATCGCGAATGGAGTCTTTTGCTGATGTTACCACTCCTTTAGAGCGAGGAGTACGCGAGAGCGCTCTCAAGTGTGGCAAACAAGCGCAGCTAACTATCGAAGGTGGAGATACTTTGATAGACAAAGTGATTTTGGAACATCTCAAAAGCCCGCTGACGCATTTACTGAACAATGCAATTGCCCACGGTATCGAAACACCAGAAGTGCGACAAGCTCAAGGTAAGCTACCTGTGGGAACTATTACTGTCCGCGCCTTCCATCAAGGAAACCAAACCGTCATCTCTGTCACTGATGATGGTGCAGGTATTGATATAGAACAGGTGAAGGCAAAAGCAATCAAGATGGGCATAAGAACGCCAGAACAAGCTAAAACTTTATCTGTTTTAGATGTTTACGATTTGCTGTTCTTGCCAGGTTTTAGTACCAAAGAAAAAGAAGATGAATTAGCAGGTCGTGGTATCGGTTTGGATGTCGTTCGCGCTAGGACGAGTGAAATCCGAGGAACAATTAACATTGATTCGATTGTAGGTAGGGGAACGACCTTCACCCTTCGTCTACCCCTAACCCTAAGTATTTGCAAAGCTCTGTGCTGCGTATCTGATAAAGCCCGCATTGGTTTCCCAATCGATGGTGTCGAAGATACCTTAGATGTTCCTGTAAACATAATACAGCAAGGTGCTGACGGGCAAAAATACATTCCTTGGCGTGATACACTGCTGCCATTGCGATCGCTCAAAGAAATTTTAACTTTCAATCGTCAAATCAGTCGAAGTAGCATTTATGGTGGTCACCGGGATGACGACATGATTTCTGTGGTCGTTGTGCGATCGGCAAATGTCCTGATTGCCCTACAGGTAGACCAAGTACTTAACGAGCAAGAAATCGTTATTAAGCAATTTGAAGGACCATTCCCCAAACCCATTGGTGTTGCTGGTGCGACTATCCTGGGAGATGGTCGCATTATGCCTATTGCTGATGTGCTGGAAATCATTGATATTTTCCAAGGAAAAATTTCTAAACAGCGTACTGTCAATTGGGAGCAGCAGGATACTCCTGTTGTACAAGAAACCACTCCTGATAAGATTGACCCGACAGTGTTGATTGTGGATGACTCAATTACAGTCCGGGAATTGCTGTCGCTCACATTTCACAAAGCTGGTTATCGCGTAGAACAGGCGCGTGATGGTCAGGAAGCTTGGGATAAACTGCGTGCAGGTTTACCTTGCGATATTGTATTTTGCGACATTGAAATGCCCCGGTGCGATGGTTTGGAGTTGCTTTTTCGCATACATAAAGATGCGAAGCTAAATCATTTGCCCATTGCCATGCTCACTTCACGCGGTGCAGATAAGCACAGACAAATGGCAATTCAACTAGGTGCAAGCGGCTACTTCACCAAACCTTATCTTGAGGAAGCCCTACTCGAAGCAGCAGGGCGGATGCTCAAAGGGGAGAAATTGGTTAACAGTACGAGTAATGGTTAGTCGTTGTAGCGTCTAAAGGCAAGGGGTTTTCAGCCAGCCATCCTTCCAAGTGCATAAGTCAACTTCGCTTGCACATAGTACTTAGCAGCTTACAGAAATGTACGAAATCTTTCGCCCCCTTAACCTTGTGTTAGGGGGGTTTATTTTTGGGAATGCGATGGCACGAAGTGCCCGCCTAAGCGCAAAGCGCACGCTCCGCCAACGGTGATCGCAACGCTGTGTTAGTGTAAATCACCTCCGAAAGTTGCGTGACTGAGATCTTGCAAGAGTTGCAACAGTAACGAGGCGAAGCCTCCAAACCCTCGTTACCAGGTTCAACCTGGTAACGAGATATTAGAGCCTCTGGCTCTTGTTGGGTGCAAGATCTGAGGTGACGTTGAGACATACGCCGGGAATGCAACCTAAAATCACGTGCCATCAGGTCTAGGTGGAGGTTTCCATTTCGGGGTACTTTTCTCACAACTCAATTTTATTGCTATCGTTAAATCTCTAATCTACTCACCCATAAAATTGCGATCACTGAACCTAGTAAAATTTACTTATGACTAAAGTGCTTTTATTATCACGCCTATTTTTAGTGAGTTTATTCGTTGTTGTCATCTTGGGCAGTGGGTTGTTCCCTGCTACAGTTGCTGTTGCTAAAATTCAAACACCGAATGATTCTCACACTTTAATTGCGCCGGATGTACAAAAACCCCCAGGCAAGGTTCTATCTTGGAACTATGTCAAGAAAGAATTAGCTTTAAACACTATGCCTGCCGAAAAACACCTGACTTACCCACCCAGCGAGAAAAGCAATCAAGTAGAGAACTACCATGGTACTGTGGTAGCAGATCCTTACCGTTGGTTAGAAAACCCCGACTCAAAAGAAACTAAGGCTTGGGTTGAGGCACAAAATAAAGTGACTTTTGGCTATCTTGAGGAAATTCCTGCCAGAGAAAAAATTAAGCAGCGTCTCACAAAAGTATGGGATTACGAAAAATATAGTCTTCCTTTCAAAGAAGGTAACCGTTATTTTTACTTCAAAAACGATGGTTTACAAAATCAGTCTGTCTTATACACTTTAACTTCTCTCGACGCTGAACCAAAAGTTTTACTCGACCCCAATACCCTTTCAAAAGATGGTACTGTTGCCCTTTCGGGAGTAGCTGTCAGCGAAGATGGTAAGCTTTTAGCATACGGTTTATCTACTGCTGGTTCTGATTGGCAAGAGTGGAAAGTCAGGGATGTTGAAACTGGAAAAGATCTCAAAGACCACCTGAATTGGATTAAATTCTCTGGGGCATCGTGGACAACTGATAACAAAGGATTTTTCTACAGTCGTTACGATGAACCGAATGAAAAAACCAAATTAGAAGATGTCAACTATTACCAAAAGCTTTACTACCACAAGTTAGGAACACCCCAATCAGAAGATTTGCTCATTTACCATCGTCAAGACCAAAAGGAATGGGGATTTAGTGGCGATGTGACGGAAGATGGGCGCTACTTGATCATTTCAGTATGGAAAGGAAGTGACCCCAGAAATTTGGTTTTCTACAAAGATTTGACCAATCCAAAAGCGGAAGTTGTAGAACTCATCAAGGAATTCGAGTCAAATTTCAGTTTTATCGACAATGACGGTAGCATCTTCTATTTCCGCACTGATTTCGATGCGCCTAAAGGACGAGTTATTGCCATTGATACCAAAATCCCCCCCTCTTCTGTTAGTAAGGGAGGGATGAAGGAGGGGTGGCGAGAAATCATTCCTCAAGCTGCGGAAACTTTGGAAAGTGTCGGCATAATTAATAATCAATTGGTTGCTGATTATCTCAAAGACGCTTACAGCCAAATTAAGATTTTTAACTTGAACGGCGCATTTGTGCGCGAAGTAAAATTACCTGGAATTGGTTCTGCTGGAGGATTTGATGGCAAGCGTTATGATACCGAAACCTTCTATAATTTTACCAGCTTTACTACGCCAGGAACTATCTATCGCTACGACATGGTAAGCGGAAAAAGTGAAGTTTTCCGTCAAGCCAAGGTAGATTTTAACCCTGATAATTACCAGACAAGGCAAGTTTTTTATAAAAGCAAAGATGGCACCCAAGTGCCAATGTTTATTACCCACAAAAAGGGAATTAAATTAGATGGAAATAACCCAACATTGCTATCTGGTTATGGTGGTTTCAACATCTCTCTAACCCCTAGCTTTTCTGTCAGTAATTTGGTGTGGATGGAAATGGGCGGTGTTTATGCTATCCCCAACATACGTGGTGGTGGTGAGTATGGAGAAGAATGGCATCAGGCGGGAATGAAGCTGAAAAAGCAGAATGTGTTTGATGACTTTATCGCTGCTGCTGAATGGCTCATTGCTAACGGGTATACAAAACCTGCTAAGTTAGCGATCGCTGGTGGAAGCAACGGGGGACTACTGGTGGGTGCTTGCATCACTCAACGTCCCGATTTATTTGGTGCTGCTTTGCCATCTGTAGGCGTGATGGATATGTTGCGCTTCCATAAATTTACTATTGGCTGGGCTTGGACTTCTGAATATGGTTCCCCAGAAAACCAAGAGGATTTCAAAGCACTTTATGCCTATTCACCATTGCACAACCTGAAACCGGGTACAGCTTACCCAGCAACATTAATTACCACAGCCGATCATGACGATCGCGTTGTTCCCGCACATAGTTTCAAATTTGCTGCGGCTTTGCAAGCTGCTCACACTGGTGATGCGCCAGTGCTCATTAGAATTGAGACAAAGGCGGGACACGGTGCTGGTAAACCCACAACTAAGAGGATTGAGGAAACAGCAGACATTTGGGCTTTTTTGGTGCGTACCTTGGATGTGAAAATTTAGGAATTGAATCCCCATGCGTTGACGCCGGGGAGAGCCAAGACCGAAGAACCTCTGTCTACGGAACGATTTAGCTTCAAAGCCAAATCAAGTAAAAATAGGATGCTAAATAGAAATGAAGATCTATTCCATGAAATTGAATGATTTGATGAAACGGCTTTCAACTGTAGGACGCTTTCTGGCTACAACTGTGTTTTGTGTGTCAGCTGTAGCCTTCGTTTGGCAAGGTGCGTTTTTCTCAAACACCGCAGCAATGGCTGCTCCTGCTGCAACCTTAATCGCCGAGGCAGACATTAGCTCACAGGTTCAAGATAACCTCAACAAAGGTGCTAAATTATCTAAGGATTTCATCGAAGATACCAAAGAGCGCGTTGAGCGAACTGCAAATAAAAATACCGATCGAGTTGAGCAAGCAACGGATGACAATGGAAGTGTTGTTGAGCGCAAAGCAAACAGAGATGAGGCTCGAATTTACAAAAGAGCAGAGGAAGATGCAGCTCGGACTAAGGAGCAAGTAGATAGGTCAAAGAATGCTGTTGAAAGCGCTATTGATACAATCAAGGATGCTTTTAGCAACTAGAGAATAGATAGGCGTTGCCATAGTAAGCAGGCAGAAAACAACGCGCCTACGCATAAAATAAGGGTGGGCATTGCCCACCTATCTTTATCACTATGAAAGATTTAGCACCGAATATTGTTATTGAGGCATCGGCGCACCCTCTACAATCTCACCTTGATTAATATTTAGATGCGTTTGCCCTGCCCTCTAGGTCTAGGACTTACGCATTGACATAAAAGTCACTATGTGTATTCAAGCCCAGCTTCTGT